>VBLP01000372.1:0-257 GCA_005887925.1 Deltaproteobacteria bacterium | reverse complement strand
GATCTAGCGTACCTCCCGAGATATGCTGGGGCATGCCGTCCGAGACCTCTCGCGCTGGTGCCTCGCTACCCGCGATCGACGATCGTCTCGTCGAGCCGGAGACACGTTACGAGATCCACGACGGGAGCTCGTCTACGTGGCCCCCGCCGATCCTCTTCACGGTAGCCGGCACCTCCAGCTCAGTGCGCTGATCGATGCCCACATCGGGCCCGAGTTCGAGGCCGCTTGCGACCTGCTGATCCGGACCTCCGAGATCG
>VBLP01000014.1:14760-28129 GCA_005887925.1 Deltaproteobacteria bacterium | reverse complement strand
ACTTGTGCTCGCTCCGAAACCAGCTTGTCCTTGACCTTGCCGGCGACCTGCCACTTCGCCTTGCCGCGGGGGGCCAGGCCCACCGCGCGGACGCCCAGCTCCGTCAACTCGGCGACGTTGGCCTCGCTCCAGCCGGCGCGATCGTACGCGTAGGCCTTCGGCGCTTTGCCGAACAGCGCCTTGTGATCCTTCGCCGCGCGCACCGCGAAGGCCGAGTCGACCAGCTCGTTCTTGTCCTTCCCCAGGGTGGCGATCACAAATCCGCCACGGAGTCGGGTCATGCCCCACCTCAAACCAAACTCGACCTTCTTGCCGACTTTGCCGCGAACGATCGAGTAGATCTCCGGGATCTGTAGGCTCACGACCTTGTTCGCCGCGACCCAGCCCGTCTTGATCCAGTAGCGGATCTGAGGCAGCAACGTCCCCATCGTCTCGTGCAGCTTTCGAAGCTTCGCCCATGCAACCTTGCGATACTTCGTGAGCCGCATCTTCTGTCGGGACGCCTCGTCCAATGCCAGCTCGAGCCCGTCCTGCACCTGCTCGACGATCCTCGCCATCGCCGACGTCAACTTCATCCGCACGGCCTTCGCTTTGTCCTTCGCGAACAGCCGAAACTCCCGCAGCTTCTTCTTGGCGGTTTGAAACAGGCTTCCGGCTCGCTTCACGAAGCCCTGCAACGCCGCTCCGACATGCTTGCTCGCAGCCGCAACCGCCGAGACGAATGTCGCCATCATGTTCATCTCGTTCGGGTACGGGATCGCCGCCTCCTGCGCCGTCGTGTCCGCGACCACGACCGTCGGATCGGCGAGCTTCTCCTCCACCGCCCACTTCACCACACGTTCGTTGATCAGCTTGACCCCTTCCTCCCCGAGCAGCTGCTCGAAGTCCCAGATCGTGTTGGCATCCGGGCTCCACTTGGTCTCGGTCAACCCGCAGAGGAATCGCGCTGGCGCGTAGTACCGGATCAGATCCTCCAGGTCGCGGATCGTTCGGTATCGTAGCGCGCGTAACACCAACGCCCCGATCAACGCCCGAAGATGTGCTGGCCGGCCAGCCGCGCTCTTGAGCTTGCTGAGGCGAATCGCCTGCACCAGGTCCTCGAGCTCGGTCCAGTCGATCTCCTCGGTGATCTGGACGAGCCGGTGATTCGGCGCGATTTCGATGGCTGCCTGCTTCGAACGCGGAAACAGCTCCGGCTGCCGGTTGCGTGGCCGGCGTGACGTCGGTGGCATGGGTCTCCTCGAGCCGCACGATGCTCGCGGTCACCCTAGACGGTCCCTCTGACAATTCTCCCCTCGACAACTCTCGGAATTGCCGGGCAAGCTCTAGCTAGCTAGAAGCAGGTCGGATAATCCTGGCACGAGTCGAACCCCGGCCCCGGCTTGCAGCTCTGGCTCGCGCACTTGTCCGCCTCGTCGCACATCGTGCCGTTGGGCTCGGGCGCCGTGCACGTCCCGGCCTGGTTCTCGCGATTGCACCACGCCTCCCCGGCGCAGCCCACATCGCACGGCATGCCGAGGGTCGGCAGCTCGACGCAGACGTGCCGGGTCATGTCGCACTCGGCGAACGGCGAGCAGTCGCCGTTCGCGGTGCATGGCGCCTCCGGCAGCCCCAGCGCCACGCAGTGCGTGGTCGCGTCGCAGACCGTGTTCAGCCCGGCGCAGCTCTGGTACGGGCACAGCTCGCCGAGCTTCGGCAGCTTCTTGCAGTTGCCCGGCAGCGACGGTGACGCCCGCTCGCAGGCGAGGCCGTAGTCGCATTGCTCGTCCGCCATGCAGCTCGCCTCGGCCGCGACCAGCGCGTGGCAGGTGTGGTCGGTATCGCAGTAGCCGTCGAGGCACTCCGACGTTCGATCGCAGGCGTCGCCGGCATGCCCGCTGGGCCGGGTCGGACCGCACGCGCCGATGCAGCACACGCCGTCGCCGCAGGCGGGGAGCGCGCAGCGCGCCGAGGCGCACTCCTGATCGAACGAGCACGCATCGCCGTCGGCGACATGGCCGCGGAACATCTTCCGGCACGCATCGGGAGCCACCCGGACCTCGCGCGCCGTCGGATCGCAGCCCAGGGCGGCGAGCGCGTCCTCGCACTGCCGGGCGGCCTCGCCGTCGAAGTCGAGCTTGCCGGCCGCCTTGGCCGGACCGTAGCTGCTCGGCGGCGGGCTGCGGAAGTAGGCATCGCACGCTGCCGGCGAGGCGACCAGGCCACAGCGCGCCAGCCGCGTGCACTTCGCATCCTGCGCCGCCGCATCGAGATCTTCGAGACGGATCGACGAAGAACCGCACGCCGACGCCGCCACAAGCGCCAGCCACGCCACGCGCTTCATCTGCCGCCCTCGCGTGAGCAGGCGCCTGGTCGATGGCCGGCGATAGACGATGATCGGCAGGGTCGAAGGCAATGCTGCTCCGGAACAACAATGGCAGGCCACCGAGCAGCCTGCCTCATCGCTTCTGTGGTCGACGCTATTGCACGGTGAAACGCGGGTCGTTGGCGCTCAGGTCGGTCGCCGGATCATGGCAGTACCAGGTGGCCGCGCCGGTACCCGTGGGCATCTGCTCGTAGGCCGTGTTCGGCTCGGTCACGGGATCCGCGAGCCCGTTCGGGGCCTGGCCCTGGTGCGAGATGACCCCGCCGCTGTGGATCACGAGGTTGGCCGTGCCGGTGTTGAAGAACCGGACCTTGGTGCCCAGCGATAGCTTCACGGGCGTGCCGACGGTGCCCGAGTCCGCGGTGTAGACGCACTTGCCGGTCGCGTTGTCGACCTTGACCGAGAAGGTGACCTGGTTGGTCACGTTCACGGGGATGGTCGCGATGTTGGTGCCCGTCGTCGCCGCGCTGGCGCCCGTGATCTTGAGCATGCCCGCCAGCCCCGTGTTGAGCCCGGGGATCTTCAGCGTCGCGACCGAGCTGCCCGTGCCGTTGGCGGACAGCGTGACCGTCGCCGGGTTGAAGTCCACCGCCCAGCCGGCGATCGCGGTGCCCGTGCTGTCGACGATGCTGCCCGACAGCGCGACGTCGCCGGCGAAGCCGCCCGAGCCCGTCACGGTCACGTTGATCGGATTGTTGGTGTGCAGCTCGCTCGCGACCGTCGTCCGGTCGACCGTGACATCGACCTTGGGCGTGGGGTTGTTCGAGCCGTTGGAGCCATTGGAGCCCTGCGAGCCGTTGCCGTCATCGTCACCCCCTGCGGCAGGAGTTCTGGCATCGCCTACGAGGCAGCCTGCGAGACCAAGACCCAGTGCGGCAGCAAGGAAGGGGGTGCGCATGTTGCGCAGCGTTTACACGTTGCATGCCGCGCCCAACTCGGCGATTCCACTGCGCGCGATCGTCGCAGAACCTGGGGGTGGGGCCCCCAACTGGGACCGGACTCCCCGGCGACTATGGCAAATTCCACAGTCCGCGCGGGATCTTGCTCAGCTCTTCTTGATCAGCTTGCGGGCCCACGAAGTCGCCTGTCCGGTCATCCCGGACAGCCAGCTGGGAGTGGTCGTCCGCTGTGGACCAGCGCATAGATAGCGAGTGTGATGCCGGGGATGGGTACGAACATGGTGACGAGCATCGCGACAGCGGTGACCACCGCGGCGCTGATTCCCGCGCGGAGCCCCAGGTACCACGCGGTCAGCGCGCCCACGATCAAGGCAGGTAGCATTGCGACGAGCGTAGCACACGGGGGTACCCGGTGCTCCTCGTCACGCTGGCGCCGCCGTCGCGCGGCGCGCTACTCGAGGCGCTCGCGGCAGGGATAGTCGCAGGTCCTGCGGTGGGTGCAGTCGTAGGCGCAGCCGCAGGCCAGGGCGAAGGTGGCGAGGATCTCGTCGGCGGGGCCGTCGGGGATGGCGCGGCGGGTGGCGCGCGTGGCGGCGGTGAGGGCCGGGCCGTCGTTGGCGTAGGGCGTGGCGAGGAAGCCGAGGCGGAACAGGGTGTCGCGCACGATCCGGTGTGGGGTGACGGTGAAGTCGCCGAGGTCGGGGTAGCGAAGGACGCCGAGCTTGGCGAGCATGGCCATGATCCAGAACAGCTCGGTGCGGAACAGGCCGCGGCCGAGGGCAGCGTCGAGCGAGGCGAAGGCCTCGGCGGCGGAGGCGCGGCTGTCGAGCTGGGCGGCGAGCTCGGGGACCTCGGCGCAGCGCCGCGCGGCGAGCGAGGCGAGCATGAGGGCGCGGGCGTCGACCTGGGCCGGCAGGTTCTCGGGCACGGTGCCCTGGTAGAGGTCGCCGAGGACGCCGGCCTTGTCGAGCGCCTGGAACGCGGCGAGCACGGCGGCGCGATCGCGATCGAGGCGGAACGCGAGGGCGGCGGCGACGGCGACGCGGTAGACGACCTCGTCGGCGCCCTCGACCCAGGCCTCGGGATCGAGCCCGAAGTCGGACGGCTCGTAGGTCGGCGCCGGCCGGCCGGCGTCGGCCCACCAGGCGGCGATGCGGTGGCGGGTCTCGTCGAGGATGTCGTCGGTGAAGCCCTGGACGAACCGCGAGGTCGGCACGACGCGGTCGCGGTTGCGGGGGCTCGGGACGCCCTCGATGACGAGGTGGCGCAGCGGCGCGGGGAGCAGCGAGCCGGCGGGGGCGGCCGCCGGGGTGGAAGCGTCGGGCGCGGCCGGCTCGGGGACGGCGTCGTCCTCGGCGAGCTGCGGGACCACGGGCTCGGGCTCGGGGCGGTCCTCGGCGAGGAACTCGTCGACGTCGAGGCCGCCGGCGAGCGCGATGTAGCGCTCGGCGCGCGGGCCGGCGGTGACGGCGATCCCGACGGTGCGGAGCAGGCCGGTGCCGATCGCGATCTGGAGCCAGGTCTCGAGGCCGGGGCGCGACGGCACGATGCCGCGGTAGGCCGCCGAGGCCAGGTGCTTGTAGATCTCGTCCTTGTGGTAGGCGCGCTGGGCGACGAGCTCGAGCACGGTCTTGCCGAGCAGCGGGTTCAGGTGCCAGAGCCGGTCGAGCACGGCGATCGCGGTCTCGTCGTCGCCGTTGGCCGCGGCGAGCGACTGCATGAACAGCGAGGGCATCGCGGTGGCGCCGCCGGTGCCGAGGAAGCGCAGCAGCACGGCGGGTCGGTCGCGCTCCCAGAGCTTGGCGGCGCGCAGCCGGGTGCGCAGCTCGCGGAACGGCTCACCCTTGGCGGGAGTCTCCTTGCAAATGCGGACCAGCGCGAGCAGTGCGCCGCGCGCGTCCTGGCCGATGGGTGGCAGCTCGACGACCTGAGGCATCGCTGCGAGCGTACACCACCGGCCGGATCGTCGCCCCGCGGCGGCGTCACATCTCGCGCGACCACACGACGTGGTGGTCGTCGAACGCGTGGCACCAGTCGCCGCCCCATTCCCAGCCGAGCTCGTCGAGCGCCGCGACGACGGGCCCGGGGCGCACGATCATGCCGGACCGGATCGCGCTGCGGTCGGCGAACGCCCGGCCGGCGGCGGGCAGGATCCGATCGGGGCGCCGCCACGGGTTCTCGACCGGGTTGATGTCGATGGCGCGGCCGAGCGCGTGCTGCGACAGGAGCTGGGTGCCGGCGACGCAGCGGAAGTTGAACGCCGAGGAGTTGTCCGCGGCCATCGAGGCGTCGTCGGAGGCGCCGAAGTCGTCGACCAGGCGGAGCTGCCGGATCGGAAACCCGAGCTGCCACAGCCGGCGAAGCAGCGCGACGGCGCGCCCGGCGAGCGCGGCGGCGACGACGAGCTCGCCGCGCGCGATGCCGTCGAACCCGACGTGATCGACCTGGAGGTACGCCAGATCGGCCCAGCGCGGACAGCGCGGGTCGCCGCCGTGCCAGGACACGCCGTCCATGCGCGCGCGCACCGCCGCGGGCACCGGACCGATCTCGGCGGTGTGATCGCGGCGCGGCGGCGGCACCAGCGCGGCCATCAGACTCAGTCACCCGGCGGGTCGGCGGCGCGATCGGCGGGCGATTCGCTCGGCGGGGGCTTCACGGGCGCCGGGCGGGCCACCGGCTTTGGCCAGGGCCGCATCGGGCGCGGCGCGGGAACCGAGCTGGCCCCGGGCATGCCGAGACGCGGACCGGGCGGCGCGCTCGGCGCACCCGGCGCCGGTGGCGAGCCTCCCGGGCTCGGTGCGGTCCCCGCAGAGGGACCCGGCGTCGATCCGGCCTCGGCGGGTACGACCGCAGGCGGGCCGGCCGGCATCGGTGCGACCGCAGCCGGAGCCGATCCCGCGGAGCCGGGCGCCGGCGGAGCGGCCGGCATGCGGGCGAGCGTCGCCGCGCGGCGCATCGCGAACAGCGCGAGCGGAGACTGCGGATGCGCCGCGGCGAAGCGGTCGTACTCGGCGCGCGCCTGGGCGTAGGCGCCGCTGCGATCGAGCACCGAGGCGAGCTGGAACCGCGCGTCGTCCTGGTCGACGTCTCCCGCGACCGCGGCCTGGAGGTTGGCGGTGGCCTTCGCCAGATCGATCCGGGCGTACGCGACGCCGAGGTAGTAGTGGATCAGCGCGTTGCGCGCCCCCGGCGGCGGCTCCACCAGGGCGGCCTCGAGCGGCTTGATCACGTCGCCGGGCCGGCCGGCCTTGAGCGCCGCGGCGGCGGCCTTGAGCGCGGCGTCGACCTCGATCACCTGGCTGTCGTGGACGCGGGCGGCGAGCACGGCGCGCTCGGTCCGCGACAGCGGTTGATCGCGCAGCGCGGCGAGCTTGGCGACCGCCTGGCTGCGCTGGCCGGCGTCGAGCAGCTGGTACACCTCCCAGGCCCTGGCATCGGCAGATTCCCGGACGACCGCGCGGCCGAGCGCCTCGTCCGCACGGCGGACAGCCGCGTCGCGCTCGCCGACGGCCTGGTCGCGCACGACGGTGAGCTCGTGAGCGCGGCTGCGGTATAGCAGGTAGCAACCCGCGCCGCACAGGATAGTGAATACCAGGTATGCAACAAACGAGTTGACGTTGACCCACAGCGACCGCCGGCGCTGCTCGGCGACGAGGGCGGCGATCGACTCGGCGAGCTGCGTCACCTGCGCCTGGGTCTTGCGGCCCTGCGCGGCCTGGTCGTCGAGCCGCCGGCGCAAGCTCTCGAGCAACGCCCAGCCATCGGCGGCCGAGCCGGGCTCGGCGGCGGGTTCGTCGGGCTTTTGCAGAGGCGCGGCGGCCACTGCGCTTGTGTTCGCTCGGATCGCGGTCCAAATCAAGCCAGTTCCACACATTGAGCCGACGGCAACCGCCTGGTACAGTGCGCCCGTTCAGGCTCTGGCTTGGGCACGAGGTTTCATGACCCTGCTCTACGATTGGCTCCGCAAGGCCGCGAAGGCCCAGGGTAACAACAAGGCCGTCGTGTACCGCGACAACTACCTGTCGTGGCGCGGGCTCCTCCACCGGGTCGACCGCCGCGCGCAGGAGTTCCAGAGCATGGGGATCAAGAAGGGCGCGTGGGTCGGACTGATGCTCGGCAACGTGCCTGACTTCGTGATCCTCGCGCTCGCGCTGTCGCGGCTCGACGCGGCGATCGTGCCGATCGATCCGACGACGGGCGGGCGCGAGCTCGAGCTGATCCTCGCGGCGGCGCCGCTGCGCGCGCTGGTGACCCGGCCGCGCGGCTCGGAGGGCTCGATCTCGGCCAACGGCACGAGCGCGCCGGTCCCGCCGAGCACGCTGCCGCGCTCGCGCGTCGTGCGGCCATCGGCGCCGCCGCCGACCCTGGCCGCGGGATCCGGCTCGGCGCCCGCGGCGTCGTACAGCGCCGCACCGCACCCGCCCGCCGCGTCGGGCGATGCCGCCGAGGTCCGCCGCCGCCTGCAGGGCACGCTCTTGACCTGCAGCGTCTACAAGCGCTCGCCGCCCGACCACGGCGTCGACCCGATCGCGGTGCTGTTCACCGCCGACTCGCTCGGCGACCCCAAGGGCGTGCTGCGCACCGACAAGAACACGATCGCCGCGGTCGATCACGCGATCAGCGCGCTCGGCATGACCGACGCCACCAGGAACCTGGTCGCGGTGCCGCTGTTTCATGCCTACGGCTGGGACCTCGGCTTCCTGCCGACGCTCAAGCTCGGCTCGACGATGTTCCTCGAGGAGGAGATCTCGGCGCGGCGGATCGGCAAGCTGATCCGCGAGCACGAGGTCGATGTCCTGCCCGGCACGCCGTCGATGTACGCCGAGCTCGCGAGGCTGCCGACGGCCAAGAAGATCGAGGTCAAGTCGCCGCGCTACCTCGCCGCCGGCTCGCGGCTCGATCAGTCGGTCGCCGACGAGTTCTTCGACAAGTACGGCGTCCGGCTGTTCAGCTGCTACCACTCGACCGAGGCCGCGACGATCACGCTCGAGGACACCGGCAAGTACCCGACCACCGTCGGCAAGCCGATCGAGGGCGTCGAGCTCAAGATCACCGCGCCCGACGGCTCGCCGCTCAAGGCGACCAAGCCGAGCGACGGCCTGATCTGGGTCAAGAGCAAGACGCTGTCGCCCAAGTCGATCGGCCCGTTCGACGACGAGCGAGCCCCCGCCTCGGCGCGCGCGTCGGGCATGGTCGCGATCGGCGCGATCGACAAGACCGGATGGCTGCGCACCGGCGACCTGGGCCGGATCGACAAGACCGGCCGGCTGCAGCTGACCGGCCGCGAGGACGACGTCGTCAAGGTCGACGGCAAGCGCGTCGCGCTCGGCGAGGTCGAGGGCTGCCTCGAGGCGTTCCCCAAGATCAAGGCGGCGCAGGCCACCGTGATCACCGATCCGATGGCGGGCGCGATGGTGGTGGCCCGCGTGGTGATGAAGCAGAAGTGCGGTGCCGAGGAGATCATCGACCACTGCGCGCGCAACCTCGCCCCCTACAAGGTGCCCCGCCGCATCGAGTTCTGCGAAGTGATCTGAGGCTCGCCGCAGAACGCGTGCACGCTCGGCTCGCCGTGTCGCGATTGCCCCGACCCCATCCGCTACGCGGACGCCCACGACGACCTCGCGCTGGCGTGTCGCGGTCGTATCGCGATTGCCCCGACCCGTACTTGCTGCCGCACACCGGACAGATCCGGGCGATCACGCCGGTCGGTTCCGTGGGGCGGGCGCGGCGCGGCCGCGTGGCGTTGTAGACCGGAAATGGAACGAGCTCGTTGCCGTCGTGCGGGCAGCTGCGCAGGCCGGGCTCGTAGGCGCGGCGGCACGCCATGCACACCAGGCCGGCGCTGCGCGACAGCGCACGGAGGGGGCCCAGGCCGGGGCCGCCCAGCATCTCCTCGGGGGGCACCAGCCTGCGCGCATCGCGGGTGCAGTACGTCATGCCGTGATATTCGGTGCGGCAGGTGGGACACACCATCGCGCTCGACGTCGCCACGGCCAGGCCGCCGCCGGCGCCGCCGCCGCGCGCATGCTGGGCGGGCCGCGGCCGGGACCTGGGTGCCGCCGGCACCGGAGGTGCGCTCGCGGGCGCGCGGGGGCGTGGGGTGAGCGGGCTCAGCGACGCGTGGATGCGGTTGCGCCGGCGCAGCAGCACCGCGACGGCGACGAGGCCGATGATCACGAGCAAGAGCAGCCCGATGACGGCGACGAGCAGCGTCCGGTCACCCGCT
Organism: Deltaproteobacteria bacterium; assembly: GCA_005887925.1. GTDB lineage: Bacteria > Myxococcota_A > Polyangia > Haliangiales > Haliangiaceae > JABFXX01. Next base: position 18,639 of record VBLP01000014.1, on the reverse strand, counting down.
CCCAACAGCCCCGATGCCGCAACCGAGGTCGCCAGATCCACCAGATCCAAGAGACCCGAGGTGGCCCAATCCGATCCCTGCAAACGTAGCAACCAGCGCCCGAGGGGTCAATGCGGAAATCGGCGCGCACCGACGGCGCGACGCTTCCAAATCCTCCGGTTCGCGGTACTACGGATCGCGATGCCGGATCTCGTGATCGGCGGTCGCCGAGCAGGCGTTGCCAGGCCATGGCGCGCCGGTGTGATCGTGGTCGCCATGATCGGCGTCGCAGGGATCGTGGCCTGGTTCATCTATCGCCGCGCGGTGGCGTACGAGGTGCCCCCCGGTCAGGTCCAGGGCGAGATCGCGTGGCAGCCGCCGGCGCCGGGCCAGCCGCCGGCGCTGGTGTATGGCAATGCATCGCTCGCGTGGCTGGGCGGCGTGGCGGTCCTGCATGTCGCGGGAGATGCGCATGCGATCGGAGCGTCTCATGGTCGGCTGCTCGCGCCCTGGCTGCGGCCGATCGCTGCGGCGATCGCGCCGGCGATCGCGGCGACGGTGCCCGACGACGGCATGCTGGGGTCGGCGACGCACGGGATGCGGCTGGCCTGGCGCTGGCGGTTCGTCGACGACGGGCTGATCGACGCGGATCGCCGGATGGTCGCGGGCCTGGCGCGCGGCGCGGCGGCCAGCGGCGCAGCGCTGGGCTACGACGAGCTGCTCCGCGATCAGGCGGCGCTCGACGTCGGCGCGCCGTCGCCGCGCAGCGATCAGGCCGGCCAGCACACAATCGCGCGCAGCCTCACGCTGATCGGCGCGCAGGCGCAGTCGCCGGCGCGGGTGTGGATCGGCCGCGCGGTGGCGCTGCCCGGGCTCGACGACGGCGGCGATTCGGCGCTCCCGGTGGTCACGATCGCGCGGCCCGACGGGCGGATCGCGTGGGCGAGCGTCGGCTGGCCCGGCTTGCTCGGCGTGATCACCGGGATCAACGCCGAGGGCATCGCGGTGATGGTCGATCCGGCGCGGACGGTCGACGTCCGGGTCACGCGGACCGCGCGCCCGATCGCGCTGCTCGCGCGCACGGTGCTCGAGCAGGCGCGGACGCTCGACGACGCGATCAAGCTGATCGAGGGCTCGGCGACGCTGGGCAGCGCCGTGTTCGCGGTGGTCGACGGCACGACCGGCAAGTGGGTGCAGGTCGAGCGCACGCCGAGCAAGGCGATCGTCGAGCGCAGCCCGCGCTCGCCCGCGCTCGGCGACGTGCTGACCACCAACGCGCTGTCGGGCGACCCCGAGAACGACCGCACCAAGCGGATGCCGACGACGCAGAGCCGGACCGAGCGCGCCCAGAAGCTGCTCCGCGCGCCGCTCCCCGACGTCGCCGCGATGGCCGCGGTCCTGCGCGACCGCGCTGCTCGCGCTGTGGGTCGCCGATCCGCGCGCCGCCGGCCGGATGCGCGCGCTCGATCTCCGGCACGAGCTGCGCAACGAGGGCGACCGCCCGGCGCCGGCCGCCGACATCGCGGCCGAGCCCGGCGAGCCCGAGCGCGACGTGCTCGCCGCCGCGCGCGCCGACCTGCGCGCGGCCCGCAGCGCGCTCGCCGCCGGTGACCTCGTGCGCGCGGCCGAGGCATGCGCCCGCGCCCGCACCCGCGCCCCGGCCCTGCCCGAGGCGATCGAGCTCGACGCGATCATCGCGCAGGCGCGCGGCGACGGGGCCCGCGCCCGCGCCGCGTTCCAGGCCTGGCTCGACGGTGGGCCCGACGACGCGCGCGGCGAGGAGCGCGCCCGCGCGGCCCTCGCGCGCTGATCTGCCAGCTCGGCCTGTGCTGGGCAACCATTGAAATATGCCGCGCGACGCGACGCGCGGTCGCCAGTCGTGAATCGGCCGGCTCTGCCGGCCCGGGGGAGAGAAAAGAATGGGGCGGGAAAGCCCCCTTTTGATCGATCATCGCGTGAGCAGATAGCCCGCGGCGGTGCCCGCGCTCGCGCCGATCACCAGGAGCGCGAACACCCACCACACGAACTTGCTCGGCCCGCGCCGCGCGCGCGCCGGCGGATGGCGCACCGGCCGGGGATACGTGCCGAGCGGTGCGCCGCCCGGCGGCATGCCGGCGAGCGGCGCCGGCGGAAACGGCGTCGGGTGCGGCGGGCGCGGCACGAACACCGGCGAGCCGACCGGCGGTGTCATCACCTGCGGCTGCGGCATCAGCGGCGCGGGACCACCGCCCGGCGGCACCGGCGTCCCCGGGACCGCGGGCATCGCCAGCCTCTGCGGCGCGAGCGGCGGCAGCGGCGCGAGCGGCGGCACCCTCGGCGCCGGAAGGTTCGGCGGATCGCCGCGCCGGGCCTCGAGCATGTCGGCCGCCGACACCGGCTGCCGGTTTGGCGAGACCGGGATCTGGAGCTGCTTGATCGCCGCCAGCTCGCTGCTCTGGCCGGTGATCACCTCCTGCAGCGCCACCGCGAGCGCCGAGACGTCGGGGTAGCGATTGTTCTTGTCCTTCTCGAGGCACCTGAGGATGACGCGGTCGGCGGCGCGCGGCAGGGCGGCCTGCGGGCACGCCTGCGACGGCGGCGCCGGCGTCTGCTTGAGCTGCGCGGTGATCAGGCCGGCCGGGCCCTTGGCGTCGGGGAACGGCAGCCGGCCGGTGATCATCTCGTAGGCCAGGACGCCGAGCGCGTAGACGTCGCTGCGGCCGTCGAGCGGCTTGCCCATCAGCTGCTCGGGCGACATGTACTCGAGCGTGCCGAGGGTCTGGCCGGTCGCGGTGAGCTGCGGCGACTGCGGATCGATCGTCTCGCCGCGCATCACCTTGGCGATGCCGAAGTCGAGGATCTTGACGAACTCGGGGTTGCCCGGCCGCGACTCGAGGTAGATGTTCTCGGGCTTGAGGTCGCGGTGCACGATGCCCTGGGTGTGAGCCTCGGCGAGCGAGCTGCACATCTCCGTGAGGATCTTGAACACGCGCTTCCAGTCGAGCGGCGCCTCCTCGTGGAACACCTGGTGCAGGCTCTTGCCCTCGAGCAGCTCCATCGCGATGTACAGCGTGCCGTCGGGCGTCTGGTCGAAGTCGTACGTGGTGATCGTGTGCGCGTCGCGCAGGTTGCACAGCACCATGCCCTCGCGGCGAAACCGCGCGACGAGGTTGTCGTCCTTGGTCATGTCGGGGTGCAACAGCTTGAGCGCGACCTTGCGCCCGGTCGCGAGCTGCACGCCGCGGTACACCGCGCCGAATCCGCCCTCGCCGATCTTCGACTCGACCTTGAAGCGGTTGTTGAGCACCTGGCCGAGGTAGACGTCGTCACCGGACTTGCCGCGCGCCTTTCCGCCCGCGCGCGGCGCCGCCGCCGGGCGTGCCGACGACGACGGGTTGAGCACGGCCTTCGGCGCCTCGCCGCCGGGGTTGCCGCGCAGCGCCGCCGCGGGCGATCCCGGTGTCGCGGCGCGGGCCTGCGCGTCCGGCGGTCTGGCGCCGGGAGCCGCGCGCGCCCGCGCGCCCGCGGGTGGTGACGCCGACGCCGCGATCTGCGCACGATTGGGTGCCAGTCGATAGCCGCACACACCGCAGAACCGCGCATTCGGTTCCAGCGGCGAGTTGCACGACGGACACGTCATGTCGGCAAATTTTCGCAGAACATTCGAGGCTTGGCACGCAACATTCCAGCAAAAAGCCCGCTCAGCAGCGCAGCGCGAACACCAGGATCACGACGAGGATCGCCGCGCCGATGGCGACCGGCACGAGCCATGTAGGGCGAGCTACTTCGACCGGGGCGGGAGGCAGTGCTTCGATCGCCTTGTCATCTCCCACGAACAAGCGGATGCGCGGGCCACCAGGGCCGAACTCGACCGCCACCGGAATGTTTCGGACCACCGGGGTCTCGGTGACGCGGTGGCCA
>VBLP01000014.1:0-14646 GCA_005887925.1 Deltaproteobacteria bacterium | reverse complement strand
GCCGGGAACTCCTGGCGCTGGCCACGGCGTGTCCCTGCGACATGGTCGACGACGACCCGCACGAGGCGATGGTATCACCGCCCGCCGAGCCACCACGCGATCGCGCACGCGATGACGGCGATCGCGGCGTACGGCCACCACGCGAGACCGGCGTCACGCAACCTGCGGCGGGCCGGACCATCGACGCCCTCGACCGGCAGGGCGGTCGCAGGGAGCCGGATGCCGATCTGCGAGCGCAGCACGGCGTGCTGGCCGGTCACCGGGATCGTCGGTGGGATCGACGCGGTCGGCAGGCCGATGCGCGCGGCGAGCCGGCGCGCGACGTACGAGGTCGAGGTCAGCGCCGGATCGCCCTCCTGCTGCGGATCGAACTCCCGGAAGGTCGGGAGGTCATCCTCGCCGGCGGACGGGCGCAGCCGGTCTCCCGACAGCTCGCAGACCAGCGCGGTGATGTTGTCGCTTCCGCCCGCGGCGCGCGCCGCGGCGATCAGGAGCTTGACCGACTCGGCGACGGTGTGCGGCTCGGACAGGAGGCCGCAGCTCGATCATCGACAGCGACGGGTCGACGTCGTCGGCCACGCCGAGCGCCTGGAGGATCGCGCCGCCGGCGCTGGCGGCCTCGTTCTCGCTGTGGCCGGCCGCGAGCAGCGCCGACTGCAGCGACTGATCGCGCGTGACCTGGACCAGCGCGCCGCTGCGCAGGACATAGGCGCGCGAGTCGCCGACCGTGGCGAGGATCAGGCGGTCGCCGACGACGCCGGCGGCCGACAGTGTCGTGCCCATGCCGCGCAGGCCGGGCTCGCGGCGCGCCATGGCGTGGACGTCGTGGTTGGCGATCCGCACGGCGCGGCGCAGCAGGCGCGCGAACACCTCGGGATCGCGGGTGTCCGGCGTGCGCTTCATCTCGCGCCAGGTCACCAGCGTCGCGAGCTCGGCGGCGATCTCGCCGCCGTCGACCCCGCCCATGCCGTCGCACACCACCAGCAGCGGGCCGCGGTCACCGGCGCCCGACCACGGCTCGGCGACGTCGATCGGCAGCTTGCTGTCGAGGTCGCCGACCAGGAAGTGGTCCTCGAGCTCGACCCGCAGGAGCTGATCGCCCATGCGGACGTGGTCGCCGTGCCGAAGCACGGTCGGCCCGATGAGGCGCACGAACGTGCCGTTGGAGCTGCCGAGGTCCGTGATCTGCGCGCGCTTGCCGTCCCAGGTCACCGCGGCGTGGCGCCGCGACAGGAACGCGTCGTCGCGGAACACCAGGTCACCCTCCTCGCGGCCGAGCACGATCTCCTCGCCGACGAGGTGGCGGATGTCGCGGTAGCCGCCCGACGGCACGAGCTGGACGAACCGGCCCCACGGCTCGCGCGGCGGCGAGCCGAACAGCGCGACGCCGTGGCGGACCAGCGGGAAGCCCTTGACCTCCTCGGGATCGATCCGCTCGAAGCGCAGCACCTCGCGGCCGACCAGGAGCGTCGTGCCGTCGACGAGGTCGATCGGCGCGTCGGCCTTGCGGAACACGCCGTTGAGCGCGTCGATCGGATGGACCCGGACCACGCCATCGCCGCCGCGCTCGAGCCGCGCGTGCTGGCGCGCGAGGAAGCGATCGTCGTCGAACGCGATGTCGGCGCCGGCGCGGCCGACCACCACGTACTCGCCGCTCAGCGTGTAGCGCTGGCCGTCGGAGCCGTCGCGGTTGACCAGCACCGCGGTGCCCCAGCCCGGGCCGGTGTGGGGACGGAGCGCCGCGCCCGCGCGCGCCGCCGCCGCCGCGCCCGACGACACCTCGTCCTGCGCGATCGTCCCGGCGTGCGGGTCGATCGGCCCGTCGCTCCGGCCGGCGAGCGGCGCCACGGCGACCGGGCCGCGCGGCCGGGCGCTCGACGCGGCCTCGGTCGGCACGATGCCCTGGAGGTTCAGGCCGCACTGCTGGCAGAACGCGAAGCCCAGCGGGGTCTGCGTCCCGCAGCGCGGACAGGCGATCGTGCTGCCCTGCGCGACGCGCGCGCCCGACGGCTCCGGCTCCATCGCGAGCCCGGGCATGCCTCCTACCGGGCCGTACCCCGGGCCCGCCGGCGGCGCCGAGGGGAATCCGCCGATCGGCCCCGACGGCATGCCCGGCATCGGACCGCCGAGCGCCGCCATCGCCGCCGGCATCGGACCCGGCGGACCCGGCATCGGCGCGGCCATCGCCGGCCGGCCTCCCGCCGCGGCCGGTGCGAGCGCGCTGCCGCAGTTGCGGCAGAACTTCATCCCCGGCGGGTTCTCACCGCGGCAGGTACCGCACACCACCATGGCAGGCAACCCTTGCGGCGGCAGCTGAGTCGGTGCCAGGGCCGGCGCCAGTGAGCTGCCGCAGTTCAGGCAGAACGACGATCCGGCTGGGCTTTCGTGGCCGCACATCGAACAACGCATCGTTTCCCCGACATTGAACCCGATCCAAGTGTCTCAACAACCACGCGTCGCGGGAATGGTTGCCGGCCGGTTTGCAACGCCATGACGGTCTTGCTAAGACGGCCCGGCTCCGTGGCAGCCAACCTCGCACACCGTCTCGCGATCCGTGCGCTGCTCGGTGCAGCGCTCTCGATCCTGAGTTCTCTGACGCTGGCCTCGCTGGGCGGCTGCGTCGACACCGCCATCCGCACCGCGCCGTTCCGGGTCCGGCCCGATGCCGCCGAGCCCGGCTCGCTGCAGGGGCCGTTCAACGGCCGCGTCGTCGACGCCACGACCCACGCGGCGATCGCCGGCGCGCTGGTCTACGCGGCGTGGACGTTCGAGCGCGGCGCCGGGATCGCCGAGCCCGCCGGGTCCAAGGAGTTCGTCGGCTCGACCGACGCGGCGGGCAACTACCGGGTGCCCCGGCTCGATCGCCTGCCCGGCGGCGCGCGGGTCACCGAGTTCACGCTGCTGGTCTACAAGCGCGGCTTCATCGCGTATCGCAGCGACCGGCGGTTCAGCGATCTCGGCCCGCGGATGGACTTCGCCCAGAGGAGCTGTCGCACGCCCGCCACCTGCGCTTCGTCGGCGCCGGCACGGCGGTCGCGGCGCTCACCCAGTGGGAGCTCGCCGATGCGAGCGCCGAGCTCGACGGGCGCCGGCCGCGCAGCGGCGACGATCTGCGGCCCGGCCGCGGCGAGGGCCAGTACGTGGTCGCGGCGCAGCTCCTGACCGAGGCCGACATCAAGGCCCGCACCAGGTACGACGGCGGGTTCGAGACCGGCCCCTTGTCCGACGAGCCCGACACCGCGATCTACTCGTCGCAGCACTTCAAGGCGCTCGGCCGGCCCGAGACCTGGGACGTCGCGCTCCGGCTGTGGCGGCTCGACCCCGGCAAGGCGCAGGAGCGCTACGACGAGCTGATGACCCAGCTGCCCGGGATCTCCGAGCGCGACGACGTCGCGAGCCGGTCGTTCATCGCGTCCGAGAACGACATCCGCGGCGTCGGGTTCCTCGATGCGCCGCGCGGCATCGTCGTGCTGCTCACGTGCGGCACGAACCAGTGCCTGTCGCAGGACGACGCCAACTCGCTCGCGCAGACGATCTACACCCGGATCAAGACGCTGCTGCCGACGACGCTCGGAGGTGGCAAGTGACGCGCGCGCGGCTCCTGCGGCGCCTGGCGCTGGCGCTCGTGCTCGCGCTGGTGCCCGCGACCGCATCGGCGTGGGAGCCGCAGACCACGCATGCCGGGCTGGCCGAGCAGGCGGCGCTGGTATCGCGGCTGCACAAGCGGCTGGTCTCGCTCGGCTTCGTCGGCGGGCTGTTCGAGCCGCTCACGATCCCGCCGGCCGACGCCCCGGCGCTCACCACGGCGCTCAAGCTGCTGTCGCCGACGCACGGCTCGGTGCCGGATGGCCGCGGCCGCCAGACCGCGCTCGCGTGGCTCACCGCCGGCGCCGCGCTCGCCGACATCCCTGCCAGCCAGGGCGCCAATCACTTCTTCGATCCCGCGACCGGCGCCGGCTGGATCCCGCCGGATCGCGGCCTGACCGACAAGGTCCGCGATCTGCTCGACCGAGCCTCGGTCCCCGACAAGGGCATCGCCGCGCCCGACTGGCTCACCGCCAAGACCAACCCGTTCAACCTCGACCAGTTCCTGAACCAGTACGCCAAGGCGGTCAGCGCGGCCACGCCGGGCGAGCGCTCGCGCTACATGGCCGCCGCGCTGGTCGCCGCCGGCGCGATGCTCCACACGCTCGGCGACCTCGGCGCACCGTCGCGCGTGCGCGGCGATGCCGCGGCCCACCTTGAACCGCTCGGCGGCGGACCGGGCGACCTCGGCTCGCGGTTCGAGCGGATCGCCGCGCTGACCTACGGCCGGCTCGGCGTGCCTCCGCCGTCGCGCACCGTGTCGCGCAACCACCTGCGCGACTTCTTCACGTCCAAGGACGGCGGCGGCCTCGCCGACGTGATCGCGCGCAGCTACTTCTCGCCGAACACGCTGCCCGAGCCCGCGCGGGTGTCGAGCGAGATCCGGCCGCGCCTGGTGCGGCCGCAGCCCACCCTGCCCGCGCGGCTCAACGTGATGGCCGCCAACCGCGACGACGGCACCACCCTGCGCACGGCGTCCGGGGTCTGCCTCGCGCGCTACCGCGTCGAGCACGACGTCCTGACGTTCGCGATCGACGACGACTGCATCCTCGAGCAGCTCAGCGTGATCCTGCCCGACGTCGCGGCCTACGAGACCGGCATGCTCGACTTCCTGCTGCGCGGCGAGCTGACGATCAGCGTCGCCGGTCAGATCACGGTCACCGGTTCCGGTGGCGCCGGGCTCGGCGCCGGCAAGGTCGACGTGCTGGTCGAGGACGACCGCGGCGTGCGGACCTCGATCGCCAGCATCGCGACCAGCGGCGCCCCCCCGGCTCCGGCCGGCGACGCCAAGGCGGCCGGCGACGCCAGGCCGGCCGGTGAACCGATCGCCCAGGTCGCCACCCCGGCCACCGGGACGCGGGTGGTCGCGGTGTTTCGCGGCGTCGACGCCGCCGGCGAGCCGATCGTCGCGGTCGGCGCGATGCCGCTGAGCCACTGAGACCGTGGTCCGCAAGCGTCGCAACGACGAGCGCGGCGACGGCGGCCCCGGCGGCCTGGATCGCGTGCTCGGCGTGCTCGACGCGGCCCCGGCCGGCCTGCACGACGTCGCGCCCGCCGCGGCGCAGCTGCCGAGCGGCCTCCCTCCGCCGCTGATCGATCTCTACGCGCGCTGCGACGGCCTGCGCCTGTTCCTCGACAGCGTCGAGGTCCATCCGTCGGCCGAGGTCGAGGCGCGTGACGGCCGCTGGGTGTTCGGCGAGCTCGAGGGCGAGGAGCTCGTGATCGACGAGCGCGGCCGGATCTGGCGCAACGACGAGTCGCTCGACGACCTGGTGTGCGAGGGCACCCGGCTCGAGCGCTGGCTCGCCGGCATCGTCGAGGCGCTCGACCTGCTCTACGACGCCGACGGCGAGTTCGCCGACGGTGTGTTCGACGACGACGGCGAGCTCGTCCCGGCGGTCGGCGAGCGCCAGCTCCGCGCGCAGCTCCGGCGCGACCCCGACGCGGCCGGCCCACGCTGGCGGCTCGGCCATGCGCTGCTCGCCCAGGACCAGATCGCCGAGGGCCGCGCCGAGCTCGAGGCCGCCGTCGCGGCCGAGCCCGGCTTCGCCTGGGCATGGCTCGATCTCGCCAGGGTCTCCGAGCGGCTCGGCGAGCTGCCCGGCGCGGTCGACGAGGCGCGCGCCGCCGCCGAGGCCGCTACCGCCGGCCATCACCCCCAGGCCGGCTACTTCCACGCCCAGCTCGCCCGGCTCGCCGGCCTGGCCGGCGACGACGCGACCCGCGCCGCCGCCGCCCGCCGCGCCGCCGAGCTCGCCCCCGCGCTCAAGGCCGCCCAGCTCGACGGCGCCCGCGACTCGCTCGCCGCCGGCGACCTGACCTCTGCCCGCGGCCTTCTCGACCTCCTGCGCGCCGTCTGGCCGCGCGACCTCGAGGTCCTCGAGCTCGCCGGCAAGGTCGAGCGCGCCGACAACTGATCGCGCACCGCCACGCGACGACAGCGACGGCGGGCAGCGACGGCGGGCGGCGACGGCGGGCGGCGACGGCGGACAGCGACGGCGGGCAGCGACGGCGGGCAGCGACGGCGGGCAGCGACGGCGGGCAGCGACGGCGAGCAGCGACGGCGAGCAGCGACGGCGGGCGGCGACGGCGAGCAGCGACGGCGAGCAGCGACGGCGGGCGGCGACGGCGAGCAGCGACGGCGGGCAGCGACGGTGGGCGGCGGTCAGGGATGTCAGCGCGCAGCGATGGCGCGAGCCATGCGGCGAAGTAGATCGACAACGCGAGGCTTGCCGTGGGCGTCCGCGTAGCGGATGGGGTCGGGGCCGCGACCGTGATTAGGATTGGCCCGGCCTTGCTCCGCACATACCTCGCGGGGTCCGCGCAGGACGGGTGGTGATTCGGCGGGCGCGGCTCCGACGCCCATCCGCGTAGCAGCCCACGGCGAGCCGAGCGTGCCCGCGTTCTCCCGGGAGCCACACCGAGGCGCGGCGCGCGTCGCGCGACGAGTGCGTCAGCGGAACACGGCCTGGTCGGCCGGGATGCCGCGGGCTTCCAGCTCGGCGTAGAACCGCGGCACCGTGCCGGTCGCGACGAATGCGCCGTCCCGGAGCTGGAACAGCACGTGGGTGTCGAACGTGGTGTCGGTGCAGCCGACGACCTCCTCGATCGCGAGCACGCGGATCGTGCCGTCGGACCACCGCGCCACGTGGATCACGATCTCGAACGCCTGGGCGACCAGCTCGCGCGTCGCGCCGTCGCCGCCGGGCGCGGTCAGCCGCGCCAGCATCGCGAGCCGGCCGAGCGCCGCCGCGGCGCCCTCGCCCGTCATCGCGACCACCGCGCCGTCGATCGACGCGCACAGCGCCTGGACCAGCCGCAACGCGACATCGAGCAGCTGGCCGAGATCGATCGCCGGGTTGCGGCCCGTGCCCGCGCGGGTCTCGAGCTGGATCCACTCATCGCGCTTGAGCGAGAGCTCGGCGACCTCCTCGATCGACACCACGCGCTCGCCGAGCGGCGACGCCGCGGCCAGCGCGCCGGCGACCGTGGTCTTGCCCGAGCCGGGCGCGCCGCACACCAGGACGTTGCGGCGCGCGGTGACGCAGGTACCGAGGAAGTCGGCCATGCCCGGCGACATCGCGCCCTGCCCGACCAGGTCGGCCAGTGACGGCGTCTGCGCCGGCGGCTTCTTGAGCACGAGGCAGGCGCCGCGCGCCGCGACCGGCGACACCGCCGCGGTCAGCCGCGTGCCGTCGCGCATGCGCAGGTCGACCAGCGGGCGGACCTCGTCGATCGTCGCACCGGCCTCCGCGACCAGCCGGCGCACCACCTTCTCGAACACGTCGTCCGACGAGAACGCCTTGCCCGAGCCGCGCAGCGCTCCGGCCTTGCCGACCACGACCCGGTCGCGGCGATCGATGACGATCTCGTCGATCTGGTCGTCGGCTAGGAGGTCCTCGAGCGGCCCGAGCGCGAGCGCCTCGTTGAGCGCTTCCTTGATCAGGGTGTCCTGATCGATGTACTTGGGCAGCTCGCCGCTGGTCTCGAGCGTCTCGACCAGGTCGATCGTCGAGCTTGGCGCGCAGCCGCTCGAGGATGTTCGACTGCAGGTCGAGCATCTTGACGACCTTGGGATCGAGCGGCTCGAGGTGCACGCCGCGCCGGCTCGGCAGCGACACCGAGCGGCCCACCACGCGCCGCGCGCCGGCGCCGACCAGGCCGCGCTTGGCCTTGTCCGGCGCGATCGGCACGACCTGCGCAGGCGATCCGCTCGCCATCGCCATCGGCGGCATCGCGGACATCGCGCTTGGGCCGTTGATATCGCGCGCGGCGGGCGGCCCGAGCGGCGTCGGGCCCGGGGCAGACGCCGCAGGCGGCGGCATCATCGGCGCGATCGGCGCGCCCATCGGCGCCATCGCCGGCATCGCACCGATCGGCACCGGCGGTGGCATCGCGCCGTCGGCCATCGCCGGCCCACCCGGCGGCGCGACCGGCGGGATCGCCTGGATGATCGGCGGCGGCATCGTGCCGCCCGGCCGGCCGATCGGCGAGCGCGTCCGCGCCTCCCCCGGCGGCGCGACGATCGGCGGCATGTCGCGCGACGCGGGCACATCGCGCGCGCCGGGCGATCCTCGACACCGGCCATCGGCAGCGACGACGGCGGCATCGGCTGCGCCTCGGTCGGCCGCGGCGGGCGGACATCGGGGGCCGCAGCAGCTCCCGGCGGCGGCGCCGTCGGCGGCTCCGCGCCTGCATCGGCCTCGCCGGCCGCCGCCTCGTCGACACCGACGATGAAGTCGCCGATGTAGATCTTGTCCGAATCCTTCACCACCAGCGGACTGGTGATCTTGCGACCGTTGACGTACGTGCCGTTCGTACTCTTGAGGTCGACGATGATGAACTTGCCGTCCTTGAGCACGATGCGCGCGTGGCGCTTCGACACGTTGCCCTTGGGCAAGACGATGTCGTTGCCTTGCACGCGACCGATGGTGACCTCGGGCTTGTTGAACACCATGCGGCGCTGCTCGCCGCCTTTTTCCTGGATGTGTATGGTGAACATGGGCTCCTGAGGCCCTCCGGGTAAGGCGCCCCTGCGGAACGGTACTAAGCCACGGTAACCACAGTCAAGTTGGCGACTGCTATGTCTGACCTCGCGCGATCGGCGCCGCCGCCTCGTCGGAGCCGCTGCCCGGCCCGAGGTGAAGCGCCGACCGTACATCGTCCCACCACAAGGACCAGACCCCGGCGACCAGGATCGCCACGATGGCGGTGACCAGCAACGCGTCATGCCAGCGCGGCCGCAGCATGAATGCACGCTAGCATGTCGTCGTCTCACAGGAAAACCCGCCCAGGATGGCCCCGATGCGCCGCACCCGTTCGATGAGCACCCCAGGTCTGGCACTGGCCGCGCTGGTCGCGCTCACAGTCGCGGTCGCCGCCTCGGCCGCGCAGGCGGCGCCCGCGAAGAAGAAGTATCACTTCGAGCTCACGACCGTGACCGCGAAGTCCGAGGTCAAGCCGGACGTGGCAAAAGCGGCCACACCGCGGGTCGAGGCCCAGGTCAAGAAGGTGTTCTCGGGCCACGTCCAGCTGGTCGCCAAGCTCGATGGCGCCCCGGATCCCAGGTCGAACGCCGACGGCTACCGCCGCTACCTGGCGCAGCATGGCATCGCCGCGGCCTACCTGGTCACGGTCGAGATCACCGACGCCTCCGAGGAGCTCGAGCCGATCGAGGACAAGTCGAGCTCGCAGCGACTGGTGATCCGGATCTCGCTCCACATGCTCGGCGAGAACATCCCCGGCCGCACGATGGGGTTCACCGGCGACGGCAAGGCGACGATCAAGCAGGAGATCGGCATGAAGCTGCGCGATCGCGATCGCGAGTACACCTGGGACCAGGCGGCCGAGCGCGCCGTCGACGACGCGATGAAGACCGTGTTCCAGCAGCTCGCCGCGCCCAAGCCCCGCAAGTGACGGTCGGAGCTACTTCACGAAGTTGCCGATCCGATCGAAGCGGATCCAGTGCGAGAGGCCCCGCCAGCCCTGCCACTCGCCGTACGACAGCCAGATGAACAGCGCCTTGCCCTTGATGTTGTCGATCGGCACCGAGCCCCAGTAGCGCGAGTCGTTCGAGTTGGCGCGGTTGTCCCCCATCACGAACACGTGGCCCGGGGGCACGACGTAGTGGAGCTGGGGCTCGCAGACGCCGACGTGCTGCCGGGTCATGACGATCTCGCCGCCGATCGGACACTTCGGCGGCTCGCGCGGGACGTTGAGCGACGGAAAGTCGTGGCCGTCGCCGCTCACGATGCCGCTGTCCCGGCCGTCGTCCCTGGCGAGCCGCTCGTCGCGGTTGGGCCGGCCGGCATCGTGGTACGTGTGATACTCGTGGCCGTCGACCCGCTCGACGTACTCGCTGCAGGTCTCGTTCGACCACTGCGTCGCGCCTTCCTTGAGGTCGCGGTAGCTGCAGCCCTCGCCCTTGACCAGCTGGTGGTCGACGGGCTGGCCGTCGACATAGACCACGTTGCAGCGGACCTCGACGGTCTCGCCCTCGGTGGCGAGCACGCGCTTGATGTAGTCGCGGTCGGGCTCGCACGGCTGGATGAACACGATCACCTCGCCGCGCCTGGGCTTGCGCCACTCGAACAGCTTGGTCGTGGTGAACGGGATGCGCAGCCCGTAGATGAACTTGTTGACGAAGATGTGGTCGTTGATCTCGAGCGTCGGGTACATCGAGCTCGACGGGATCTTGAACGCCTCGAGCACGACGGCGCGCAGCGCGAGCGCGATCAGGATCGCCGCGACGATCGACTCGATTCGAGCACCGGCAGGCCCTGGCGCAGCTTCTGCTGGTCCCTGGCGTCGAGCGCCGCGTCGACGGCTCCGACGGCCGCTGCGAGGTCGCCGGCCCGGCCGCGCAGGTTGCGCTTGAGCGCGAGCGCCGCGTGCGCCTCGCGGGCGAGCAGCTCGGCTTCCTTGCGGACGCGGCGATCGAGGCTGGCCGCGCGCATCAGTCGACCTTCAGCACGCTCAAGAACGCTTCCTGCGGGAGCTCGACGGAGCCAACCGACTTCATACGCTTCTTGCCTTCCTTCTGCTTCTCGAGCAGCTTCTTCTTGCGCGTGATGTCGCCACCGTAGCACTTCGCGGTGACGTCCTTGCGGACCGCCTTGACCGTGGTGCGAGCGACCACGCGGCTGCCGATCGCCGCCTGGATCGCGACATCGAACATCTGGCGCGGCACGACGTCCTTCATCTTGGTGCACAGCTCGACGCCGCGGTGGTACGCGGTGTCGCGGTGGGTGATGATCGACAGCGCGTCGACCCGCTCGCCGTTGATCAGCACGTCGAGCCGGATCAGGTCCGCCGAGCGATAGCCAGCCGGCTCGTAGTCGAGAGAGGCGTAGCCGCGCGACATCGTCTTGAGTCGATCGTAGAACCCGAACACGATCTCCGCCAGCGGCATCTCGTACACCACCCGGACCCGGCCGCCCGGATCGTAGTGCAGCCCCTTCTGGATGCCGCGGCGCTCCTGGCACAGCTGCATGATCGGCCCGACGTACTCCTGCGGCAGGTGCACGGTCGCCGCGATGATCGGCTCCTCGATCGTCTCGACCTTGCCCTGATCGGGGACCTTCGCCGGGTTATCGACCTCGAGCCAGCCCTGGCCGGGAACCGAGATCCGGTAGCGCACGCTGGGCGCGGTCGTGATCAGGTTCAAGTTGAACTCGCGCTCGAGCCGCTCCTGGATGATCTCCATGTGGAGCAGGCCGAGGAAGCCGGTGCGGAACCCGAAGCCGAGCGCGGCGGACGTCTCGGGCTCGTAGGTCACCGAGGCGTCGTTGAGCACCAGCTTGCCGAGCGCCTCCTTGAGGTCCTGGTAATCGGCCGCGTCGACCGGGAACAGCCCGGCGAACACCATCGGCTTGACCGTCTTGAACCCCGGCAGCGGCTCGGCGCACGGCCGGTCGGCGTCGGTCATCGTATCGCCGACGCGCGCGTGCCCGATGTCCTTGATCGAGGCCGCGACGATGCCGACCTGGCCGGCCTCGATCTCGTCGACCTCGAGCGGCGCGGGCCGGCGCACCATCGTCATCGTGCACTCGTAGACCTGATCCGTCGACCAGAACCGGAGCTTCTGGCCCTTCCGGATCACGCCGGACATCACGCGGACCAGCACGACCACGCCGCGGAACGAGTCGTACCAGCTGTCGAAGATCAGCGCCGCCAGCGGCGCCTCGCGGTCGGCCGTGGGCGGCGGGATGCGATCGACCACCGCCTGCAGCATGTCGTCGACGCCCTCCCCGGTCTTGGCCGACACCAGCAGCGCGCTCGACGCGTCGAGCCCGATCGTGTCCTCGATCTGCTGCTTGACGAAGTCGGGCCGGGCGACCGGCAGGTCGATCTTGTTGAGCACCGGCACGATCTCGAGGTGGTTGTCGAGCGCGACGTAGACGTTGGCCAGGGTCTGGGCCTCGACGCCCTGCGCCGCGTCGACGACCAGCAGCGCGCCCTCGCACGAGGCCAGCGAGCGCGACACCTCGTAGTGGAAGTCGACGTGGCCCGGCGTGTCGATCAGGTGGAACTGGTAGATCTGGCCATCGTGGGCCTTCCAGTGCAGCTCGACCGACTGGGCCTTGATCGTGATGCCGCGCTCGCGCTCGAGCTCCATGTTATCGAGCATCTGCGCCTGCGCCTCGCGCGCAGTCACCGCGCCACAGGCCTCGAGGATGCGATCGGCCAGCGTGGTCTTGCCGTGATCGATGTGGGCGATGATCGAGAAGTTGCGGATCCGCTCCGCGGGGAATGACATGGAAGGGCCGGCCGTGCTTAGCGTGATCCGAGGCGCAGGTCGACCTGCCCCGGCAGCTGATCTCGGTACTTCTCCAGGACGAGGTCGATACCCTGGCGGATGTACTCGGCGACCGGCACCTTCGTGCGCTGGTGCAGCGCCTTGAGCTGGGTGTCCTGCTCGGGTGTGATGTACACCGTCGTCGAGATCTTCTTGCGTGGCATGACGTTGGCGCTCTATGACCCTACGTTGCCATATACGGCCGGTCAAACCTTTACCGCCAGGCGTGCCGGCCGCCCCCGCAGCACTGACCGTGTGCGCCCGGGACCAGCCTCGGAGTTCTGCGCAGCAACGATTTGCTAACCCGGCGCTGTGCGACGGGACACGGCAGGGCGGTTGCCGCGACTCAGGTCCAGGACTAGGCTTTCCCCGACATGGCGAAACTCCTGGAAATCGTCGGTTTGTCCGTCCTGTCGGTGGCGATCGGAGGCGCGTGTCGCGGCAAGCAGGAGGACACCACTCCCAAGAACGAGAGCGTCGAGGCCGGCGTGCCCAAGGTCGATCCGACGCTGTGCGATACCAACGGCAAGAACGTCGTCACGTACGACCTCAACCACGATGGCAAGCCCGATGTCTGGCGGCTGTACAAGACCGAGGACGAGGGCGGGACCAAGGTCGAGTACCTCACGTGCAAGCAGGTCGACTTCGACCACGACGGCCGCAAGGACTGGGTCGTCGCCTACAACCGCAAGGGCAACCTCCTGTTCGAGAAGGCCGACTTCGACTACGACGGCAAGTGGGACATGTCCGCGATCTACGACACCAAGACCGGCGCCGTCGCGGAGGTCGAGCGCGACACCGACTTCGACGGCAAGTTCGACGTCAAGGAGGTCTACGACTCCGCCGGGCAGCTCACCAGCGTGCGGCGCGACCGCAACAACGACGGCCAGCCCGATCTGTGGGAGCAGTACAAGGACGGCATCCTGATCGCGATCCTCTACGACGACGATTTCGACGGCAAGGTCGACCGCCGCGAGGAGATTCCGGGCGCGCGGCCCAAGGTCGAGATGCCGACGACGATGGATTCGACGGTGACCGGCACGATCGATTCGCCGGCCCCGGCGCCGCCGCCGAGCAACAAGCCCGCCGCCAGGCCGGCCGCACCCGCCAAGACTCCCGCCAAGCCGGCGCCCAAGAAGTGACGCGCGTGAAGGTCGACAAACCCTGGGGCCACGAGCAGATCTGGGCCAAGACCGAGCGCTACGTCGGCAAGATCCTCCACATCCGCGCCGGCGAGGCGCTGTCGCTGCAGTACCACCGGGTCAAGGACGAGACGATCATGCTGCTGCGCGGCCGGATGCAGCTGATCTACTTCGCCGACGGCGAGCCGCCGCACTCGCGCGACCTCGCGCCCAACGAGCCGTTCCACATCACGCCGGGCCTGCGCCACCGCATGATCGCGATCGAGGACACCGACGTGCTCGAGGTCTCCACCCCCGAGCTCGACGACGTCGTTCGCCTCGAGGACCGCTACGGCCGGATCGGCTGATCGCGGAGGCAGACGCGACCGAGCTCTCGGCGCTCGTCCGGCCGGCCTGACGCAGGTGGGCCGAACAGCTCGGCAACGCTCGGCGCCAAGAACCTGTACGGCCGGCCAGACCGCGTACAGCTCATCTTCGGTCGACGCATCATCCGTAAGACGCCAGGCACGTTTCGTACCCGCGTCCTCACGGAAGGTGTCCAGTCCAGCCTCCGCTTCGACTCCAAGCGCACCAAGGTCAAGCAGTACTTCAACCTCGCGCGCGCCCTTCGCACCGAGACAAGTACAGAGTCGTGTGCATCTGGTTGCAGCGCCAGAGTCCAGGCGAATCAGGATGAACCTAATAGGGCACTTGCTATGGACAGATGTATGACGATGTCAGCGTTGAGCAGTGTGCACTACCTCTTGGTCGCTTAGAACGTCGGTGGGCACTCCGCATCACAAGCGTATCTATCATCGCGAACCCCCGAACCGGATGGCACAACGCCGGTGCAGATCACTCCGGAGTAATCGTTAGGACGCGGTCTCACGACGCCACCTCGTGCAGGTAGTTTTATTTGATGTCGAGTTTCTCGGGCTGGGGCGCCTAGAGTCACAATGGAGCAAGAGTCGAACCTGAGCCCGGCAGATGCGGCTGACTGCGATCACAAACCGCGTGGTGCCACATGATCGGTGCGGGCGTTCCACAGGCGGTGCCCACCGAATCGAGCGGCATGGTTGCAGAATACTTGGGGTCTGCTTTGCTGCATCCCGCGGCCTACTCATACGATCTGTTCGTCGTCCA
>VBLP01000059.1:1327-23513 GCA_005887925.1 Deltaproteobacteria bacterium | reverse complement strand
TCCGTACCTGTCGGGCCAGATCGCCGGCACCCGGATCGACGCCGGCGCGCTCGGCCTGGTCCCGCTCGCACTTCGGGCTGCTGCCAATGTGTGGGATGCTGGCGTCGAGGATCGGAGCGCGCCTGACGGGCGACCGCGATCAGCGTTCGAGCTGGAGGTGCCCCCGATCCCGACGGGGCTGGCCGCCGCACAGATCGACGATCCGGACGTGGTGGCGGAGAAGCTCCTCGAGGCGGACCTCCGGTTCCTCGACGCACATGCGTATCTTGCCGACAGGCTGCTGGGGATGAGCCCGCAGTGGGCGCTCCAGCAATACGAGGTCGGCGTCGGCATCGGCCAGCTCTCCGTCGAAGATAACTTCGATGGGGTGCTACGCGGAGAGCTCGCCGGCAACCGGGGACTCCTGCGCTGCCTGTCGGGCTATGGCTCGTGTCTGTGGCGGCTCGAACGCCGCGACGAGGCCGCGCGCGTGTTGGAGCGCGTGCTGCGGCTCGATCCGACCGACCGCCAAGGCGTGCGTCCGCTGCTGTCCGCGATGCGCGCCGGAGCGCCGTGGAGCGACGCGGAGCGCTCGTGACACCGGACCCGCACCGGACCAGGCCGGCGCGCAGCCCGGTGATCTTGAGGTCGCGCAACAGGGAGGTGTGGCGGAACCGCTGCAGATCGATCGCGAGCGCGAACGGCTTGAGCTCGTTCATCAAGCCTGTCGGGATCAGCCGACGCAGCTTCTGGGCTTGGGCGGCGACTGTGCTGACGTTTCACGTCGGATGGAGAGGTCGCGCGAGCGTCGCCACTACATCCGTTCTGTGGGCATCCTCATGGGGGGTGTCCTTGTGTGCGGCGCGCCCTTGCACTATCGTCGGCTTCCAGGAGGGGATTATGAGCAAGCTAGCACTCGCTGCGGCCGTGCTTGTAGTGGCCGCCGTGTCGTCGGCGCGGGCGGACGATCCGCCGATTATCGCCGTCGGCTGGGGCGTCATCACCCAGATCCGCACCGGCTGGGTCGAGGACTCGATGGCGGTGTTTACCGAGGCGAAGGTGCCGACCAACACCGGTTGCCCGACGACCGACGCCGGCTACGCCACCAATCCGAACGACGCCGGGCACAAGCTCCATCACGCGGCGCTGCTTGGCGCCTACTTCGGTGCCAAGCACGTCCAGCTGCTGCTCCAGGGCTGCGTCTACCAGAAGCCGCGCATCATCGGCGTCTACGTGAAGGACTGAAGGTGTCGAGGCTGGCGCTCGCGCTCCTGACGACCGCGGCGGCGTGCGTCTCGCCCTCGCGGATCTCGTCCGATCCGCCGCCGCTGGGCGCGCCGACGGCCACGGGCGTGGACGTCCTCACCAGCCGGAACGACCCGGCGCGGACCGGCGCCAACCTGCGCGAGTCGCTGCTCACGACCGCGAACGTCAACCCGCGACAGTTCGGGCGCCTGTTCCACTACGACGTCGAGGGCAACATCTACGCGCAGCCGCTCGTCGTCTCCGACCTCCTCGTCGGTGGCGTGCGGCGGAACGTCGTCTACGTCGCGACCACCGACGACGTGGTCTACGCGTTCAACGCCGACAGCAACGCCGACAACGGCGGCCTGCTGTGGCGGCGCCGGCTCGCCGACAAGCTGTTCGCCATCCCCGTCGACGACGACCTGTTCTTCCTGAGTAGCGGCGACGCGACGCCCATCCCGGCGAACGATCGCGCGATCTCCGTCTATCACCCCACCTATGGTCGGCACGTGTCACTCTACATGGGCAACGCCGGCATCCTTGGCACCCCGGTCATCGACCGCGCCCGATCCATCCTGTACCTCGTCGCCCGGACGAAGCGCAGCCAGACCTACACGCAGACCCTCCACGCGCTCGACCTCACCGACGGGCACGACCGGGTTCCCCCGGCGGTGATCGCCACCGGATCAGCCGTGTGCGGCGGCGGACCAGACGATCCGAAGAACCCGCTGCCCATCCCGTGCAGCTTCGCCGCCATCGAGAACCAGCGGGCCGGGCTCGCGCTCGCGGGCCACCGCGTCGTCGTCGCCTGGGGAAACGGGGCGCTCGAAGGGTGGAGCGTGGTGATCGATAACCAGCCCCGCTCGTTCATCGCCAGCGGCTACGTCATGGCATTCGACGCGGACACGCTGCGGGAGACCGGCTGCTTGACGACGGCGACGCAGTCCAGCGGAGGCACCGGGATCTGGCAATCGGGGAGGGCGCCGGCGGTCGACGCGGACGGCCACGTCTACTTCTTCACCGGTAACGGCGGAGCGCCTTCGCTGTGGGCGAATCGCTGCGATCGGGACGGCGTCTTTCCGCCGAAGACCATCGATCTCGACAACGCGCTCCTGAAGCTGGACGTCCGCGACGGCATCTCCATCGTCGACAAGGGCTATCCGCCTGAGGAGGACCGCGCGGCGCTCGACGACTGCGACATCGATCTCGGCTCATCCGGCCCACTGCTGATCCCGGGGACGACGGCTCTGCTCGGCGGCGGCAAGCAGGGCTTCCTCCACGTCTTCGATCGGCGCGACGGCGGCTACCGGTACGTCTTCAACATGAAGATCTACGACGGGGACAAGGAGGTCTACTACGACCGCAACCACCGCTGCATCACCCAGGGCGATCACCACATCATGGGAGGCCTTGCGTATTGGAAGAGCGCCTCCCGGGGCCCGCTCGTCTATGTCTCCGCCGAGAGCGTGGCCATCAAGTCCTATGCACTCGACCCGAACGCGCTCGCGCTGACGCCGCGCCAGGCGAGCCCCGAGGTCGTCTGGGGCCATCCCGCGGCGAGCCTGAGCCTGTCGGCCAACGGCGGCGCGGCGGGGAGCGGCGTCTTGTGGGCGGCCCACGCCGACCGGCAGGCCGAGCCGGCGACGCACGACGATGTGTTCTACCTGAAGGCGCCGGGCGTTCTCCGCGCTTATGACGCCGAGGACCTCTCGCGCGAGCTCTGGAACAGCAACCTGTGCGCGGAGGACCAGTTCGGGCTGCTCGCAAAGTTCACGCCGCCGACGGTGGCGAACGGCAAGGTGTACATGGCCACATTCTCGGGCCGGCTGGCCGTCTACGGTCTGCTCCACGCCGCCCGCAGCTGCGGCAGGTAACGGTCTCAACTCACAGCGTCGGCGGCCCAGCGCGTCGGGCAACGCTGCCAGGTAGACCGACTGGTATCCCTTACCTGTCGCGGGGTGCAGTGGCGAGTATTTCGTCGGCAGGAGAGGCGCGATCTGCGCCAGTTCGTCTCGCGGCATGACCGGCGCAGTCATCGGCACGTAATCGACATCGGCACGGTAGCCAATCTCCGCCCAGTGACGTCCAGCTGCCCCGAACTCGTCCGGCTTCGGTGCATCGTATCCGAACGACCGCACGATTCCGTAGGCGCGAATCGCCGTGTTCCAGTACGAGAACACCAGGTCCCCGGGCGCGACGATCCTCATGTTCTCGTAGAACTGGTTGCGGCTGTCGTCGACGCGTCGCTTCGGTGACCAGAGATAGCCGCCACCGATCTCGTGTCGGTGGGTCTGCTTCTGGTTGACCCACCAGTAGCGCACGACGCGTCGAGGGTACCTGAAGCGCACACGGCCGACACCGCTTTCAACGACGCCAGGTTGGCCTCACCTAGAGATCGACCGCACAGCGACGTCGCTTGACGGGATTCGCTCCGCGAGTTCGAGCCGCTCGGCAGCGGACAACGATCTTTCTCGCTGTGGGTGTCTGCGAGTCCGAGGAAGTCGGGCATGTACGGATCCTGGAGTACGAGCGCCGGCGTGAGATTGCCCTTGTCGCGGAGCGCGGCGAGCTCCTGGCGGATGAGGCGGTCGGGCTTCTTCGACAAGGCTGTCCGCTCGTAGAGCATGCCTCGATCTTCTGGGCGAGCGTGCGAGTGCTCCATCCCTCGATTCGACACATCTCCGCATAAAAGTCCCGCTTGAGAGCGTCGTCGATGTAGATGAGCTGCTTGAAGTGGGTCCACGACAAAGGTCTCCGCAGTGCGGAGAGAATTTCGGCGTCCGAGTGTTGCTGAGCCGGCCTGTTGATGGAATTCGAGGCCGCCTGATTGATGGCTATCGCGGGGGCTGATGCGTAGCAATCACGTCGGACGATGGTGTTCAGAATGGCCAGGCGGTCTGGTCGGGGTGGCGTAGCCTCTTGAGACGCGAGGAGACGTGGGAACGATGGTCTTCGAGCGCCACGAGAAGGTCATCGCAGAGCTCGGCGAGTATGCGCGCCGTGATGATCTCGAAGACCTCGTCGTCGGACTGAGATCGAGCGGCGGTCGGGTAAGTAGCATAGAGGGCACGTAGCGCGGTCTGGGCTTGGCCTCGAGCACCGGAGGCCAGCGAGCTGGCGCTGGAGCATGAGCGGGTCACGCGGGATCATCGGTCGCGCTCCCGGGTGTCGGCCTCGATGACTCGAGCGACGACGTCGCGCTCGACGTGCCTGCGCGGCGCTACCCCGCGCGGCACCACGATGAGCACGGCACCACGGCGTCGCGACCTCGAGCCCTGGACGGCGACGCCGGGGTCTGGTTGATCGACCCGCCGAGCGCCGCGGTCTACGTCGAGCAGGATCCCGATCGAGGGCATGCGGTTCGACGCCGGTCAGCTGGTGGTGGGGGACCGCGACCTCGGTCGCGCTGGAACCCGGCGTCGGCCGCGCGCGCCGATGTCGTCGTGGGCCGACGAGTCGCACGACCTCGGCTACGGGATGGCGTCGTACGACGGCGATCACGTGGCGCCGTGAGCCCGGCGCTCGTGGTAAAGGATCGCGATGGCGACGCTCGACCAGATCGACGAGGCGTTTAACGCGAACTTCAGGCAGAGGTCGGGCCCGCGGCAACGAGCCAAGCTCGAAGCCCTCGGGCAAGGGAACTACCGCGCGACCTACGACGGAGAGAAGACCGAGTTTCCTGTGAGAGAGGGCGCAACTGAGATGCAGTTGCCCGGGATCACGCGTGATCCGGCGATGCGCCTTTGGGAGGCCGTCCGGAAGAAGCGGGGGTGAACTTGCGACATATTCGATCGTCGTCTCGAGTGATTTTTTCCCCAGCTACTTGATCGCGCCCATCGCGATGCGGGTTTCAAGCCGGGATCTGTCCGCGGTCGCGGCTTCGCGGCGTTCGTGCTCGCAAGGCGGCAAGAAACTTGACAAACTGCGCCCGCCCGGAAAGATCGAGGCATGGACACCGCCGAACAACTCGTGCCAGTCGCGACCAAGCCGCTGTCGTGGGCACAGATCTGCGCGCGGTATCCCGATCAGTTCGTCTGTCTGGTCGAGATCATGCGGGTCGAGCTTCGGAGCCCCGAGATCAAGACGGCGCGCGTCGTCGGGCATGGCCCCACGCATGATGCTGCCTTCGCGCCGATCCGTGACCTCGACGTACGGTACCCCCGTTTCGCCATCAGGTTCACCGGCATCTGCTCCGAGCCGCTGATTCGACCCTCGCTGGTCATCGATGACGAGACTCTCGAGCTCCTTCGTTCGTGACCGCGAGTTGATCCTCGTCGAGGCGGAGGTTGTTGGACCAACCGGCCGCACGACAGAGACCCGGCTCGTGTTGGATACGGGCGCGGCGGCAACGACGCTGACGCCACGGGTGATCGAGAAGATCGGGTACAACCAACGCGACGGATTCAAGAAAGCCAGGGTCACACCGCCATCGGGGAAGAGCATGGCTACTGGCTTCGCGTGGCCGAGCTCACCGTGCTCGGCGTGACGACGCCGAACTTCGCGCTTACGGTGTTCCCGCTCGGGCACAAGGACATCGACGGGCTGGTCGGCATGAACTTCCTCGAGATCATTCACAGTCGACAGGAATTCCGATCACCGCAAGCTGGACGACCGCACAGAGCGCGAGATCGTGGCGCGGATCGCGGATGCCGATCGCGGCGACTGGTCGGAGCCCCCGCGAGACCGGTCGCCAGGTCGATGTCAGCCTGGTCAGGTAGATTCGGGACGCGTCTTCGTCACGACGCTGAGAAGAGAGAACATGCGGGGTAACGAGCGCGATCCCGAGGTCATCGTCCGGCGGCTCTTGCAATCGGAGCGCCATTTGTCCGCCCGCGCACGGGATGAAGTCCTGGCGCTGGGGACCGGGGCCGTGCCGGCGTTGCTGCGAATCCTGGACAACGAGGTGCTGGAGGGTTGGGCGCCGGTCCACGCTGTCAGGCTGCTCGGCGAAATGAGGATCTCCGCGGCGATCGGACCGATGCTACGTGCGCTCGCCGAGACCGACCCGCTCGACATGCTGCGTGACGCCGTGCGGGTGCGGCAGCCGCAAGCGGGTGCGGCAGCCGCAAGAAGTACAAGAGGTGCCACCTCGATACCGATGAGAACACCGCGCGCAGCAGTGAGGTCCGAGTATGAACCGATCGTGTACGAGCATGCGCCAACAGGGACCGCGGGAAACGCCGCCGGTGACTGCGAGGAGCGGCGATGACAGCGAGTGAGCGCGCAGACCTCGATTCCGAGTGGCAGCGAAAGGGCGCGACGCTCAGCGACAAGACCGCAAGGAAGGAGTTCGGGCTGACGCAGGACGAGATCGTCCAGGGGATCCGGGCCAGCAAGCTCCAGTGTGGCCGCAATTCGGCCCACGGGAACCCATTCTTGAGGCTTCTCCGCCGCGAGGTCGAAGCGCTGGTGAAGAACAAGCATGGGGTCGACTTCCTTAAGGAACGGCAGACGAATACCGAGCTTGCGCGGATCAACCACGAGCTGAAGCGGCTGAAGATCCAGCTCGCCGCATTGGAAGAGCGGAAATCGCAGCTGGTCGCCGCCATCGGGAAGTGACGGCGTCACTCACGAACCCATCGAGGAGCGAGAACGATGAAAGGATACTTCGCGCAGGTCCGTCGGGCTGGCTTCGACATCGGCCTCTCGGTCGGGAAGCTCACCACGGCGATGGTCGACGTGCTCTCGCAGTTGCCGCCCGGGGCAACGCTCTCGAAGGAGGTCGTCATGCAGCATCTCGGACTCCTCGGGCAGATGTCCAAGACCCGTGACGTGAACGCCGCCTGGAACAGCGCCAAGCGCCAGGTTGTGCGAGAGCACCCGGGTAGGTTCTGTCTCGACGGCAAGGTCTTGCGTTCGGCATCGGCCATGAAAGATCGCCCACAAGAGAAGCTCTCGAGCGCCGGCCATCGCAAACTCGCCGTCCTCGCTGCGAAGGAAGACATGACGCCGGATGCACTTCTCGGTTGCTTGATCTCTTCCTGGCGCGGCGTGAACAAATGATGACGATCACGACGAGACGCGATCCTGCCAGAGCGGCGCGCGCTCCGAAGGATCGCTGCCTCCGGGATCGCTCTGCCGCAGCAACAGCCCGCTTGGCACCGCGACGCTCGCGAGATCGCCCACGTGCGCCCCTCACACGCGCCGGCACTCACGGCGGGATCGGCACGGTGCGCACGGAAGCTGGCGCGCGCCCTACTACCAGCGAACCACCCCGACCTGACGTACTTCGCGTACGGCGCCCTCCGACGCACGCAAGCGTCGGCAGGCCAGCGCGACCATGCCAACTCGATCACAGTGCTCGTCGATGTGCGCAAGCGCCAGTGAGCCGGAAGAGCATCGACAGCTCGTTGCCTCGCGCCGCGCTCGTGTGTGCTGTAATCGGCGCATGACACGCTCGAGCTGGTTGATCGCTCTGGCCGCAGCGGCATGTGGTGGTGGCGGTGGCTCCCGTGACGCAAACGGCTCCCCTGGTGACGGAAATGGCTCCGACCATGGCGCGTCGGTGCTGGAACTCCACGCCGGGCCGTCGCGCGCGGGCGCGTACGTCGACGCCGCGTTCACCATGGCCGCCGCCACGACGCTCCACCTCGACACCACCTTCACCGCGACGTACGCCGGCGCGGCGTTCGCGCAGGCGCTCTACCTCGATCGCGGCGGTGCGCGCGATCTCGTGATCGCGGCGACCGAGGCCAACGAGGTCACCGCGTTCGACCCGACCGGCGCGGTGGTGTGGCGGGTCGAACTCGGGGCGCCGCAGCCGATGCCCAACGCTGCCGAGGGCGCGAACTGCGGCAATATCAACCCGCTCGGCATCACGGGCACGCCGGTGATCGACGCCGCCAGCGGCACGCTCTACCTCGACGCGATGATCCGCGACAACAACGCCGCGCATCACCGCATCTTTGCGCTGTCGGTCGACGATGGTTCCACGCGTTCGGGCTGGCCCGTCGACGTCGGAACCGCGCTGAAAGGGACGGCGACCCCGTTTGCCCCCGCGCCACAGAACCAACGCGGCGGCCTGACGCTGGTCAGCGGCCGGGTCTACGTGCCCTACGGCGGCCACTCTGGCGACTGTGGCAACTATCACGGCTGGGTCGTCGCCGTGCCGGTCGACCAGCCGAGTGCGCTGACCGCGTTCGAGTCCAGTTCGACCCGAGCCGGCGACTGGACGCCGGGCGGCGTGTCCAGCGATGGCGCCAGCGTGTTCACCGTGTTCGGCAACGGCGGCGGCACGACCTGGGGCCACAGCGAGGCGGCGCTCCGACTCGGCGCTGGCGCCGCGTTCTCGGGCAACGCCCGCGACTACTGGGCGCCGGTCAACTGGCAGAGCCTCGACCAGAGCGACGCCGACCTCGCCGGACCGGCCATGCCGCTCGATCTGCCCGGCGCGACGCCGTCGGCGCTGCTCGTCGTGTTCGGCAAGGACGGCAACGTCTACCTGCTCGCGCGCGACAACTTCGGCGGCATCGCCGCGCCACTCGCACAGCTGCACGCCGCGGACGGCGTGATCCTCAACACCTCTGCGATGTACCACACCGCGAACGGCACCTACGTCGTGTTCCGCGCCCGGGGCGCGAGCGGTTGCCCGGGCCTGACCGGCTCGTCCAACCTGGTCTCGGTCAAGATCACTCCCGCCTATCGGCCCCAGCTATCGCTCGCGTGGTGCGCCGGCACCGGCAGCGCCGGGTCCCCGATCGCCACCACTACCGACGGCACGAGCAACCCGATCGTGTGGGCGGTCGGCGCCGAAGGGGACAACCGCCTGCACGGCTACAACGGCGATACCGGCGCGGTCGTGTTCGCGGGCGGCAGCACCGGTGACGCGATGGCATCGACCAGCCGGTTCATCACGCCGATCGTCGCCAAGGGCCGCATCTTCGTCGCGGCCAACGGCCAGCTCCACGCGTTCACCACACGCTGAATCGCCGCGCACTCCGGCACATCGCGCGGACCGCGCCCGACTTGTCCATGTAGGTCTTCGAGTTGACGTTGAAGCTCTGGTAGTAGTCGCCGGCGCGGGCAGCTGCATCGAACGCCCTGGCGTCCTCGAGCAGTGTTCGCCTCGACGCGGCGGGATCGACCCTCACGTCATCCAGCGAGATGTAGCGGCCAACGATGCGCTGCAACGCGGCGCGCGGCAGCAGCTCGAGCGCCTCGTCGAGCATGTAGAACACCTGGTCTTCGCCGATGACTCGAAGTCTTGCCCTGAGCTTGTGGAGGTCGATCGCAGCAGATCGGCCAGCACTTTTGTCGACGGTCGCCCGCACGAAACGACGATAGCGAACGCCTCTGACAGCGCCGCGCCCGGATCAGAACGGTATGTCGTCTGAACACGGTGTCCCGAAGCCATCGCCGCCGTACGCATGCTCGTCGTCGACGTCCAGTGGTGCGGACGCAGGTGCGGAGCTTTGCGCGGCGAGCGGCACCATGCGGACAGCGAGATCCCCGCACAGGTGAACGTGAACGCCGGATCGCTGAAAGCGACGCGAGCGCTCGAGCGCCACCGCAAGCTTGGCGCGGCCCGACGCGGCGGCCGCGGCGATTTCCTCGACAGTTGCTCGGAGCTCGTAGGCCGCGGGAACCTGCGGCCACGCGGTCCGGGCCCGCGCGACGTGCGTGCCGATACGGCCGAGTAGCTCGTCCGCTTGCGCGAGCAACACGTCGAGCTCCGCGAGTGTCACATCGCTGCAGCGCGTGTGGGCAACACCGCGCGCTTCGAGTCCGGCCAGCCGCTGTCGCTCTTGCTCCAACCGCCGCTTCTTGCGGGCTGCTTTGCTTGCCATCGACGCGAGGCTACATGAAGGGTCTGATCGCGCGGCCCCTGTTCGCTGACCATCGTCCACGCGGCAGCCGGCGCAGTACACGCCGACGCACCGCGGACCGTACGCTCCGATCCGCAGGCGCCGAAAGGCCGTCACGGCCATCGATCGCGGGTCCGCTCTTCGTGCCGGATCGCGACCGCGAGCACCCGGTTCATGGACAGCGAGGTGATTGTCGCACGACCGATCGCGGTCAAACCGAGGATCTCACCGGAGACATCGGCAATGAAGTGGCCGCTCCATGCGTGGAGCCTGGTGGAACAGCTGTGCGGCATCGCCGGTTCCCGGATCGATGGCCGTGGTACGTGCTCCTTTCCGCAGCCAACACGATACCCACGCGAGCGCCAGGCTGTCGAGCGACGTCGCGCCACCGGCGGCCTGAGGCATGACGTGGTCCACGTGGAACGTGGCTTCCTGACCGACCTGCGCGATCGACAGTACTCGCACCGCTCGCTCGCCCGGAGCCGCACTCGGCGTTGCAACGAGACGGGGATGTGCCCGGTGCTCATCCCGGCGCTGGGAAGTCCGTGGAGACCTCGTGACGGAGACAGCCCACGCGAGCGGCGACGCGCTGGACGGCGAACGCCTCCTTGTTTATTCAGCCATCATTGCCATTCAGTACTAGCGCTACAGCGGCGACACCGCCTACGTCCGATCCCTGCTGGCCAAGCTGGAGGCGGCGACCGCCTTCCATGCCACGCGCGTCGACGCCAACGGCCTCGTCGTGACGAGCGACCCCGACTACTGGCAGACGACCCAGAGCGGCGAGGTGACCGAGTACAGCCTCGCGTACTACGAGCTGCTGCAGAACATGATCTGGCTCGAGGGCAAGATCTCGACGGTGCTGCCGGCGAGCGGCGCGGCACCTGCACCGTGCACCGCCGCGTGCGCAGTCGACGTTCAGTGCCGATTGCAATCCGGGCGCGATCTCCACGAACCCGCCCAACGACGGCAACTGTCCGCTCTATCCGGGCGTCTTTCTGCCCGGCTTCGTGACCGGGCCGCACGGTTACAAGACCATCGACTTCACCACGAATGGCATCTTTCAAGGCTACCGCTGGTACGACCGTTTCGAGGTCGAGCCGCTGTTCGCGTTCGGACATGGCCTGTCCTACATGCGGTTCCAGTACGCTGATCTCGACATCGACGACGCGCGCTCCGGCGGCCTCGACGTGAGCTTCGTGGTGCGGAACGTGGGCCACCGCGCGGGCGCCGAGGTGCCGCAGGTCTACCTCGGTGCGCCGAACCAATCCCCGCCGGGAGTCGACTTCGCGGTGAAGCAGCTCGCTGGCTTCACGCGCGTCGCGCTGCGGCCCGGCCAGGCGACGCGGGTCACCGTGCGGATCGACCCGCGCGATCTGTCATACTGGTCGGTCGCGCAACACGACTGGAGCGTCGCCGGAGGGCCGCGCGCGATCTTCGTCGGAGCCTCGTCGCGCGATATCCGGCTGCGCGGCAAGGTGCGCATCGCGCGCTGAGAGCCCCGCTGCAGCACGCTGAGCCCGAATCGGCCGAAGCCGAACGCGGCCTCGAGCTCTCCGCCGAGCTGTCGCCCCCTCTCGATCAAACTCGTGATCGGCGAGGCGCTCTGCAGGAACAGGCCGAGCTCCTTCATCGCGGCGCGCTTGGGCCGCGGCTGGCGGGCTTCATCGAGCGCAGCGCCGTGGTCGTAGGACGTGTAGGCCACCGGCGCGGACTGCCAACCCCACGACGTTCCGCCGACGGTCATGTAGAAGTTCTGGATCCGACGCGATCATCGCCCGGCACCAGCTCACCAGCGGCAGCGGCAGGGTCATCCTGTACCAGATCGAGAACGAGCTCGCGTCCACCGGTACCAGCCGGAACGGGTGGAACTCACCGGACCAGAGGAAGGTGCGCTGGCCGTCGATCATCAGGGAGTAGGCGTCCCGGGTGATCGCGTGCGACGCGGCGGCGGCGGGCCGCGGCGCGACGAGCGCGGCCACGCCGAGGATCGCCGCCACCACCGCGCCGAGGAGGTCGCGAACGCCTCTTCCGAAAGTCGCGAAAGCCCTTCTTGGACTACAGATCGGCTATCGAGATCGTGTACTTCGAGAGCGCGCGCGTCAACTCCAGCGGCGCCGCAGGAGCCAGGTCTTCACGGTCTGCGTCACCACCAGGTAGGCCACGAGCGTTGCGATCAGGATCGGCCAGTAGAGCGGCGGGAGCGGCGAGAACCCGAGATAGCGGCCGACCGGCGAGAACGGCAGTCCAATGCCGACCGCGATGACGAGGAGCCCAACGGCGATCACCGGGCGCGATGCCCGGCTCTGCACGAACGGCAGCTTGTTGGTGCGGATGACATGGATGACGAGCGCCTGGGTGATCAGGCTCTCGACGAACCAGCCGGTCTGGAACAGGCTCGCGCTGTGCGCTGCGCTGGCAGCTGTCGAGACGTCCCAGCAGCCGAAAACATAGAGCATCACGAGGTAGGTCGAGTAGTCGAAGATCGACGAGGACGGCCCGATGAACAGGATGAAGCGGGTGAGCGCTCGCATGTCCCACGGCCGGGGGCGCTGGAGCTGCTCCGGGTCGACGTCGTCGGTCGGGATCGTGGTCTGCCCGAGGTCATAGAGCAGATTGTTGGTGAGGATCTGGATCGGCAGCATCGGCAGGAACGGCACCAGGATGCTCGCGCCGAGCACGCTGAACATGTTGCCGAAGTTACTCGACGCACCCATGCGGACGTACTTGGTGATGTTCGCGAACACCTTGCGGCCCTCGAGCACACCGTCGTCGACGACGAGGAGCGACTTCTCGAGCAGGATCATGTCGGCCGACGCCTTGGCGATGTCCGCCGCGGTGTCGACGCTGATCCCGACGTCGGCGGCGTGCAGCGCGGGTGCATCGTTGATGCCGTCGCCCATGAAGCCGACGACGTGGTCGCGAGCCAGCGCCTTGACGATGCGCTGCTTGTGGGCCGGGGACACCCGCGCGAACAACGCGGTGGTCGCGGCGGCGTCGGCCAGCGCAGCGTCGGTCATTTGCTCGACGTCGGTGCCGAGCACGACCGCGTCGACCGCGAGCCCGACCTCCTTGCACACCTTTCGCGCCACGAGCTCGTTGTCCCCGGTGATCACTTTCACGGTGATGCCGTGCGCATGCAGCCTGCCGATCGCCGCCGCGCAGCTCGGCTTCGGTGGATCGAGGAATGCCACGTAGCCCTGCAGGACCAGGTCGCACTCGTCGGCCGCGCCGTAGGCGGTGGCGGCGCCCGCGGCGAGCTCGCGCGGGGCGGCCGCCTTGGTGGCGATCGCGAGCACGCGAAATCCATCGGCGCTCAGCCGCTCGTACTCGCGCGTCAGATCCGCCACGTGCGCGGGGTCCATCGCCAGCTCCTTGCCGTCGAGGAACACCCTCGTGCATCGCGAGAAGATCGCCTCGGGTGCGCCCTTCGAGATGAGGAGATCCTGGCCCTCGGGGCTACGAACCACCACCGACATGACGCGGCGCTGGAATGGGCGTGGGCACTCTCGTGCGCCAGCACGGCGCGATCGAGCACGTTCTTGAGCCCGGTCTGGAAGTGGCTGTTGGTGTACGCGAGCGCGAGCACGGGCTCGCTGTCGTGCAGCGCGACGTCGCAATAACGCTCGAGGACCACCCTGTCCTCGGTCAGGGTGCCGGTCTTGTCGGTGCACAGCACATCCATCGCGCCGAGGCTCTGGATCGAGTTGAGTCGCTTGACGATCACCTTCTTCTTGCCCATCGCCACTGCGCCCTTGGACAGGCACACGGTGACGATCATCGGCAGCATCTCGGGCGTCAGGCCGACCGCGACCGCCATCGCGAAGAAGAATGCCTGTCCCCAGCTGCCCTTGGTGATGCCTTTGATGATGAACACCAGCGGCACCATGACCAGCATGAAGCGCAGCAACAGCCACGTGAACCGGGAGATGTCGCGGTCGAACGTCGTCTGGGTGTGGCCCTCCGAGATCGACGCGGCCATTCCACCGAGGTAGGTCTCGCGCCCGGTCGCGACCACGACCGCCTGCGCGGAGCCGCTCTCCACGCTGGTGCCGAGGAACGCGACCGTCGAACGCTCGAGCGGCGACGCGGTGATGTCGACGCGCTCGATCGCCTGCTTCTCGACCGGCAAGCTCTCCCCGGTGAGCGAGCCCTGGGTGACGAACAGATCCTTGGCCGCAACGATGCGCACATCGCCGGGAATCATGTCTCCCGCGGCCAGCTGGACGACATCGCCGGGAACGAGCTGTGACAGCGGAATCTCGTGGACCTCGCCGTCGCGCATCACCGTCGCGTGGACCGAGATCATCGCCTTGAGCTTGGCAGCGCTACTACCGGCCTTGGCTTCCTGGAACAGCTTCAGCCCGACGCTCAGCACGATCATCAAACCCATCACGGTCGCGGCGCGCCAGTCGCCGGTCGCGACCGACACGGCAGCGAGTACGGTCAGCAGGATGACGAGCGGGTTTCCCACCGAGCGCCACAGCAGCCGCGCCACGCTCGGGCGTTCATCGCGGGCGAGCACGTTGGGTCCGTGCTCTGCGAGTCGCGCGGCTGCCTGGTCCGAGGTCAGCCCGCCGGCGCGGGTCGCCAGTCGCTCGAACACCGCCGCGGGCTCCAGGGCCGCTGTTTCGAGCAGCAGCGGTGAGATCCGGATGCCCGGTTTTCTGCCGAGGCCGCCGGTGAGGACTCGCTTGGGCAGGACGGTGTGCATGGATGCGTACAGTGAACGGTTCTCGCGATTCAGGCCAGCGCTGCCGCCCGCCCCGCGGACCAGGCCAGCGTTCGAGCAGCGCGCGATGCGATCGAGATCCAGCGCCAGGCGAAGAACGTCGTCGGCGTCGTCAGCTGGCTCGCCGATAGTGAAGGTGAACGACGCCACCGAGGCGGCGCTCGCCGGCGAGCTCGAGCGGAATGCGGAGATCCCGCGGCAGCCAGGGATTGCCGCCGCCGATGATGATCGGGTGGACGAACACATGAAACTCGTCGGCGTAGCGGAGGAGCGCGCGCCCGACCTCGGTGAGCTCCACCGATCGGTGCTGCGACGAAACGGCGCCACGCCGTATCGCGGTCGTCCAACTTGAGCCCGGGCGTGTGGGAGCCGCCGCGACCGTGCCCGAGCGCATGACGCCCTCGGCGCACAGGCATTCCTCGCAGGCACCTGTGCTGGACCCGCGAGCTGTGCTTACCTGAGCCGGAGCCGATTGCGCAACCGGAGTGCCGGCGAGACTCGGTCGAATTCGGAGCCGGGATCCGGTGCGGCTGCGACAATTCGTCGTTGATGCGCCCAGCTGCGCTCGTTGCGGGGCACGCCGGCACCGCGATACCCTGGTCGGATGGTGTTTCGCGCGTTCGTGGTCGTGGCGGTCCTGATGACGACGTTGTCCATCGCGCACGCAGAGGCCTGGTACTTCGAGTGGCGATGCGCCGGCGCATGCGCACCGCACCGGCTCGACATCTCCGGGCAGGAGGGGCCGTTTGCGTCGGAGAGCGGCTGCGATCGCGCCCGGTCGGACAAGCTCGCGTGGGTGCTCGGCCCGGGCAGCGCGGGCACGGCGACCTCGTGCTCCGACGCGAGTGCGACCGGAAGCATGACAGGCAGCAGCGGAGCCCCGGTGCGTCCTGCGCGCCTCGACAGGGTGTTCCTCGGCATGACCACCGCCAGCGGGTTCGCTGCGACGTACGACAACGGTTCCAAGGCGACCGGCGGTCGACAGCTGGGCGGAGAGCTCGAGGCCGCGTTCGGCTTCGGCCGGTTCGGGCTCAGCGTGCTGGTCGGCGCCGTCCGGGACACCGGCACGGTGCCCGACCCGATGACGACCGCCGAGCCGATGTGGCTCGCAGAGCTCGGCGTGGGGCTCGTGAGCTCTCCGTTCGCGGTGATCCACAAGGGGTCGCTGGAGCTCCGTCCCGAGCTCGGTGCGTACATCGTCGATCTCGAGCGCATCGGTTGCTCGCGCTGCGACGGCGACGCGATCGCCGGTACCCCCGGCGAGGCGAGGGGCGGCTTCGGCACACGGCTGCGCGCCGGCCTCGACGTGTATCTCGGCCCGACGCACTCGCACGGTTTCGCGATCGACGCGCTGTTCCAGTTCGCGCAGATCGGCACGTTCGGCGACGACACCGCACCCACCTCGGTCGAGCTCCACGCGCCGCGCGTGATGCTGCGGCTGTCGTGGATCCCACTCCGCAACAACGAATAGCTCGGCTCCGCTCCCTCGCCCCTGAAGCGCGTCGCTGCCGCTCGCCGCTGCGAGCAATTCACAAGCGCTCCGGGTACGGAACACGACGACATCCATGATGATCGTTCGATCGGCGCGGCACGGCACGGCGCCGGCGAGGCGGACATGACCTGCCATCTCTGCGCCGGAGCCCCGGATCGATGGTCAGCGAGCGTCTACGCTCGTGGTGCAGGATTCTGCCGATACGAACGCGTGTAACGCCGGATCGTGAATCCATCTCTATCGATCAAGGAACACGTGACGAGCGCACCCATGTCCGCATGGGGCGCGCTCGAACGGTCGCAACCATGAGACCGGAGGAACGACATGCGCAGAGACATCGCCTTCATCTTCCCCGCACTGCTGGTGGTGGGCTGCAGCAGCGACGCCCGGCCCGCCAACCTCGGCCCGTGCGATACCGCGGACGGCCAGTGCATCTTTCGACATGACACGTTCGGTGACGAGCAGCTGTGGACCGACATGCTTCGACTTCACGAGGTTGCCCAGACGCTGAGCCCGAAGGTCGCACTGTCCGTCGGGCTCAAGGTCGATGCCGAGGCGGTCCCCCCGGACGTGCTGGCGAGCGCCGATCTCGACGCTCCGGCCACGACCGTCGCGCTGATCAGCCTCGACGCGGTCGTCGGTCTGCGTGGCGTCGTCGAGAACGGAACGATCACCAAGCTCGGCATCACCTGCGCGCTGTGCCATTCGACGGTCGACAACTCGGTGGCCGCCGGCATCGGCAAGCGCCTCGACGGCTGGCCCAATCGCGATCTCAACCCGGGAGCGATCATCGCGCTCACGCCGGGACTGCCCGCGCTCGCCGCGCAGCTCGCGGTGACACCGTCGGCGGCGAAGGCGGCGCTGTCGAGCTGGGGTCCGGGGCGGTACGACGCGCGGTTCAATCAAGACAAGGAGAGTCGTCCCGTGCTGCTGCCGCCGGCCTACGGCCTGCGCGATGTCGCGCTCGAGACCTTTACCGGTGTGGGACCGGTCTCGTACTGGAACGCGTACGTCGCCGTCACCCAGATGGGCGCCCACGGCAACTTCAAGGACGACCGGCTGAAGCTCGATATCCGCCAGGAGCCCGATCGGGTCACACCGATGCTCCCCGCGCTTCGCGACTACCAGTTCTCGATCAATCCTCCGAGCCCGCCCGTGGGGAGCTACGACGCGGTGGCCGCGGCGCGCGGCAAGGCGCTGTTCGAAGGCCAGGCTCGTTGCGCGGAATGCCACACCGGCTCGAGCTTCAGCGATGCGCCGAAGCTTCATACCGCGGCCGAGATCGGCATGGAACCCAACGAGGCGAGACGCAGTATCACCGGCATGTACCGGACGACGCCCCTGCGCGGCGCCTGGCAGCACCCGCCGTACTTTCACGACGGGAGCGCCGCGACGCTGCTGAATGTCGTCGAGCACTATGACCAGGTCCTGCGACTCCAGCTGTCGGCTTCGCAGCGCGCGGATATCGCGCAGTATCTTCGCTCGCTCTAGCGTTGCCGTCAGCGCCCTTTCCATGCCGGAGTACGCTTGGCGGCAAACGCGCTCGCTGCCTCGCCGAGGTCCTCCGACGGTAGAAAGGAGTTTCAACCCGGCACGATCCTACCCGCCCACGACGCCGCACCTGCGCATACTCGCCCCGACCTCGCGCAAACCAGCACTGCTCATTTTATGCGTGTGCACGATTGCTATGATGTTTCAACGTAATATCGATCTAGCTAACGCGCATGCAAATGTTCCATTTGTCGCCAGCACCATAGTAAAAGCACCTCACGAGGTGCCACCGATGAAGCTTCGCAATTCGTTCAATTATCGAACATTCACGGGGCTGACGGCGCTGCTGGTCACCGCCGGTAGTACGGCGAGCGGGGAGCCCACACTCCGGATGCGGCCGGGCCCACGTCGAACCGCCCAGGCAACGCCACCGCCGCAGACGGCACCAGTGCCGACGGCAGCGGGAGCGGCGCCATCGGCTGCGCCGCCGCCATCGCCTGCTGCGCCGCCACTCCCGGCGGCTGCGACGACACAACAGCCGGCTGCGCCACAACCGCCGGCTGCGCCGGCACAACCGCCGCCCTCCCCGGACGTTGCGCCGGATGCCTCCGCTGCGAGTCCCGACGCGGCCCCGGCCGCAACCCTCGAAGCCCCTGCGAAGCCAGCCCCCACGCCCGGACCGGAGGAAGCTGCGGTCGCCACCGACGAGGTACCGCCGGCGGGGGCCGAGGTCATCGTGGTGACCGGATCGCGCATCAGCGATCCGCTGGGCAAGCAAGCGCCGGTGTTGCTGATGTCGCGCGAGGATATCGAGCGCACGGGGCTGACGTCCGTCGGCGACGTCCTGCAGCAGCTGACCGTCTCGGGCGGCGCGATCAATGGCAAGTACAACTCGAGCGGCAACTTCGGATATCCGCCCGACGGCGGCGGCATCGGCGCAGGCGCCGTCGAAGCCGACCTGCGCTTTCTCGGCTCCAAGCGTGTGCTGGTCCTGGTCGACGGCGTGCGCTGGGTCAATGGCTCGTCGGCCAGCGGCGTCCCCGCAGCGACCGACCTCAACACGATCCCGCTCGGGATCATCGAGCGCATCGAGGTCCTCGAGGACGGCGCATCGCCGCT
The DNA here is from genome assembly GCA_005887925.1 of Deltaproteobacteria bacterium. Lineage (GTDB taxonomy): Bacteria > Myxococcota_A > Polyangia > Haliangiales > Haliangiaceae > JABFXX01. Next base: position 4,651 of record VBLP01000059.1, on the reverse strand, counting down.
CTACGGATCCGACGCGATCGCGGGCGTCATCAACATCATCACGCGCAAGGAGGTCAGCGGATTGACGGCCTCGGCCTATACCGGCACGTTCGGTCAAGGCGACGGGGTCGTCCAGAAGTATGACGTCTCGTGGGGCGGCACGACCGGCAAGCTGTCGACGGTGGTCGGTGGGTCGTTCGTCGACCAGCGTGCGGTGTCATCGGGCGACCGGAAGATCTCCAGCTTCCCGGTCCCCAACGTGGGGCGGTGCACGAGCAACTGCTCCGGAACCGGAGCGCATGGCCGGGTGACCTATTATGATCGCGACGGCACGAAGCACGACCTTGCGCTCGAGGACGGCTCGCCGGGCACGTTCCACACGTTCACGAACGATGATCGCTTCAATTACCAGCCTTATAACTATGCCGAGACGCCGTCGCAGCGCGTCAACATCTTCAGCGCACTGACCTACAAGCTATCGCCGGAGATCAACCTCCGTGGCAAGGCCTCGTTCAACAACCGCTCGTCGGTCAACCAGGCCGCGCCCGAGCCGCTGACCATCGGCCCTGGCGCCTACACCAACAGCCGCCTGGATCGCATCGCGGTCGACGCGACCAACCCGTACAATCCGTTCGGGTTCACGTTCGATCCCATGGTCGACACCGGGTTCGTGATCGCGCGCCGCCCGGTCGAGGCCGGACCCCGCATATTCGAGCAGAACGTTCATACGTTCTCCACGTCCGGCGGGGTCGATGGCCATTTCGACGTCGGCGGCCAGCGCTTCACCTGGGACGCGACCATCGCGTACGGTCTCAATCGCGCCGAGCAGCGCCGCAACAACGCGTTCGACTCGGCCAAGCTCCAGCAGGCGCTCGGCCCGGCATACCTGGGCAGCGATGGCCGCTACCATTGCGGTACGATGGCGAACCCGGGTGATCCCACCTGCGTGCCATTCGACCTGTTCGACGGCCAGGGCGCCGACGGACGCGGCACCTTGACCCGGGAGATGATCGCTTACACCACGTTCACCGAGCACGATGTCTCGGAGCAGGCCATCATCGATTCGGTTGCCAACCTCCAGGGCAACCTCGTGCAGCTGCCGGCGGGCTGGGCCGCGGCGGCCGTGGGCGTGGAACATCGCCGGCTGAGCGGGTTCTACGAACCCGACGCGATCATCGCGGCTGGCGATGGCGCCGGCGCCCTGGCGCTACCCACCTCCGGCCACTACACGGTCAACGAAGCCTACGGCGAGCTGCGCGCGCCGCTGCTCGCCGGCACCACCGGCGCCCAGCTGCTCGACGTGAATGTCGCCGGCCGGGTGTCCGACTACTCGTTCCTGCCGCCCAACTTCACCGGCAAGGTGAGTGCACGCTGGAAGCCGGTCACGGACCTGGTCCTGCGCGCCGGCGTGGGCAGCGGATTCCGCGCACCCGGCATCGGAGAGCTGTTCGGCAGCAAGGCGCGGTTCAATCCGATCCTCGCCGATCCCTGCAGCGGCTTCAACAAGTCCGGGGTATCCGCCGAGGTCCGCCAGCGCTGCATCGATCTCGGGGTGCCCTCGAACGGCAGCTACGTCCAGGCCAACCAGCAGATCGGCGTGACCACCGGCGGTAGTCGCTCGCTCAAGCCGGAGACCTCGACCAGCATCAACCTCAGCGTCGCGTACAGCCCGGTGTGGCTGCAGGACCGGCCGTGGGTCGACAGCGTCGATGTCGAGCTCGCATACTACAACGTCCGGCTCGAGTCCGCGATCGCGGCGCTCGACGCGCAGCTGCAGCTCGATCAATGCGTGATCAACGCGGACGACAAGGCCTGCATGGGCATCACGCGCAGCCGGGAAGGCCCTCGACCTGGTGCTGGCCTATCGGATGCCGCGCATGAGCTTCGGCCGGCTTCGCGCGACGTCGGCGTCGAGCTACCTGCTCGCCTACGAGACCAAGACGCCGAGCGCCATGGGGGTCCGGACCACCAACCTGGTGGGCACCATCTCGGGGACGCCGACACATGCATTCCCCAAGTTGAAATCCAACCTGACACTATCGTGGCTCTTCAAGACCTTCGATATCACGCTGATCACGCGCTATATCCATTCGGTGACCGAGAAATGCCCGGGATTGTCCAGCTTCCCGGGCACGTGCTCGAACCCGAATGCGGATGATACGAAGTCGACCAACAAGCTCGGGATCACCGTGTACAACGACGTCCAGGTGGTGTGGTCGCCGGAGTTCGAGCGCCGGCTGACGGTCACGGCCGGCGTGAACAACTTCATCAACCGCAATCCACCGAACTGCTTCAGCTGCTCGCTGAACTCGTTCGAAGGCAGCACGTACGACGTTCCGGGAGTCTTCGGCTATCTCAGCGCGACGCTCCACATGCAGTAGCCGTGCTCGGCCTCGGTCGAAGGCGGCGCGGTAGCGGGCTCGGTCGGTCGCATTTCGTCCAGCCCGATGGCAATCTCGGGTGGTGACCGACGCCCTGCTCAAGACGACGACCTCGTTGTGCGCCGAGTGCAAGCGCGCCGCACCGGCCGAGGTCTGGCGCACCGGCGGCCGCGTCGTCATGCGCAAGGTGTGCGACCTCCACGGCCCGAGCGAGGTCGTCGTGTCGCCGAACGCCGAGTGGTACGAGCGCGTGGTCGGGTACGCCCCCGTGCTGGCACCGCCGCAGGCGCGCAAGGCGGTCTCGCAGGGCTGTCCGTTCGATTGCGGGCCGTGCACGAGCCACGAACAGCAGGCGCAGCTGCCGATCGTGCCGATCACGAGCGCAACAAGAACGACGACGCGTTCCACATGACGGAGGCGCAGCTCGGCGCGATCTTGCAGCACCTGCGCATCGCCGATCCCGAGCGCCGCATCATCAACCTGACGGGCGGCGAGCCGACGCAGCATCCGGCGTTCGAGCGCATCGTCGAGCGCTGCGCCGAAGAGGGCATTCATCGCATCACGGTGTCGACGCACGGGCTGCGGTTTCTCAAGGACGAGCGGCTGCTCGAGCGGCTCGCGAAGCTCGGCGCCCGCATCGTGCTGTCGTTCGATTCGTTCAAGCCCGAGACCAATCACCACATGCTCGGCGGCAACTTCCTCGACGCGAAGCTCCGCGTGCTGGACCTGCTCGAGAAGTATCGGGTCGAGACGACGCTCTTGCCCGTGCTCGCGCGCGGCGTCAACGACGACGAGGTCGGTGCGTTCGTCCAGCTCGCGCTCGCGAAGGACTTCATTCGTTCCGTCGAGCTGCACACGATGACATTCACCGGTCACAATGGCACGTCGTTCGACCGGCGCGGCCGCTACACGACGTACGAGGTGCTCGCGGATCTCGAGGCCCAGACCGCGGGGGTGTTGCGCA
>VBLP01000059.1:0-1316 GCA_005887925.1 Deltaproteobacteria bacterium | reverse complement strand
TGCTATCTCGTGACCTACGTGCTCCGCCTCGGCGACGGGCGCTGGCTGCCCTTCCCGCGCTTCATGCCCGGCAGCGACCTGCGCGAGCTGCTCGCCGGGATGCTGTACCTCGAGCCCACGCTCGCGATGGAGCACAAGCTCGGCGACGTGATCAATCGGCTGTGGGCCGGCGAGATCGCCTGCGATGACAGCGAGGCCGTGCTCGCGCGGCTGCGCGCGGTCACCGAGACGGTGTTCGAGCGCGACCTCACCGCGGCAGAGCGGCTGCGGCGCGCCGAGGCGAGCGCGAAGGCGATCTACATCCACGCGCACATGGACGAGGAGACGTTCGACACCGACCGGATCCGGCAATGCTGCGCCGGCATCCGCGAGCCCGACGGGACGAACGTCCCGACCTGCGCGTACAACACGCTGTATCGCGACCGGGATGCGCGGTTCGCGAGCCGGCCGGCGGCGCCGCTCGTCACGCTGGGGCGCGGCCGCCCCTGAGCCATGACCGCGACCGAAGCCACGTCCGCGCCGAAGCACCGCTGGCCGTGGTTGTTGTTGCTGGTCGCGATCGGAGGCACCGGTGTCTACCTCGGCGCGCCCGACGTCGCCGCACTGCGCACGGCGTGGGCGCGCCTGGCCGCGGTGCCGGTCGCCGCGATCGCGATCATCGTCGGTGGCGCGATCGGACTGGTCGCGACCGAGGCGCTTCGCATCGCCGTGATCGGACGGCTGGTCGGGGCCCGCGTGCGCCCGCGCGACGCGTGGGATGCGGCCGTCGCGAACCACGTGATGACGGCCGTGACGCCGCAGGTCGGGCTGGGGGAGCCGACCGTGGCGTACGTGCTCGGCAAGCGCGGCGTGGCGTGGGACGCGGCGGTGGCGATCCCGTTCATCAAGTTCACGACCAGCCTCGCGCTGGTGTTCGTCCTCGGTTCGGGCCTCGTCGTGGCCGGCTTCGGACCGCCGGTCGAGACCTGGATCAGCGTGGCGGCGGTCGCGCTGTTCCTGACGATCGCCGCGGTCACGACGCTGGTGATCGCCGCATGCTCGCGGCCACCGGTGGCGCGCCGCTGGATCGCCCGGATCTCGGGGTGGCTCGCGCGCCGGCGCTGGTTCGCCGGCGCCGCGTGGCAGACCCGCATCACGAGCGCGGCCGAGGTCGCGGCTCGTACGGTCGATCGACTCGTCGCGCTCCGGCGGCCGAGCTGGCGCGGCGCGGTGTCGCTCGTGGTGGTGCACCTGGTGTACTACGCGTCGTATGTCGCACCGATCATCGGGCTCGCGCTCGTGCTCGGCGATCCACCGGTCGCCGTGCTATCGCTGCG
>VBLP01000371.1:2942-29635 GCA_005887925.1 Deltaproteobacteria bacterium | reverse complement strand
CTGCCTGGGTCGTGCTCGCCCGTGCGCTCGGCTCGACCGGCGACGACACCGCCGCCCTCGTCGCCGCCACCCGCGGCCTCGAGCTCGCACCCCGCGATCCAGACCTCCTGCGCAGCCAGGCCATGGCCCTCGCCGGCCTGCATCGCCCCGAGGCCACCGCCGCCCTCATCGCCTACGACCGCTTCCGCTCCCCCGACACCGCCGCCGAGCTCCGCATCTCCTGCGCCGCCGGCTCGCCCCGCTGCGCCCGCGAGCGCGAGCAGGGCCACACGCACCTGCTGCGTCCGCTCGACGCCCCCAGCAAGCGGTGACGTCCGCTGCCCACCGGCTGCGCCGCGCCCACGTGGGTGCCAGCTCCTGCCACGCCGCGATCTGGGCTGGCGTGACAGATCTTCCACGGCTGCTCTAAGTGCGATCTCGAGTCGTCGAGAATCGTCGAGAAAACTTGCCGCGCGTAGCAGACCTGAAGAGGCTCAGGCGATGTCGCGCAAGAAGTCAGCGAAGGGCAGGAGCCAGGTCGTCGTCAGGACACGGCGACCGTCGGCAGTACTCGCTCCAGCGCGGAGGTTCGACGAGGTCCTGGCGCTCATCGACACCGCGCGGCGACGTGCGTACCGGGCCGTGAACTCGGAGCTTGTGAGCCTGTACTGGCAGCTTGGCGAGTACATCAGCAAGAAGATTGCATCGGCCGAGTGGGGCGACGGGGTGGTCGATGAGCTGGCGGTGACGATCGCCCGTCGGTATCCGGGCATGCACGGGTATACGCGCCGGAACCTGTTCCGGATGCGGCAATTCTTCGAAACATACCGAGGCGACAAGAAAGTGTCACCACTGGTGACACAATTGCCGTGGACGCATCACCTGATCATCCTCGGCCAGGCGAAGCCGCCGGAGACCCGCGAATTCTACATGCTCGCAGCTATCAAGGAGCGGTGGAGCAAGCGTGAGCTCGAGCGGCAGATCCTCACGGGAGCCGCGCTGCGCAGCGCAGGCGCGAAGAAAGTGTCACCTGTGGTGACACAAACACATCCGACGGCCATCGACGAGTTCAAGAACGCCTACAGCCTCGAATTCCTCGCGGCTGGAACAGGTGCACCATGTAGTCGACGTAGCGGGACCCTCTGTGCGCATGCTGCGCGGCTCCGATGCGTTCATCGGGCTGTATCCGTTTCAGGGCCTCCTGATCGGGTTCCGACCGCAGAGGAGCTGCGCCGCGGGTCCCAGTACTTCCGACTCGAGCTGGAACTTGCGGCGCGCGCCGGACGACCGGCGCTGGTGTTCAGCGACGAGAGATTCCGCGGCGTGCTCAGCTGTCCCGAGACCATCCGCCAGGTCACCTACGACCCGCTGGAGCTGTCGTCCGGCAGCGAATCCTCGGATTACTTTGCGAGCGGCAACTGCGAGCACGAGCTGGAGGCCATGGTGGCGAGGCGCGACGAGCGCAGGCTGGATCTGCTGCCAGTGAAGCTTGCGCCCGGCGATCCCGATGGTCAGAAGCTCGAGCTGCCGCCGTATCTCGCGAACATCCATTACCTCCGGTACTGGAATTATCCGACCGCGACCGAGGCCGTGGCGGCCATCGTGACCGCCTTCGACAAGGCCCGAAGCGCGGGGGACGGTGCTATAGGAGCCAGTCGATCAGTCGACGAGAGACGAGAGACCACGATGATCGCCGTACGCGGCTGTAGCCAGGGCACGAGAGATCGCATGGACGGCCGTGCTGGCTACCCTGCGCATCCGTGCTAGCGGTCGTATGAAACCAGGAATCTGAACCGCCCGGATCACGCTTTGGGCTCAGAGCGGCGTTAATTCACTCCTCCCTTGGATTAGAGCGAGACCATGCTCTTGGCCTACGCACCATAGAATCCCTTCACTACAGACTTTCGGACCGACCCACCGGGATCGGATTCGGCGATCATGCCTGCCTACGAACGGCGGAGGAGTACTACAGCCGGCTGGAGACAATCCGGACGACCAACTTCCCAACATCATCAGGCAGGAGGAGCTCCCGAACAACCTTACCTTGGAGAGGCACGCCACGTTCGACCAAACCACCCAGGAGTTGGGTGTACTGGCGAGGCACGTAGCCCGCCTTCCGACCCATGCGATCTACTATTACCGCTGCTGGATCCGCCGTGTTGTCGGGCTCGCGTCGTAGCGAGACGGCATCCTCTACGGCAAGGGGGGCTGCATCAGTGATGTGGCGGCGGCCGGCGATGCGAAACTCTAGGGGGCGCGAAAGATCGTCATCGACGGCTCTGTATTCGGCAAGCTCAAGGCGATCGGTCGCTCGGATCCCACCACTACGAGCGAGAACCTCGAACTGATCGTCGGGATGATCGACGCCCCACGCTGTCATCATCTCGGCGGAATCCCGGCGCGTTGGAGCCGGGATCCGTTCCGCAAACAACGCGAAAAGGTAACGACCGATGTACGGATCATCTGCGCGTCGATGCACCGGGAACTCGGGCAGCATCTGGAAGCCGCGCGCTTGCGCCTTGGCCAGGTCGTCCTCGTACCAAAAACGGAACTCTCCAGCCGACCGGGCGAGATGGCCGATCACTTGGCGGTTGCCCGCAGCGGGCTCGCCCCAGATCACCAGAAGCTGATCGATCATGCCCAAGTCCGAAACCTATTCGAACACTGTGACACGGCGCCGCAGAACGAGGATGGCGAACTGCTTTCGCGGCGCGGAAAGCCACGCCTCAGGGATCTCATCCATGAGCCGCTCTGACTCAGCGACAAGCTGCGTAAGTACTGGTTTTAATTCAGAAACAGCGATCGGCCATTCGGGCCACGCGGCCAGCCGCCCCAGCACCTCTCGCATCGGGATACCGGGGCGGCCGTCCGCCCCACCGCCAAAGCCCGAGGGACACCGGTCACAGTAACGAGAGAGGAGCTCATTGGTTGAAGCCCCAAGTTCGGGTCTTTCATCCGTCAGTTCCACGCCAAGGCAAGCGGTGGGATCATACATTGGCGCCAGGCGTGCTCCGCGTGGCCCCGTGATCAGCGCCCAGTTGCCGCTGTGCCTGTCGCCGTTGCCCAGCCACGCGTCTACTACCAAGATCCGGGTGAACGGCTTTATCAGCTCCGCGGCATGCACCTGTTCAAGCTCGAGCAGCTTCTCGCGAACGCGTTCGAGAGTGGCGGAGGCGCGTCCGTCGTTGCGTCGCTGTTTTGCTTCCGGGCTCGAACCGCTCTCACTAGGAAGGCCGAGCAGCTCAGTCCCTGGGTGATGCTGCTCGTCGCTGTCGTGGAAGCGCAGCGAGATGATGCCACGTTCCTCCGCCCACGTCGCGGGCTTCGCCGTTGCGACCGGGATGCCCGCGCGGCGAGCGAGTTCGAGAGCGAGTAGCTCGATCGCTGGCTCCGAACGCCGAGCTGTGTTCGGTCGCTCGGGGTCTGGTGGTGGAGGTTGCTTACGCAGCCAAAGGTCACCGTTGGGATCCTGGAGCCAGAACTTTGGGCGTCGAGGACCGCGAGACTCGGGAGCATAGCGGACCCAGCTCGTGACGTCGACCGGGTCCCACCACGGCGGCATTTTGCGATTCTACGCCAAAGCGGTCAGCCCGGAACTTGCTGGCGCTCATAGCTCGAGCCGAATTCGAACTCGTCACGACCACAGCGCGTCCACGTCACTCGGCACCGCGGAGACCCGGCGGTGACACGAGATGGCTCTTTGCAAGACCGGGCGCACGATGTCGCCTCCGTAGCCCAAGGCGACGAGCTACCCGCTTCTTGCGAGCCCCTTACACTGGGATCGGGCCCGATCTCAGCATCGCCTCGAGCCTTGGCGTCTGAGCACCGCATCTGAGCTGGTAGGATGCCAGCAGTCGCCACGGCGCCTTCGCGTGCGGAGGCCATGCATCCTTCGATCGATGCGATCGGTGCGGGCCGATGGTCACGGAGCGAGCGCTGGCGAGCGGGCTTGCGTCCAGTGATCGAAGATCGGCTGGCGGGGGGCGCCGTCGTGGTCGCGGATGCCCATGGTGCCGAAGATCTTCAGGCCGACCTCGGCGTCGCGCTGGGCGGTCGGCGTGCCCTGGCCGCGGACGGTGCGGACGAGGTCGCACCAGGGCTGCGAGAACGTGCACGGGCAGTCGGTCATCACGGGCGCGGCGAGGAAGTCGCGGTTGGAGATCCAGGTGACGAGCTCGACGTCGTGCGCGATCGCGTCGGTGAGGACGCGGTCGAAGTACGCGGCCTGCGCGGCGGGCGAGCTGGTGACCGCGGTCAGGCACTGGAGGTTCTGATCGGTGACGATGACGTCGGTCGCGAGCCAGCCGGTCTCGGCGATGACGAGCGGTTCGCCGGCGCGCGCGGCGGCGCGTGAGAGATAGTCGGGCGGGACGTCCTCGGGGCGGGGGAAGCCGGCGAAGTTGTACGGGTAGGTCGAGATCGCGAAGCGGTCGCGTGAGAGGCCGGCGATCGCGGCGTACTCGATCTCGTAGCACTGCGCGGCGGTCCGGGGCGGTGAGCAGCCGACGCGGCCGTAGGGCGCGTCGATCTGGATCGACGGGAACGCGGGGCCGGGCGCGGCGCGCTTGGCGGCGGCGTAGGCGTCGCGCTCGAGGGCGACCATGCCGTCCCAGGCGGCGGCGCAGGTGACGTGGAACAGGCTGACCTCGACGGCGACGTTGGTCCAGCGCGGCTGGAACAGGTGCACCATGTAGTCGACGTAGCGGGAGTATGCGGTGCGCAGCGCGTCGCCGTCGGCTTCCGTTGCGAGGTTGTAGCAGGCGGGCTTCCACGCGTGGACGAGGTCGAAGCCGGAGGCGCTCGCCACGGCGTCGGGCGCGAGGTGCGAGCGATCGCCGTCGAGCGGTGCGAGCGCGAGGAAGATGTCCTTGCCGGTCGCGTGCGCGTCCTGGGCGAGGCCGGTCATCCGCGCGGCCCACGCCGGCGGTGGCGGGCGGTCCGCGGCGAAGTCGGTCCATGGCACACCGAAGAAGTCCTGGTGCACGTTGACCACGTCGACGTCGCCGGCGAGGTCGGGGTCGGTAAACACCGGCCCCGCCGCGGGGTCGAGCTGGACAGCGGCGGAGGCGAGCCGGTAGGTGCGGGTCGGTGCGTCGGGCGCCGCGTCGGGGTGGGGGCCGCCTCCGCCGCACGGCATCGCGGCGAGCCAGGAAGCGAGGATTGCTGCGCGCATGCCGGGGAGACACGCGAGCCGGTCGTGGTGCCACCTGGCAAAGGCGGGAAGCTGTACAACAGCGACATCCGTCCGCCGCGGGCCGCAGCCGCGGCCGAGGTCCTCGCCGAAGCCCACCAGGACGTGGGGAAAGTCAGGTCTACCGATGCGCAACCGCTCCCTTGCTCCGCTCCTCGCGATCGTTGCCGTCTGTGCCGCGCCGGCGCTGGCGGACCAGCCGGCGCCGTCCGCCCCGAAGACCGTGTCTCGCTCGGGGATTCCCTACATGGTCGACGATGACCAGCTCGGCCCCAAGGAGGTGGTCGATGCGATCCGGTCGCGCCGGACGGGCGGCAAGCTGCTCAACCTCGACCGCATCCTGTTGCACAGCCCCGCGTTCGCGAAGGGCTGGAACAGCCTGTTCGGCGCGATCCGCGGGCAGCTGGCGGTGCCGGCCAAGCTGCGCGAGATCGCGATCATGGCGATCGGCGCGCTCAACCACGCCGATTACGAGTGGGCGCAGCACGAGTCGGAGTTCGCCAAGGCCGGCGGCACGCCGGCGCAGCTCGCGGCGCTGAGGAACGTGCCGGCGGCGGCCAAGAACGACAAGCTGTTTGACGAGACCGAGCGCGCGGCGCTCGCCCTGACCGACGAGATGACCCGCTCGATCAAGGTCTCGGATGCGGCGATGAAGCGCATCCGCAAGGCCTTGCCCGACGACCAGGTGGTCGAGCTGATCGGCACGATCGCCGGCTACAACATGGCGTCGCGGTTCCTGGTCGCGACCGGCGTCGAGCTCGAGTAGCCAGCAGATACTAGCCGCTGCCCGATCCGGTGCTCTATCCGCTGCCCGATCCGGGTTCCGCGCAATACATCAGCCCCGACACCGGTGCGGCGATACACGATCTGCCCTTCTCGCAGCTCGCGGACATCGTGCACAGCTTGGCGTCCTCATTGTCGTAACAGCCGGCGACCGCAAGGCTGATAACAACACCATGATTCCACCCACATTACCTATCGTCTCATGGTATCAGAGCAGACTCTCGTCCTGTTGTAGTGATATGCCGCAAATTGCGGCATGTGACCGCCGAGACTCGCCATGACCATGTTCGATCACAAGCCCGGTGGTAGATCGCTCGTCGAGCACCCGGTGGGTACGCCCCCACAGGGCGGTCCCGGCGTGGGGAAGCGGACGCTGGTCGAGGACCCGGCTCGCAACGTCGAGGCACCGCCACCCAAGCCTGGCGCGGGCCCTGGAGCTGTCCACGATGTGCAGGTCGAGCCCGTCGGCGATCACCGCGATGGCTTGGAGGTCGCGACCATGACCACGACGACCACGACGCCGGGGGACTTCGCACCACCCCGTCGCGTCGAGCTCGACCTGGCCCGCGCGTCAAGGGGGGCCCATGACCGCGACGTCGGGCTCGACGGTGACAGCGAGCGCGAGCTGCATGACCGTCGAGTACAAGCATTGATCGTGACCCTGACGTGGTGCATCGAGCTTGCCGACTGGGATAGCAGACTGCGTCCGGCCCTGTATCACAGCCACGCCCGGCCGATTCTCCAGCACGCCGCGGCCGACATGACCGGCGTCGGGTCTCTCCTGGTGATCGATCCGTTCGTCGGGGCGGTCAAGCAAGTGCAGCAGTCGTGGGCGGAGCTCGAGACACCAGAGGCACGGGCCGCCGCACTGCTCGCAGCGTGCAACGCGGCGCTGACGCGGGTCGGTGTTCCCGCGATGAAGCAGGCCTCGCTCGAGGAGATGACCGCCCACGGCGTCTTTCATCCCAGCAGCTGGACGCTCGGGTTCCGCCAGCAAACACTGGAGTTCGTCGCACTCGATGATAGCCAGGCGACGGTGCTCGCCGACAACTCGTTGCACGAGACTCGACATTGCGAGCAGGCGTTTCGCGCGGCGCGCTATCTCGCGGGCCAGGGTTTGAGCGCACCCAAGATCCTCAAGCGGCTCAGCATCCCCGACGATGTGGCGGAGGAAGCGTTCGAAAAACCCCTGATTGCGGGCCCGGACAACCAACCGGACAACCGGGAGGATGGATCGGAAACACCGGAGGGGTCCCGAGAGAGAGGCAGCCTCCGGGAGCAAACGGAGCTCTCGGAAGCGCGGCACTGGGCGCAAGAAAAGACCGGCTCTCGCAAGGAACGTAACTGGGAAGCCGGAGCAGCTCTGGCAGGCACATGCGACGAGGTGAAGAAGGAACGTGGGGCAGCCCTGCAGGCACTGGAAGCACTGCGCAGCACCCCGACCCGGCAGAATATCCAGCAGGCGGTTGTCGCGACGGAGACGTTGAAACAGCTGATCCGGGAGGTCACGAAGGCGTACAGCATCTATCGTGCGCTCCCCTTGGAGATAGATGCCCACGAGGTCGGTGTGATCACGGGCGAACGTTTCAAGCGCCTGGAATGAGCTGTGGCGCGAAGTCTGGCCGTACGGTGGTCCACTCGCGTCGAGCTCGAGTAGCGGTCACGGCTCCGACGAGCAGCTCCAGCCGGCGGCGGCGTCGTGCTCGCACCGCACGGTGCGAATGCGCGTGTGGGGCGTGACCTCGACGCGCTGTGTGTTGCCGCCGAGGTCGACCCAGTGCTGCACGCGGGTGAGCGTCTTGACGATGAGCGTGACCGTGCCGGTCCTGTCCACCGACAGACGCGGCGTGGTGCGGACGATGCGCTCGCACCAGTTGCTCTCGGTGAGGCCGCACTGCTCGTAAGGGTGTGCGGTCGGCTGCCCGCCTTCCTCGAAGGTCTCGGGTTCCTCGCGACCGGCGAGCACGAGCGAGTAGACCGCGAGGTACTCGCCGCGCTTGATCACCGCGGGCGTCGGTTTGGGGCCCCGCGTGTCGTACGCGGTGAACAGCGTGACCTTGCCCCATCGGGTCGTGACCGAGTCCACTGCACGACAGCCGGGCGCCGGCTCTTCCTGCAGCGGCATCTGGCAGGCCTTCAGCCTGGGCGCATCGTCGGCGCGCACGGTGTGCGGGATCGCGACGGCTGCGAGGGTGACGAGCAGGAAGCGCACCTGGTCATAACCCACCAGGCACGCGAGTGCTTCCCGCGATCTCGCTCGACCGCCGGGCGAGCGGAGAGTCGGCCACGCCACGAGCCTGTCGAGCGGCAGCGACGGCCGCAGCGGCAGCGACGGGAGCAGCGGCAGCGACGTCCACTCGGGCAGCGATGGCCGGCCCGGCCGCGTGCCGTTCAGCGCGGCGCGGCTCTCGATCCTGTAGCGCGCGCCGATCGTGCCTCACCGGGCATGTGCGGCGCTGGCACATGCGGTGCCACGCGAGATCACCGCAGCTATCGTGTGCCGGCGCGCTCGTTCGCGCCGTGGGCGGATTCTCGCTTGACACGTCGGTTTGCCGCGGTCATATGCAGGGAAACAGGAGGCGGGCATGAGTGGCGACGTTCCGAAATTCAGTCTGGTGAGGTTCAAGACGCTGATCCGCGACACGCGCGGACCGACGCACCCGGTGCACGAGGTCCTGCACACGCAGGAGGAGCTCGACGAGTACCTGGCGAGCTGCCAGGACAAGCCCAAGCTGAAGCATCCGGTGGCATTTCCCGACGAGCGCGCGGTCGCGGTGGCGCTGGGCTCGCGGCCGCACGGCGGATACCACGTCGAGATCATCGCGGTCGTGCAGGAGACCGGCGGGTTCGTCGGTGTGCAGCATCACGTGCTGTACGTCGAGCAGGTGCCGCACGGGCTGGCGACGGACATGGTGACGTACCCGCAGCACCTGATCCGGGTGCGCGGGCTCGGCGGCGTGGTGAGCTTCCGCCAGGTGCCGGACACGATCGGCCACTCGCTGCACGCGCTGGTCGGCGCGGCGACCGGGGCCGGCGGGCCGGCGGTGCCGCATCCGACCACGCTCGCGGTCGGCGAGGAGGGCACGCCCCCGACGACGCTGGCGACCGGCGAGGAGGGCACGCATCCGACCACGCTCGCGGTCGGCGAGGAGGGCGTGACGATGAGGAGGGTATGACGACGTTGATCGACGGCGAGGAGCATCCGCCGACGGCGCACGTCGGGGAGCATCCGACGACGCACACGGTGGGCGAGGAGGGCATGACGACGTTCATCGTCGGCGAGGAGCATCCGCCGACGGCGCACGTCGGGGAGCATCCGACGACGCACGCGGTGGGCGAGGAGGGCATGACGACGTTCATCGTCGGCGAGGAGCATCCGCCAACGGCGCATGTCGGCGAGCACCCGACGACATTCGCAGTCGGTGAGGAGCTCACGACGTTCATCTTCGGCGAGGAGACCCCGGGGTTCGGCGGTGGCGGTGGTCGGGGCCCGTTTGGATGACCGTTGATCCATCGGCACCGCTGATCGTGGGCGGCGCATCCGATCCGAACCTCGGGGTTCTGATCGAGGCGTTCCGGCGCGCCGGGGTGCCGGCGCAGCCGGTGCTGGTCGGCGCCGAGGTGCCGGCGCTCGCCTGGGAGCCGGTCGGCGGGCCGCTGGTGATCGACGGCAGGTCACGCACGCCGCGCGCGATGTTCCTTCGCCACGACGTGTTCGGCTCGCTGGGCGATCGGGATCCGCGGAACGCGGCGATGTGGGCGTCGGCCAATCACAAGCCGGCCGCGCTCGCGCTCGCCGATCAGGTCGGGCTCCGGCCGCCGGCGACGCTGGTCACCAACGATCGCGCCGCCGCGGAGGCGTTCCTCGGCAGCTGCGACAAGATCGCCAAGCCGGTGGCCGGCGGCGACCTGGCGCGGCCGCTGTGCGAGGCGATGGCGATGGCGAGCCGGAGCGCCGGTCCGTTCGCCGCGCCGGCGATCATCCAGGAGCGGCTGGTGCCGCCCGAGGTCCGGGTCTACGTGATCGGCGAGCAGACGTTTGCCTTCGAGGTGAAGTCGCGGCACCTCGACTACCGCGCGGCCAACGACGCCGAGGTCATCGCGCTCGATGCCGTGCCGGACGGCATCGCCGGTCCGCTGCTGCGGCTGGCCCGCACGATGGAGCTCGACTTCTGCGCCGCCGACTTCAAGGGCGCGCCCGACGGCTCGCTGCGCTTCCTCGAGGTCAACACCTCGCCGATGTTCGCGCGCTTCGATCAGGCCAGCGGCGGCCAGCTGTGCGACGCGCTGGTCGCCTGGCTGTGTGAGGCCAGGCCGGCGCGGCTCGCATCACTCGAGGCGGCTCGAGGTCGATAGCTTGCCCATCTCGCGGTACTCGAGCTGGACGGCGCGCAGGAGGTGCGCCTGCTGCATCGGCCGGCCCTCGTGCGCGGCCAGGAATGCCGCGCGCAGCGCGCAGTTGCGGATGTAGCCGCCGGACAGCGGGAACCGCCGGGCGAGCTCGGGGAAGTCGAAGTCGCCCAGGGTCGGAGTCTCGGGGGTCACGTGGCCGGCCCACAGGCGCAGCCGGGTCTCCTCGTCGGGGAACGGGAACTGCAGGCGGAGCGACATCCGGCGCTTGAACGCGGGGTCGATCGCGCCTTCGAGGTTCGAGGTCAGGATCGCGATGCCCTCGAAGGTGTCGAGCCGCTGCAGGAGGTAGTTGACCTCGAGGTTGGCGTAGCGGTCGTTGGAGGTCCGCACGTCGGTGCGCTTGGCGAACAGCGAGTCGGCCTCGTCGAACAGGATCAGGACCTGGCCCTCCTCGGCGGCGTCGAACACCTCGGCGAGGTTCTTCTCGGTCTCGCCGACCCACTTGGACACGACGCGCGCGAGGTCGACACGGTAGAGGTCCAGGCCGAGCTCCTGGGCGATCACGCCGGCGACCATGGTCTTGCCGGTGCCGGGCGGGCCGTAGAACAGCGCGGTCAGGCCGCGGGCGGAGGTCAGCTTGGCGTCGTAGCCCCAGCGCTCGTAGACGGTGCGGCGGTGGCGGGCGCGGCCGATGAACTCGCGCAGGCTGTCGAGCAGCTCCTCGGGCAGCGCGACCTCCTCCCAGTGCGCCATGCGGTCGATGCGGCGCGCGACGTGGTCGAGCCGCGCGGCGACGTGCTGGCGGGCCTGCTCGTCGAGCGCGGCGGTGGCGTCGTCGAGGCCCGGCCAGGTCGGCCCCCGGTCGGCGAGGTCGGCGACGACCTTGCGGATCACGCCGGGGCCGATGCGGTAGCGCGCGGCGAGCGCGTCGACATCGGCGCGCAGGTTCGCGGCGGCGGTGGCGCTGGCCCACGCCTCGGCGCGCTCGGTCTCGAGCAGCGCCGGCAGCGTCACCGAGACGAAGCCGGGATCGAGCGGGAGGTTGCCCTCGGGGCTGGTCCGCACGACGATCGCGCCGGGGTGCTGGCGCAGCACCTGGCGGACCGCGTCGCGCAGCTCGGTCTCGGTGGGCTCGAGCTGCTCGAGGCCGCTCAGCACGGGGACCAGGCCGTGCATGGCGGCGCGGAACAGCGCGGCGCGCAGGGCGGCGATCAGCTCGCGGCGTCCGCGCGGGAACCGCGTGGCGTCGATCGCCGCGAGCTCGCGCCCGATCCGCGCGGCGAGCGCGGCGACCACGCTGTGGCGGCCGCTGCCGCGCCGGCCGCGGATCACCAGGCGGAGCGGCGCGTGCGGGGGCGGCGGCGCGGCGAGCGCGAGCACCAGGGCGCGCTTGATCTCGGGCGGGATGA
Organism: Deltaproteobacteria bacterium; assembly: GCA_005887925.1. Lineage (GTDB taxonomy): Bacteria > Myxococcota_A > Polyangia > Haliangiales > Haliangiaceae > JABFXX01. The sequence goes on along the minus strand of VBLP01000371.1, from coordinate 17,920 downwards.
TCAGCGCGTCGAGCGGCACGTCCGCGCCGCGGATGACCGCGGTGTCGTCGACGCGGGGCGGCGGCACGCCGCGTAGCCGGTCGAGCAGCGCGTCCGAGACCGACAGCCGGCTGAACAGCGACACCGCGCCGGCCTCGACCTCGACCACGCCGTGGCGGACCAGCGGCGCATCGCTCGCCAGCTCGCGCGCGATCTGATCGCGCAGCGCGCTGCGATCGCCGGCGATCACCTGCTCGATCAGGAAGCGATCGACCATCGGCCGCGCCGGATCGTTGGACAGGACGCCGTACAGCCGGGCGATCTCGCCGCGCAGCGCCGGTGCGGCGACCACGAGCAGGATCTGCGCGGCCACGCTCGACAGCACGAGCTCGTGGACGAGCGACGGGAACGGCAGCGGGATCCCCTGTTCGGCGCTGGCGAGCGCGCGCGCCGAGGCCTCCTCCTGGCGATCGACCAGGCGGGCCTTGGTCTCGACCAGCTGGTCGGGCGCGAAGCTGCCCGAGCCGCCGAGCAGGGCCGCGACCTCGAGCTCGTGCGGCCGCTGCGTCGCGTTGCTGACGCTGAGCCGGCCGGTGTTCCAGGCCTCGGCGATCGCGACGGACCGAGCGCGAGCGGCAGGTCGTCGGGGACCTCGACGGGGCGGCGCGGCTCGGCGGGCTCGGCGGTCGGCTCGGCGGCGCGCGCGTCGATCGGATCGGGCCGCGGCGCCGCGACCTCGATCACCGCGCCGACCGGCGGGGCGCTCGGGGCAGCCGCGGGCTCGTCGCGTTCGTCGCATGCGGGGCGCTCCTCGCATGCGGGGCGCTCGTCGGGCGCGTCGCGCTCGTCGCGTTCCTCGGCCGCGGGTGCGAGGTGCGCGGGGACCGGCTGCACCAGCTCCGAGGTCAGCACGTGGAGGACCTCGCCGGCGTCGGCGCCGAGCAGCACGGCGTGCCGGCCGTCCTGGTCGACCGCGATCTCGGCGACGGCGATCGGCGCGCGGCCTCCGGCGATCACGCGGCCGTAGCGCAGATCGATGCGGGCGAGCGCGCGGTCGTCGCCGACGACGAAGGCATGCCCGAGCTCCTCGGCGACCGCCCAGCGCTGCACGCGCGGGACGGCGAGCTGATGGATCCGCGTGCCGTTGCCGAGCAGCACCGAGATCGCGTCGTCGGCGGCGCGCCGGACCAGCAGCGCCAGCACGCGGCCGGCGAACAACACCGAGGCGGCGGCGATCTCGCCGTCGAGGCCGCCGACCTTCCACACCTCGCCGCGGCCATGATCGATCGCCCGCAGCCCACCGGCGCTCGCGACGAACATCCGGCGGCCGTGGATCGCGACGATCGCCTCGCCGTCGGCCAGCTCGATCGGCTCGACGAACAGCGCATCGTCTCGCACGCTGATGCGGCACGGCGGCGCCCCGATGGCGACGGCATCGGCGCAGGCCGCCCCGACGCCGGCGATCACGCCGCGCGGCCGGCCGGGCACGATCGCGCGCCCGGGCAGCACCCGGAGGTCCTCGGGGGCGAACCGGATCAGCGCGGCGCCGTCGAAGCCCCACACCGAGCGGCCGATCAGCTCGACGGGCCCGTCGATCGCGGGCAGCGTGCGCACCGGCATCGTGCCGAGCAGGTCGACGAGATCGACGGCGCCGCCGCGCGCGAGCAGGAGCCAGCGCCCGCTGCGCGACATCGAGAGCCGGCGTTCGCCCCGGGGCAGCGCGGTGAGCGCGAGCGTCGTCATCGTGCCACGCCGATGCAGGTTCGACGCCAGCGCCGGCGACGCCCTGCGCGGCGACGCCCCGACGCTGTGACCCGCACCGCGCCGGACGACACCGCAGGATCATTGGAACTCCATCGCGCCGTCCCGGATGCCAGCTCGCCCCGCGTGTCACATCGGAGGTGATACACGGCGAGACAGCCGGAACACTGGAACACCGCCGCGCCCGCCGGTCCGTGGCACGGTCCGGTGCGTCAGTTGCCCCAGGCGGGGTCGGGCTCGCGGGTCGCGACGATCTCGAGCGTGCCGTCGGCAACGATTGCCCCGGTCAGGTGCACCGGCCCGACGAGCTTCATCTCGAGCGGCTGCGCGGTATCGGCGTCGACCCGCAGCGTGCCGGCGGCGTCGGCCCGGGTCTCGACCCCCGCGCTCGCGCCGCGCATCGCGAGCCGGATCGCGAAGCGGGCGTCGCGCTCGCCGTGCTCGAGCAGCGTGAGCTCGAGCGCGGTCACCTCGAGATCACCGGGGAACAGCCGCGCTGCGGTCGCGGGCGGCACTGCCACCGGCTCGCCGACGCGGTAGCGCAGGCCGGCGACCACCATCGCGAGGGTCTCGGGCTTGCCGAATCGCTTCTCCTCGGCGCACACCGCCGCGGCCTCATCGGCGGGCGCCTCGCCGCCGTCGGTCGCGACCGCGACGGCGCCGCCCGTGGCATCGAGCACGTAGCGCTTGCCGGCGATCGGCGAGGGCCGGGTGCGCTCGGCGAGGGCGCGGCGCTCGATCACGGCGTGCTCGAGGTACGAGATCCGCGCGCGCGTCACGATCCGCGGGTTGGCGCCGAACACCTCGACGCGGCGGCGGATCCGCTTCTCGCGCTGCACCGGCACCTCGCCGCCCGCGGCCTGGACCACCAGCGACATCTGCATGCGCTCGTCCTCGATCCAGGCGCTGCCGGGCGCCGGCACGCGGTAGCGCACGATCGCAGAGGGCTCGCTCACACCGGCATCATCCGCCATGTCGCCCCGCTCGGGTCAGAACAGATCGCCGATCGCGCCGCCCAGGTCGCCGAGCTTGTCACCCGCGAAGTCGACGGCATCGCCGGCGGCGTCCCACGCGGCCTCGGCGCCCTCGGCGATCTTGCCGCCGACCCAGGCGACCTTGCCGCCGGCCCACTTGATGCCCTCCCAGGCCTGCTCGCCGACCCACTCCGCGCCATTCTTGATCGCGACCAGACCCTGCTTGATGGCATTCCTGATCGCCGCGATCGAGTGCTTGAACTTCTCCCACAGCTCGATCGCCTCGTGGATGATCGAGTCGAGGGTCTGGTACTCGGGGACCTTCTGGAGTTGCGGCAGGAACTGCGACACGCCGGTGGTGCCGTTGTCCTTGCCGGTGTTGCCCGGCTGCCCGGTCTGCCTGGGCGGCGAGCCCGACTTCGGCGTCGACTTGATCGCCTTGCTGCCCTTGGGCTCGGCCGCCGGCGGTGCCGGGACGTCGCCGCCGGGGAGCACCGGCTCGTGCTTCTTGATCGGCTCGCCGAGGTCGAGCGTCCAGTTGAACAGCTCGCGCGGCGCCATGATCGGGAACGAGGTGAGCTGCTTGCTCCACTCCGGCTTCCACGCGCCCATCAGCACGTTGGCGTGGGCGACCGCGGTCACCGCCGCGTCGATGCCGAAGCTCAGCGACAGGCCGAGGCTGGCGCCGCCGCGCAGGCCGCCGTCCTTGTCGTAGCTCGCCTGCAGCGTCGTGCGCGGGTTGAGGTGTGCGCCGGCGGTGACCGGGAAGCTGAGGCCGGCGCTGCCGCTCAGCAGGTCGGGGCAGGTCGCCGTCGACCTCGATCGTCGCGATCGCCTCCTGGAACGACAGGTCGTGGAGGTCGATGCCCTTGACCTGCACGGTCGGCGACAGGCCGAGCTTGAAGCCGTAGAGGAACTCGAGGGTGAACCGCGCGTCGATGAACATGGTGATGCCGAAGAAGCTGAACACCGGGATCTGGCGATCGAAGTCGACCAGTTTCTTGGTCTCGCCGTTGACGTCGAGGATCGGGATCCGGCTCACCGTCACGCCGGCGTCGCCGGTGCCCTTCTGCGTCGAGTAGGGCCGCCGATCACGAGGCCCTCGCCCTCGTGGTAGTAGGCGGTCACCGCGCCCCACATCCGGTCCTTGTCCTTGTCGCCGAGCGCGATCGTGACGCCGCCGCCCTCGATGTGGAAGCCGTTCTTGTCGATCGCCGCCGCGAGCCGCGCGTCGGAGACGTTCTTGAGCCCGGACAGCTGGAGCTCGAAGTGGGCCTCGACGTCGCCCTCGGGGTTGATCTTCGCGAGCAGGTGCGGGATGCGGAAGTGCTTGCCGAAGGTCAGCGCGGTCTTGCTCTCGATCGAGCCGCTGAACTTGCCGTCCTTGTCGACCTGCGCGTCGACCGCGAGCCCGATCTCCCCCTTGTCGGCGAGCGCCTTGAGCCCGGGCAGCGCGAGGTGGGCCTCGCCGTGGATCTTGCCGCTGAGGTGGCCTTCGTCGTAGCGCAGCGTGCCGCCGATGGCGCCGGTGAACACCGGCGGCTTACCACTGTTCTTTTTCGGGAATACCAGCTCCGGTGTGTCGTAGCTGAACGTCGCGCTCTTGAGCTTTCCGCGCTCGATCCGGGCGTCGGCGCCGGCCTTGCCGAACGCGCCGAGGTCGGCGGTGAGGAACACGTCGGCAGCGACCTCGCCGTGGTGCGGATCGATCACGAGGTCTTTGACCTTGCCGGTGAGGTCGACGCCGCCGATCTTGCGGTGGTACGACGCCTCGGGCGAACCGATCCGCCATGCGCCGCTCTGGTAGTCGACGGTGAGCGAGAACTCGGACAGCCCGTCGATCAGCCCCTCGTGGACCGTCGTGACGGCGTGGAACGTCCACTCGTGGCCGTCCCAGCCGACCTTGAGATCGACGTCGAACTTGCCGTGCTGGTGCACGATGTGGACGCCGCCGCTCGCGGTCAGCTTGCCGTTGTCGTAGATCGCGACGATCTCGCCGCGGTCGATCGCGAGCCCGGGGGCGATCTTGCCGCCCTTCTCGAGCGTCAGCGTGCCCTTGACGCCGGTGTCGGTGAGCACGACGCTCGGCTTGATCTTGCCGAGCAGCTTGTCGAGCTTGGACGTCGCGCCCTTGCCGAGCTCGTTGGTGATCGTGCCGCTGACTGCAGCGTCGCCGGTCGGCGCGCCGGCGCTCGGCTTCTGCGGCTTGGCGGCGCCTGCGGCGCCCGGCGTGATGTCGAGCTTCTGGTTCTCCGCCTTCACCGCGCCCGCGAGATCGACGTCGGCGTGCATCGAGCCCTTGGCGATCCGGGGGCCAGGCTGGGCGAGCGTGATGTCGAGGTCCCGGACCTTCATGCCGGGGTGGAAGATCGGTGGGTTCTTGATCGCGTAGCTCGGGCCCTTGCCGTCGAGGTGGATCATGAACTCCGGGTTGGCCTTGAGCAGGACCGAGACCGACGTGCCATCGTGCGACGGCACGGTGCTGAACAGCTTGTCTTCCTCGTTGAACGCCAGCAGCAGCGGGTGATACCAGCCCGCGGCGATCGGCTGGACCGGAAACACGTAGGTGACGTGGGAGTACTTGTTGGGCTTGATCAGCTCCTCGTCGCCGTCGTTGTTGACCTCCTTGGCGATGTAGCCGATGATCCCGTTCTTGACGATCTTGTAGTAGTCCTTGGCCTGCTCGAGGTTCTCCGGGGTCGGCGTGGTCGATGTGACCGCCTTGCACTCGACGACGATGTTCTTGCCCTGCGCGATCAGGCGATGGTGGTCACCCTTGCGCAGGCCGCCGAGCGAGCCGTCGCGGGTCTCGCGGCCGATGCTCGCGTCCTCGAAGATCGGCCGGTCCTTCTCGAGCTTGCCGATCGTGGTGCTGACCAGCGCCTCGAAGCAGTTGCCCGTGAACCCGGGGTTGGAGCGGAACAGCTCCGACTTGCAGATGTCGGTATAGAAGTTCGTCCACTCGCCCTGCTTGTTCTGCTTGTAGCACTCGTCCGCCTCCCTGACGGTCTTGCCGCCGCCCGGCTTGGCGTCCGGGTCGAGCTGCACCTTCGTGGTCTTGAACAGCGTGACCGTGCCGGGGAACTCGTCCTTGAGGATCTCGTGCTTGTCCTGGAGCTCGTAGACGGCCTTGGAGTAGAACGCCCACTGCTTGTTGGGATCGGGAGCCTTGCGAGAGACCTCCTGGAGGTCGTCCACGACGTCGTGGTACTCGGGCGGACCGTCGGTCCACACGTAGCGGTGGGCCCCCTTGTCACCGACCCTCGACAGCCGGAGCGTGGCGCCGTGCTCGTTGTAGAGCTTCTGGAGATCGCCGGACCAGTCGCCCGGGAACACCGGCTGGACCCGGCTGACGTAATCCTTGACGGCGAACGGCTCGGCCGAGGTCTTGCGGTACACCCGGGTGACCTGGTTGCCGTCCTTGATCCCGAACCGCGCCTTCTTGCGGGCATCCCTGGTGCGCAGGTCGCCGGCGACCTCGGCCTTGGGGTGATTGGTCTCGAAGTGCTTCCAGCGGTCCTCGATCCCGGTGCCGTCGGTCTTGTCGCGGTGCGCGTGCTCGGCGCGCCCCGGCGCGGGGAGCGATTCTATCAGGCGCTGGCGCGCCGGCGTCTGGGGGGCGAGCTCGACGAAGCTCTGCACGGCGGGAGCCAGCGCGTCGACCAGCTGACCGCGGAACGCGTCGAGCTCGTCGAGCGCGGCCCGGGTCTGGGCGGTCGGCCGGAGCGAGACGAAGCGGTCGGCGAAGCGCTCGGCGTCGCGCTCGTGGCTGTCGCCGGGCTTCGAGACGCCGGGCGAGGTCGGCGCGGTGCCGCGGTAGGTCTGGGCGACGTGCGCGACCTCGTGCGCGATCAGGCGAATGCCGGCCTCGCTGCCGGGGTCGTAGGCGCCGGCCGCGAAGTAGATATCCTCGCCGAGGGTGAACGCGCGCGCGTGGATCGTGGCCGCGGCGCGCGCCGCGCGGTCGTCGGTGTGGACCCGGACGCGCGACACGTCGACGCGGAGCTCGCGCGACAGGCGCGCCGCCAGCTGCGCCGGCAGCGCTGCGCCGCCGCTGCCCCGGTCGAGGAACGAGAACGCCGTGGCCAGCGTCCCCTGGCCGACATCGTCGCCGGTCTCGGCGCGCCGGTCGACGCGGGCCGACTGCGCCCACGCCAGCACCTGCGCGGGATGCACGTCGCGCCCGAGCGCGCCCCAGGTGAGCTTCCCCGGGAAGCTGTCGAGAGACCCGCGGTCGTGGGTGTAGCCGCGGACATCGGACGCGCCGAGCTTGCCGGGCGCGGGCCGGCGCGGCGGCAGGCACAGCTCGTCGTCCTCGGTCTCGCGCAGCACGCGGGCCCGCGGCATCTCCCTCGATTTCATCTGATCCAATGCGCGCCACTCCTGCGCTGGACAGTCCAGCGATGATTCAGCTAGCCCGCCTATGATACGGAATGGAGATCAAGATATCCCCCGCCATCTTTGCCGATTCCGCCGCTGCGATTCCATTGCGATTCCACTGCGATTCCACTGCGACTCCACCGCGATTCCACTTCAGGCCTTGCCGCGGATTGCCTTGTCCAGCCACCGCTCGTGACCGGCGGCGGCCTTGCCGAGCGCGTCCTCGTCCTGGAGATCGTCCGTCCAGAACAGCAAGGTTTGCTCTCCATCGTCGACCCGCCGCACCCCGCGTGGCAGCGCGGCGGCGCAGATCCGCTTCATCCGCCCGGCGGCTTCCGGCTGATCGACCACGGTCAGCCGCTTCACCATCCGGCGGTCGAGCACGTCCATCACCAGATCGTAGCGGAACAGCGGAACGTCCTCGGCATCCTCGACATGCGGATACGACAGCTTGGGATAGAACGACGGATAGATGCCGCTGTCGGGCGCGAAGATCGCCTGTCCGCGCAGCGCGCGGAGGAACCCGAGCGACAGCTGCTCGATCGCCGACGCCAGCCCGGCGCCGGCGCGCTGCCAGGCCGCATCGTGGAGCGTCAGCTTGAAGCTGATCTGGCTGCCGAGCCGGTGGCAGTCGAACTCCAGATCCGGATCGCGCGCGGCGCTGGACACCAGCTGCCAGGATCGCTGGGTCGCCGTCACCGCCTTCTTGAACGCCGCCGCGGTCAGCTTCGCAGGTCTTCCGGACGCCGACCGGACCTGCGAGGCCTCCTTCCAGAAGAAGCTCGCCGGGACCAGATCGAGCAGCACCGGCACCATCTTCGGATACCAGTCCTCGTCATCGCAGACACACGCGAGGACCCACGCGACACCTTTCCAGCTCGGCACGCCGCGAGAGTAACCGATCTCGGCCTTCCAGCAATGGCTGACAAGCAATGACGCGTTCCGTGCCTGGATCGCGACATGCAGTCACCGGTGCCCCGACCGTGAGATAGTGATCGCCGCGACGAAGGTAGCGGGCGTAACTCGAGAGCGGCAACGAGGAGATCGGCGACGGTGGGCCGTGGAGTGTCAGCAATATCCCGCGATCGGGGCGCTGGACATGAAACAGAGACACCGATCGCGAGACACCGCGAGACACTGCTCGCGAGACACTGTTCGTCTCGTTCTGCCGCCGATCCGCCCGGCAATCACTGCGCCGCGACGTGCTGGCTGTACGCCTCGTGTGTCATCAGCTCGCCGATCTCGGACTGCTCGGTCGGCTCGAGCTCGATCATCCAGCCCGCGCCGTACGGCTCGCTGTTGACCTGCTCGGGCGCGTCCTTGAGCGCAGCGTTGACCGCGGTGACCCTGCCGGACACCGGCGCGTACAGATCGGACACGCTCTTGACGCTCTCGATCGTGCCAAACCGCTGGCCCTTGGTGACCAGGTCGCCCTCTCTGGGCAGATCGACCAGCGTGATGTCGCCGAGCTGATCGACGGCGAACTGGGTGATGCCGACGCGCCAGGACGAGCCGGCCGCGCGCAGCCATTCGTGATCGTGGGTGTAGCGAAGATCAGTGGGGAAGCTGGTCATGATGGTCCGCCGCGGCGGACACTAGCACGGCGCCCCCGGCCGGCGCGCCGGGCGGGCTTGCAACCGACATCGGTGCTGCACCGTCTCGGCGGTCGGTCAGGCGGCGGTGCGGGCCGGCAGCGCGTCGGCCCTCGGCTTGCCCAGCACGCGGCCCGACATCCACGCCGCGATCCGCCGGCTCACCAGCCGCACCGACCAGCACGCGAGCTTGTTGAGCACACCCGGGATGACGTTGCGCTTGCCACGGCGCATCGCGTGGACCGCGCTGCGGGCGACCGCCTCGGCGCTCATCATCGAGGCGTTGGCGAGCCAGCTGTAGTTGCCGGCGCCGGCCATCTCGTGGAACCCGGTGCGGGTGCCGCCCGGGCACACGCAGGTCACGCGGATCGGCGTGCCGCGCAGCTCGTCGTGCAGCGCCTCGGTGAAGTTGCGGACGAACGCCTTCGAGGCCGCGTAGACCGCCATGTGCGGCACCGCCTGGTAGGCGCCGATCGAGGCGATGTTGACCAGATGGGCGCGGTCGTGCGCGAAGCCGGTCGTGCGGTCGTCGACGAACCGGCGCGACAGCTCGACCAGCGACGTGATGTTGAGCTGGACGAGCTCGGCGTCGCGCTCCCAGTCGACCGCGCGAAACGGGCGGAAGTAGCCGAACCCGGCGTTGTTGATCAGGATGTCGACCGGGCCGGTGGCGCGCGCGCCGCTCCACAGCGCCGCGGCCCCGCCGGGGCGGCCGAGGTCGGCGACCACGACGTCGACCCGCACGCCGCGCGCCGTGCACTCGGCGGCGACGGCATCGAGCGCGTCGCGCCGGCGGCCGCTGACCACGAGGTCGACCCCCAGCGCCGCGAGCTCGCGCGCGATCGCCGCGCCGATCCCGCTCGAGGCGCCGGTCACCAGCGCGCGCTTGCCTTTGAGCTCCGACTCCATCCAGAGAAGCTATCATCTGCCGCATGCGCAGCGCGGCTCCCACCCACGAGATCGTCGAGCTCATCATCGACGAGGACGAGCTGGTCGGCCGCGGCGGCTTCCTCGCGATCCGCCGGCTCCGCATGCGTAACCGCCGCGCCGACGGCACTGCCTCGGCCCCCTACGTCTGCGATTCGATCGCCCGGCCCTACGGCCAGGACGCCGTCGTCGTCGCCGTCTACGCCCGCACCGCCGGTGGCATCGACGTCCTCGTGCGCGACGGCCTGCGTCCCGCGCTGCGCATGGGCCGCGACCCCGCGCGCGCGCCGTTGCCCGAGCCGCCGCCGGGAATGTTCCTCACCGAGCTCGTCGCCGGCATCGTCGAGCCGGGCGACACCGGCGCCGACGGCCTGCGCCAGCGCGCAGCCCACGAGGTCGAGGAAGAGGCCGGCTTCACCGTCGATCCCGCCGGCATCACGCTGCTCGGCGCCGGCAGCTACCCCTCTCCCGGCAGCATGGTCGAGAAGTTCTACTTCGCCGCCGTCGAGGTCGATCCCGCGGCGCAGCAGCCGCTCGCCGGCGACGGCTCGCCGATGGAGGAGGGCGCGCGCACCCGGTGGCTGCCCCTCGATGATGCGATCGCCGCCTGCGTCCGCGGCGACCTCGTCGATCTGAAGACCGAGCTCGGCCTGCGCCGCCTGCGCGACCACCTCGCGCCCGCCGGTGGCGGAACTGCGGATCCGACAGATCCAGGAGCGCGCAGGTCATAGAGAGCGAGACGCTGGCGCATACGCGATTGTGCGGGCCTCCGCTGATCGAGCAATCGAGTTGACAAGTCATAACTAAGTGAGTCATGACTCAGTGAGTCGCCATTCGGTGAGCCATGACTTGACCAGCGTTCCAGTACGCCTAGACTGCCCTGATGAGCGACTTCATCGGCCGTACCGCAGAGCTACAACGGCTGGACCAGCTCTATGCTGCCCGGGAAAGCGCCTTCGTTCCGATCTACGGGCGGCGCCGCATCGGCAAGAGCGAGTTGATCGTCCGCTTCCTCCACGGCAAGCCTGCGGTCTACTTCCTCGGGAAACAGGCGACCCCCGAGCTGCAGCGCCGTGAGTTCCTGGTCGAGGCTGCCGCAGCGCTCGATGAACCACTCCTGGCCACCTTCCCGGCGGACACCTGGAAGCGCGCGTTCGATGCCGTCGTCGAGCGCTGGGGCGATCGCAGTGTCAAGGGCAAGGGTAAGCTCGTGATCGCTCTCGACGAGTTCCAGTGGATGGTGGCCGAGAGCCCAGAGCTCCCGTCGGTCCTGCAAGAGGCATGGGATCGACGCTGGCGGGCCACCGGCAACGTCTTCCTGATCCTGTGTGGCTCGTACCTCGGGTTCATGGAGCGCGAGGTCCTGGGCAAGAAGAGTCCGTTGTTCGGACGGCGCACGGCGCAGATCCTCCTCCGCCCGTTCGACCATCGCGAGGCCGCTCGCTTCCATCCAGGCTACGCGCCCGCCGACCTGGCGCGGACGCGGGCGATTTGCGGCGGCGTCCCGATGTATCTACGGTGCTTCCTGCCCGGGCGATCGGTCGAGCAGAACATCAAGGCGGCGATCCTCGATGAGTATTCACCGCTGCATCGCGAACCGGAGTTTCTCCTCCGCGAGGAGCTACGCGAGGTCGAGCACTACTACGCGATCCTCATGACGCTCGCGACCGGCGCAGCACCAAGCGGCGAGATCGCACAGCGGGCAGGCATCGCCGGTCGGAGCATCGCTTACTACCTCGGGCAGCTCGTCGAGCTGGGCTATCTGCGGCGGCGGTATCCGCTCACCGGCAAGCCACCGGTCGCGCGCCACGTTCGCTACGAGCTCGACGATCCGCTACTGCGATTCTGGTTCCGCTTCGTCTATCCGAACGGAAGTATCCTGCAGAAGCTCGGGCCGGATCAGGCGTTCGCGGTGCGGATCCGCCCGGAGCTCGACTCGTACTACGGCACGAGCTTCGAGCGGCTCTGCCGCGAGGCCCTCCCGTCGATCTACGAGCGCGAAGGAGTCTCGGCCGGCCACGAGATCGGCGAGTACTGGGACAAGCACACGCAGATCGACCTGGTCAGCCTCCGCGACGACGCCTGGACCGACCTTGGCGAGTGCAAATGGAGGCCGGTGCGCTCTGTCGGCGCTCTGCTCGACGAGCTGGATGCCAAGGTGGCGCGGTACCCGAACCCGCGCGGCGCCTCGATCGGCCGGCGGATCTTCACCCGGCACACGCCGCGCGAGCGCGCGCCGAAGCGATCACGAGGGAGCTGGCACAGTCTTGACGATTTCTACGAGTAGATGCGCGGACAGCCGCGCGAGGTAATCGTGCATGATCACGTGGGCCGGTCCATCATCCCGTAGGCGAAGCCGAACCGGCGCGGCTCATCGATGAGGTAGAAGATGCGCGGTCAGATCAGAGACGAGGCAGGCCTGCGAACGCGCGCACGTCGTGGGCCGGCACCAGGGTGATCTGTCGAAATCGCTCGGCGACGGCAGCCATGCGCAGCACGTTGTCGCGCACCTGCCCCGGATCGTGGTCGGCGGAGCGCCGCACAAGCCACGGCCGTTCCTCGCGCTCGGTGATGCCTTCTTGCTGCCAGGCGAGGTCGCCGACGAATGCGAAGCGGCGGCCGTCGGGAAGCGCCACGAACGCGATCACCGAGCCAGGCGTGTGGCCGGGTGCGGGCACCACGACGATCGAGCCGTCGCCGAAGATGTCATGGCTTCGCGGGAAGCCGAGATACGGTCCGCCTTCGAAGTCGTAGACCTCGTAACGGGCGCCCGTGGCACTGCGCGCGATGGCCGTGATCCAGCCGCCGCGGTCGATGAAGCGGCGCTCGTCATCGGTGACGAGCACGGGGACACCGGGGAAATCGGGCAAGCCGCTGGCGTGATCCCAGTGGGCATGCGTGAGGAGGATGCCGCGCAGCCGGGTGCGGTCGTAGCCAGCCGCGTCGAGCTGGTCGGCCGCGGGTCGACCGCGCTCGAGGTCCGTGACCAGCCGGAACGAGCGCGGCATCAACGGAAGCTGGGTCTCGATGCTGCGGCCCAGGCCGGTATCGATGAGCAGATCGCCGCGCGGGTGCTTGACGAGCGCAGCAGTCATCGCGAAGTCGCGCCGATCGGAGAATGCCCCGCCGCGGTAGCCGAATGCCGCCGTCCGGTGGATCACCCCGGTGGGAAGCTGCAGCAGCGCCATCCCGGCCGGCGGCGAGGCGGGTGGCAGGGGTCCGTCGAGCGGCGCGGGCCTCGGCAGCGGCGACGAACAGTACGAGGTGAGAAACAGCGCGACGACCAGGTTCGCCACCAGCGCGGCAGCGCCGGTCACGCGGCTGCGCTTCACGAACACGACCACAGCCGCGACCGGCGCCAGGCATGCGAGGGCGGCGGCAAGATGGATCGGCAGCGCCGTGCCGCGCGCGCTGAGGTAGATCGACCCGGCCGCGACGAGCAGCGGCCCGGTCAGGCCGATCACCGTCACGGCGATCCAGAGCAGGCGGTGCGGTGCCGAGAGACGGGTGATCATGCGCCAGATTCTCGCATGCGGACATCGCAGGGACGATAAGCTCGCGTCAACGCGATGACGGGGACAGCGATCGCTCAGCCGCACCGCCGCGCCACGGCGCGAGCCATGGCCGCCTTGGACAGCCGCGCGAACCGGCGCTGCAGCCGGCGGGTGAGAGGATAGGCCAGGCGTGCCGCCCAGTAGCGCGGCCGCGACAGCGCATCGAGGTCGTACCAGACGCTGTCGTCGGCCAGCCACTCGACCAGGAAGCGCTCCTCGCCGCGCTCGGCGTGGCCGGGCAGCGTGCCGTAGGCGAAGCCGAACCGGCGCGGCTCATCGACGACGTAGACGATGCGCGCCGCGTTGAGGAACCACACGCCGAGCACGCGGACAACCACCGCTGCGACCTGGCCCTCGGCGATCGGGATCCCGGTCGGCTCGATCGTGGCCAGCGGCGGCGGGAACATCTGCCACGCGCGGACGGCGGCGCAGGCGGCGGCGAACACGGCCTCGCCGTCGCCGAGCCGATGCCGGTTGCGGTCGCGGTCGAACCCCTGCGGCGTCGGTCCGCCGTCGCGGGTCGCGCCGACACTCGGATAGCTGAACGGCAGCGCCCGCTGCGCCGCGCGGTAGGCTTGCACCTGCGCGAGCGTCGGCCGCCTCAGCTGCCACATCACCCGGAGCTTGGCACCGACCTCCGACTCGGTCCAGGGCAGCTGCTCCTCCCAGCACGTACAGCTTCGTCACCGCGTTGTCGCTGGACGTCGAGGCCGCGTTCGTGATGCGCCGGGTTGGCGGCACAGAGCGAATCCGTTTGCTCGATGAAAACGATCTTATCGGTTGTCCCCGCTGCCTGCCGGGAGCTTCGCCCTCAACGCGGTGCGTACGTAGTCGAATAGCTCATGTGGGCTGCCAGTACATCCGAGGGCGCCAAGTCTCCCGGCCTCGGCGCGTCGCTCCGGCGAACACGAGTCGGAGTAGATGACCGCTGGTATCGGTTTCTTCAACTGACGCAGTGATTCCAATAGAGCATAGCCCGCCACCAGATCCTCTGGTCGTTCCATATCCGATATGATCACATCAGGTTGCTGAAGTGTCGCCTTCTCGAGTGCCTCTGCGTTCGATCTTGCCAGGACAAACCTCACGCCCATGGATTCCAGAGATTGTCTTTCATGAACGTTGTTGTCAGGATGATCATCGACCCAGAGCACTGTGCTTTCGCGAGGCGCGACCACTGCTCCACCCGGCGAGATTGGCCCCTGCTTGTCCAGCACGGCCCAAACGAGGGATACGACAGCGACCAGTCCAGCCAGCAGCACCAGCGCGATCGGCATTGGATTCGTACTTCTGGCCGTGGATTGCGATGACGGATCCATGAGTGGAATGGGTCGGTTCGTCGGGGCTGCACCCCCTTGCGCTGCCACACCAACGACTTGGGAGGCTTGTCTCGCCATTGAGATCACCATCTCGCCTCGATCGTCGAAGGCGAAGGTACCGAAGTCTGGCGTCTGTTTCGAATGCGGATAGGCTTCAACGCGGCGTTGAATGTAGAGCCCGAGCTCTGATCCCGTCGTTATTAGACGGCCACTTTGCCGAAGGCCACGGGTGAGCGCCTCAATGAGGCAGCCAGTGAACAGCGAATGCCCTGGGTATGGGCCGCTGTCCATCACACACTGGTCATCAAGTGCCGAGGTGATGATCCGCCGACTTCGGCGAGCTCGCAGCGTCGAGAGTGGCTCGTCGTGCCATGATGTGGTATCCCTCCACTTGATGATCGGGTCCAGTGCGATCCCGCTGTAGCATGCATCGACGATCACGAGGATGTGATTCGCGGGCAGCAGGGCCACGGCACGCAGCCAGCCTTCGAGGTC
>VBLP01000371.1:0-2823 GCA_005887925.1 Deltaproteobacteria bacterium | reverse complement strand
TGATCAGAGGTTTCGCGGCCAGCGAGAAGCCGAGCTGCATGAACAGCGCCGCGGCGCCGCGCGCATCGCTTACGGCGTTCGTCAGCCGCTGCCAGTGTCGATAGTGGTCGATGCCGATCACGGCGATCAGGTTGCGCCCCCGACCTTCTGGTTCGCTCGCGTCGTCGCTGATGTTGATATCTCGCTGAAGGTTCAAGACGGTGGCTCCTGGGCACCGAGTTCGGTCCGGATAGGGCGACAGGACAAGCGGGTTCACGACATACCATTGCGCGCAAGCTCACTCCGGATGCGCGCAACAAGGATCGCAGCAGCGATCGTCGAGCTGCTCACCGTGCGGTGCGAGCACGCCGATGCGCCGCCTCAAGCGCGCCGTCCACGCCAGCGACCGACACCCAGGAGACTCCCCGCATGGCCGAGCCCGTCGAGCTCGACGTCGTGGCAGATCGACGGTGACCGCAGTCCACAGCGCCGAGCCGCCCGCGCTCGCCCCGACGAATGACTGCGCTACCAGGTGATCATAGATGAGGCAGGCCGGCGAACGCGCACGCTTCGTGGCCGGCACCAGGGTGAGCTGTGGAAATCTCTCGGCGACCGCAGCCATGCGCAGCAGGTTGTCACGCGCACTCCGCCCGCTGCGATGTCGAGATCACCAAGCAGGTGGCGCAATACGCGGCCTGGACCAAGCGACCTGGCCACGTGGTCAGCGGCAGCCCCGCGTTCACCGCGGCGCTCGCCCCGGGCGACATCATCTCGGTCGTCAACGGTGGTCCCACGGGGCCGCTGAGCGGTCACGTCGCGACGGTGGTCCAGGCGCAGGGTGACAGGATCGTCTATGCCTCGGGGAACGCGGCCGGCATCGTCCCGTTCGAGGGCGCGGTGCGGCTCGAGGAGGTCACGCGCGAGCAGCCACCGGCTGGCTGGCGGCCGAAGCAGGTGCTCGCGGCACGGCCGAGGCAAGCGCCGCCCTCGCGCAGGGGAGCACGGAGCCCAGACCGCGCTTGAACACGAGCAGCGGGGCCCACGTGGGCGCGGCCAGCAGGCTCGATACCGCGATCGTTCGTACGCAGGCGAAGGCGGCGCTCACTGGGCTGGGATGGAAGCCGGCCATTGCTTGCTCGGCGATCGCTGCGGCTCTGGCGGCTGCCGCCGACGGGATTACACTCGAGCAATTGATCTTCGAGTCTCTGCGGCGATGTCCCGTTCCCAAGACGTGAGCACGAGGCGATCGATTGTAGCGCCGACGTGGACGCGGTGGCACATGGCGCTGACCGGCGTCCTGCGTGAGCGCCACACACGGGGGACCTTGACCGACAACAGGATGTTGCGCCCCGGCGTACGCGCCGTGGAGCGCCAGTTAGTGAGCGCTCGGCAGTCCCTCGCGCGTCGGTGGGCGTCGTACCCAAGGAGTTCCCATGCAGTACTTCGTCGGCCTGGACTGGCCGCGCACGAGCACGCGGTGTGCATGGTCGACGAGCGCGGCAAGGTTGTTGCTCAGTTCACGGTGGAGCACACAGCAGTGGGGATGACCGAGCTCGGGCTCTCCAAGGCGGCAGGTCTCACAGTGGCCGTCAAGCGGCTAGCCTGGATTTCCACGGCGGGGCGTTCACCTAATGCTTGGAGGATCAGGTGATCGAAATGATCCAGCTTCTTCCGAGGAAGCTTGGTCGATTCGGTGCGCCGGTCGCCGCTGTTCGTCCGAGCTGCTTGCAACGCGAGCAAAACCACGTGGCGGAAATCCTCATCGAAGACCTCGTTGGCGCAGGTTGCACGAGGATCGTCGAAAGTGGCGTTCAGCGCACCGATCCGGATAGCGCGTCGGGGTACCGCTTCGACGGATCTTCGTCGGCAACTGTCGGCGATCGGCGTGGCAACCTTAGGCCAATTTGTGCCGTGGAAGCCCAGGCTAGCGGCGAAGCCGTCCTTGGAGAGGCGCCGGAGGATCTGTCTTTCACCCTCGAAGACTCGGATCGCGTGCGCAACTCTTTGGCGAGCACAGGTCGAGAGTGCCCTAGTGAGCGGCAGGACCGAGGCCGTTGGGTGATGTCGAATGGGACTCGCTCGAGCATCCGATCCGCGTCTGCAGCATGCTCGCGGCGCCCACGTGGGCGCGGTCCGCACGCTGATGCCGCGATCCTGCGAGCCAGGCGCCGGCGGCTTCGCGTGGAAGGATGCGAGGAGAACTCGGCCGGTGAATCCAGTCTAGCGGCGGAGCGTGACGTCGGCGTAGTCGGGCAGCCGGCGATCGAAGCCGCCGGGCTGATAGAGGTCAGCGCGCATGTTGCGCTCGGGCGCGCGATCGTCGATCCGCCGCTCGAGCGTGCCGCCGCCGCGCAGCTGGATGTCGACCCACGGGTGGGTCATGCGCACCTCGGGCCGCGACAGCCCCAGCGCGCGCAGCCCGGCGTCGGTGAGCGCCACCGATTCACCCGCGGCCAGCGAGTGATACGCGCCGTGGCCCTTGCGGGTCTCCGAGTCGGAGTACGGATCGCCGGGATAGCCATACTGGGTGAGCTGCATCCGGACACCGCCCGAAGGACGGGTCAGCAGGTCGGCGGTGACGGTTTCGAGGGCGGTCGTGGACATGGATAGGTCCCTTCGAGGTTGTGGCGGTCAAAAGTGCAGCCGTGGTGCCACGCGGCGGCTGTTCACCGCGGTGTGCACTGTGAAACCCGCGGGTGACAGCGAGCTCCCGCGGCCCGCGCGCAACGCGGTGAAGCTGCGCGATCTGATCGCGTCTCGTCGCGACCGCGCCGCCGCAGCGCCGGCTACGGGAGCTGCCGCTGGCAACTCGATGCGCCGGTTCGAGCGCATCGCGCGGCCGAT
>VBLP01000370.1:4675-8836 GCA_005887925.1 Deltaproteobacteria bacterium | reverse complement strand
ACGCGATCACGCCGAGCGAGCCGTCGCTGAACCAGCCGGCGCACCACAGGGTGACCAGGCTCTCGCCATGGCTGCCCGGCGTCCGCTGGTACTTCGGCAGCGGCCACTTGTCGATCGTGGCCGGTGCGCCGGCCGCCGCGAGCGAGCGAACCGGCACGTCGCCGCCGGCCGTGGTGTACGCGAAGCGCTTGCCGTCGCGCGCCACCGCGACCGAGATCGGTGCGTCGCTCGGCCAGCGCGCCTCGGAGACGATCGGAAACAGCTCGACGTCGCCGCCGCGCGGCGCGGTGGCAGCCGGTGCGGTGGCAGCCGGCGCGGGGCCGACGGCCGGCGTGCGGAGCTGCACCGTGACCACGGCCGCGCCAGCCGCCGCGACCGCCACGATCGCCGCAGCGAGCCAGATCCGCCCGCGCGGCCGCCCGCGGATTCCTGGGCGTATAGCTCGCGCGCGTCGCGGTAGCGCTGGTCGAGGTCGAGCGCGAGGCAGCGGCGCAGCACCGCCGCGGCGCCCGGCAGCCGCTCGTCGACGGCCGGATCGATCCGGCGGCCGAGCGGGTCGGACGCCGGCAGCGCGCCGGCCAGCAGCTCGTGGCCGATCAGGCCGAGCGCCCAGACGTCGGTGCGCGCATCGACCGCCTCGCCCGCCGCCTGCTCCGGCGACATGTAGCGCGGCGTGCCGATCGCGACGCCGGCGCTGGTCACCGTCGCGCCGGCCGACCTCGGCTCGCGCGCCAGGCCGAAGTCGACGATCACCGCCCGCCCATCGGTCGCCACCACGACGTTCTCGGGCTTGAGGTCGCGGTGGACCACGCCGGCGGCGTGGATCGCGGCGGCGCCGGCGGCGATCTGCGCGAACAGCGCGCTCGCCTCGGCCGCCAGCTCCATGGTCACGAACCGGAGCTCGTCGGTCTCGCCGAGGTCGTGGACCCGGCACACGTTGCGATCGGCGATCCGCCGCGCCATCGCGACCTCGCGGCGCCAGCGCTCGACGTCGCCGCCGGGCGCGACGATCTTGAGCGCGACGACCGCGCCGAGCTGCTCGTCGCGGCACCGCCACACCGTGCCGCCGCCGCCACCACCCAGCCGGGCCTCGAGGCGATAGCGGCCCGCGATCACCGCGCCCGGCGCGAGCGCGGGCTCGAGCTCCGCCGGCGACGGCGGCGCTGCATCGGTCGTCATCCCCGGGCCGTCGCGTCGGTCCACCGCGCCAGTGTATACGTCCGTCGCGGCGCTGCGATCCGCGGCGCGGCTCCCGGGCGGACCGCGGCTAGTCACCGTCGCCGGAGCCGCCGGAGAATCGATCGATGCGGCGCTTCATCATGATCCGGGTGATGCCGAGCAGCCGGGCGGCCTCGGACACGTTGCCGCCCGCGGCCGCCATCGCCTGCTCGACCAGCCGGCGCTCGGTGGCGTCGAGCGCGCGCGGTTCCGGCGATCGGCGCCCGCAGCGCGAGATCGCCGGCCTCGATGACATCGCCGGCGGCGATCGCACAGGCGCGCTCGATCGCGTGGCGCAGCTCGCGGACGTTGCCCGGCCAGGGATACGCGGCCATCGCCGCGATCGCCTCGCGCGACAGCCGCGACGGCGCCGAGCGCTGCTGCCGGATCCGGGCGAGGAACACCTCGGCCAGCTCGATGACGTCGTCGCCGCGCTCGCGCAGCGCCGGGATCGCGATCTCGGCGCCGGCGAGCCGGTAGTACAGGTCCTGGCGGAACCGGCCGTCGGCGACCGCGCGCGCGAGGTCCTTGTGCGACGCTCGACGCGGGTCGCGGTCTCGCTGCCGACCGGCACGACCTCGCCGTCCTCGAGAACGCGCAGGAGCTTGGCCTGCGCGGCCGGCGACAGGTCGGCGACCTCGTCGAGGAACAGCGTGCCGCGGTCGGCGAGCGCGAGCTTGCCGCGGCGCGCCTTGTCGGCCCCGGTGAACGCGCCGCGGACATGGCCGAACAGCTCGCTCTCGAGCAGCGTGTCGGGCATCGCCGCGCAGTTGACCGCGACGAACGCCGCCTGCCGCCGCGGCGACACGGCGTGGATCGCGCGCGCCACCAGCTCCTTGCCGACCCCGCTCTCGCCGGTCAGGTGGATCGGCAGGTCGGTCGCGGCGAAGCGCTCGAGCTCGCGGCGGACCCGGCGGATCGCGTCGCTCTTGCCGATCAGCTCGGGCGCGACCCGGTCGTGCTGCGCGACCTCGACCATCGCGACCACGCGCTCGTAGCGCGCCGACACGTCGACGATCACGCCGGCGAGCCGCGCGACCGCGACCAGCAGCGCCAGGTCGTCCTGGCCGAACCGATCGGTGCGGCCGCGGTCGTCGACGTAGACCAGGCCGAGCGTGCGGTCGCGCAGCCGGAGCGGCGCCGCCATCGCCGAGCGCACACCCTGGCGGTCGAGCGTCGTGCCGGCCTCGAGCGGCCCGAGCAGCACCGCCTCGCCGCGGGTCAGCACCGCGTCGACCACGATCCGGCCGATCACGAGATCGCGCGCGGAGACCTCGGCGGCGCGCCGCAGGGTCTGCGGCGTGGCACCCAGCGCGATCACGCCGCGGTCGCAGCCCAGCACCGCGACGATCGCGGCCAGCGCGCGGCGCAGCGCCGCGTCGGCGTCGTCGATCGCCGCCGTCGCCTCGGCGAGCTGGTAGAACACCTGCAGCCGCTCGTCGGGCCGCACCTGCTCGGTCTCGGTCAGGTGCAGCGCGATCGCCGCGCTGTCCTCGGCCTGCTCGAAGCGCAGCACGGTCGCGCCGATCTGCAGCCGGTCGCCGTCGCACAGCGGCCGCCGCGACACCCGCTCGCCGTTGACGAACGTGCCGTGGCGCGACTCGGCGTCGACGATGACCCAGCCGTCCCCGTCGCGGCTGATCGTCGCGTGGTGGCGCGACACCTTGGCATCGCCGAGCGCGATCTGCATGCCGGCGTCGCGGCCGATCAGCACCTCGTCGCCGACCTGCACCGACGTGGCCACGCCACCGGGCTCACGGACGACGAGGCGAGGCATCGCTTCCCCTTGTACCATGCGGCGCAACTCCCTCGCTGCTAGTAGCGCCGGCAGTACAGCGACAGCCGCATCGGCCGCGCGTCGCCGACCTGGTAGAGGTAGTAGTGCGTGCCCGGCCCCTTGGCGCGGCACACCTCGATCTTGAGCCAGTCGCGCAGCCGCTCGCCGCAGCGCGCGTAGTCGTAGCCGCCGTAGCTCGTGGTGCGGAAGCAGACCTTGACGTCGATCACGGTGCGGCCATCGAGCTCGTAGGCGGTGACGTAGCCCGGCGCTCCGGCGTGATCGCGGTCGGCGACGGCGGTCCCGGTGGCGGCGGCAATGACGATCAGAGCAGCGGTCAGAAATCGAAGCATGGAGTTCCTTTCGTGGTTGCTCCGAGCAACAGCAACCGCGATGCCATGCGACCTCGCGAACCGGCACGCGGCATTACCGGCACCTCGCCGCTGCTCCCGGGATCAATCGATCGATCGCGCGGATCGATCGATCACAGCATGCGCCGCCCGCGGCGCACCGCGGGCCCTCCGCGGCGCCCGCGTGCGACGTCGCGAACCCGCGTCACTGCGAGGCGATGTCGTAGCGCGGGTCGGTGTACGCGATGCCGTCGACCGACACCGCCTGGACGTCCGCGGTCAGCTGGTCCGCCGGGAGGTAGCCGATCGCGCCGGGGAACTTGGCCGCGACCTTGGCGATGTGCGCCGGCGACGGCAGCGAGCGCGGCGCGCCGCTCTGGCCGCGGATCTTGCGGTCGACCCAGTACCGGCCGACCTCGTCGGGCGACATTCCGAGCACCGCCCGGTCGAAGCCGATCCGGTCGGGCGAGCTGGGCGACGCGTTGAACGGGATCAGCGTCCGGCCGCCGGCCGACACCGACTCGCCGGTGAAGCAGCGCCTGAGGTCGGCCCGCGACAGGTTGGTCACCCCGGCTCCCTTGCCGACCACGACGACCAGTCGCTTGCCGTCGGCGTACGCGGAGGCGCCCGGGAACATCAGGCACAGCGCGATCACGATCGATGTGAGCGTCGATCTCATGACGGCCCTCGTCAGAATGCCCAGCATGCCTGCGCCTCGTAGTAGCGAGCGGTCTGCCCCGCGATCAGCCCGCCGCCGCTGTCGAACGTGGCGTAGGTGAAGTCGAGCTTGAGCACCAGGTTCGGTGCCGGCCGGAA
>VBLP01000370.1:0-4636 GCA_005887925.1 Deltaproteobacteria bacterium | reverse complement strand
AGCAGGTCGAAGCGATACCCGGCGAGGACGTAGAACCCGAAATCGCGGCCGTCGGGCGCGAACCCGCCGCCCGCCAGGCTGCGCTGGCCCGCGGGGTAGTGGCGATCGTGCGCGATCACCTCGGCCTGGAGGTGGAGCGCGCCGCGATCGAGCTGCGCGTCGCCGCCGTACGACGCCTCGAGGTACGTGTCGGCGACGCCGCCGGCGGTCGCCGGCAGCGCGGTGTAGCGGCCGCGATAGTACGAGCTGCCGAGCCGGAGCCCCCACGGCGTCTCGAGCTCGAGCCGCCCGCCGAGCGCGAACACGCTGTCCTGATCGAGCTGCGCGTCGGCGCCGCCCCGCCCGTTCGACACCGTCGCGTGGTACGACAGCTTGAACCGGCCGAGGTAGTGATCGCCGAACAGGTCCAGGCCGGTCTGGTGCTCGGGGAAGAACTGCTCGCCGATGATGAACGGCCGGCCGGTCGTGATCACCACCGGCGAGCCGTGGTCGATGTTCCACACACCGTACGGCGTGAGCCAGCGCCCGCCGCGGATCGTCAGGTGCTCGGTGAGGTCGTACTCGACGTAGACCCGCTCGATCATGATCCCGCCCCACTGCGTCGCCCGGTAGAGGTTCGTGGCGTCCAGCACGGTGGTGTCGACGACGCTGCCGTCGGGGTTCACGCTCGCGTTGGGCAGGAACGTGAAGCGCACCTCGACGAGGCTGCGCGCCTTCGCCGTCAGGTTCTTCGCCAGGTACAGGTTGAGGTTCCCGACCAGGAAGCTCTTGGACTTCTGCGGGAAGCCGATCGTGCTGTGCGCCCAGTGCCACTTCTGGAGCGCGATGTCGGCGAAGCCATGGATGTTGAGCTTGTCATCGAACGGCGACGACGACGGATCGAGCCCGATCGAGCTCAGGTCGATGTCGGCCGGCGCGGCGGCCGGCGCGACTGCCGGCGCGACCGCCGGCATGGCGGCGATGTCCGCGGTGACGTCCGCGGCTCGCGACAGGTCATCGGACGCTGGCGGCGCGTGCGGCGGCGGATCGCCGGCCAGCGCTTCGTGGTCGGAGACCTGGGCGAGCGCCGGGTGCGCGAGCAGGCCGAGCACCGCGATGCCGAGCGCCGCGGGCCTCACAAGCACGCCTCTGCGCACAGCGTTCCGAGCGCGTAGCGCGAGAAGTCGCAGCACACCAGGCCGCGCGGGCAGTCGTTCAGCGTCAGCGAGCAGCCCGCGACGTCACAGACGTGGGTCACGAACGTGTCGCAGAACCGCGCGTCGCCGGAGCAGTCGTCCGATGATGCGCACGCGTTGCCGAACCCCGCGAACGTCCGGCAGTAGGGCTGCGCCTCCCACGTCGCGCACGTGTAGGCGGCGTCGCAGTCGGCGTGGCTCGTGCACGCGCTGGTGCAGGTCCCCGCCGTGCCGGCGCCGCGCACCGCGCAGTACGAGTATCTCTCGTCGCTGCACGGCGTGGTCGCGGTGTCGCACGGCTTGCCCAGCGCGGTGATCACCTCGCAGATGTTGGCGGCGTTCTTGGCCTGTCCGGTCGGACAGCCGCAGGTCCCTGCGGCGACGATCTCGTCGGCGGCGCACGCCCGGCAGCCGCCCGTGACCGGGACTGCGTTGCCATCGCACACGCAGGCGTTGGCGGCCTCGACGAACGTCATCGCCGGGCCGCAGCGCTGACCAGGATCGTAGATGCACGCAGCGACCAGCGCGGCGGCCAGCGCGGCGAGAGCGGGCGCGACCGGCCGCCACGGGAACTTCCACATGCCGATCCAATCGGCCACCCCCGGACAATGATGACGGCCGGCGTTACTCCGGCACATGTCCGGGAGAGGCTCCGGTCGAGCCGATATCGGGTCATGTGCACCCCGAGACGCCGGCCGGATCTCGGGGATAGCTCGGTGCTCGGCCACAACCCCGATCCGTTGAGCGCTCAACGCACGCCGGAAGTGGACGAACCGCTCTCCCGAGTCATGAAGAAGATCCTCGTCATCGATGATTCCCCCACGGTCCGCCAGCAGGTCGGTCTCGCCCTGTCCCAGGCCGGCTACCAGGTGATCGAGGCGGTCGACGGCATCGATGCGATCGGCAAGGTGGATACCTCCGTCGCGATGCTGATCTGCGACGTCAACATGCCGCGCATGAACGGGCTCGAGATGCTCGAGAAGCTCCGCAGCGATGCGCGCTGGAAGTCGCTGCCGGTCGTGATGCTCACGACCGAAGGCCAGCCCGCCCTGATCGAGCGCGCCAAGAAGGCCGGCGCCAAGGGCTGGATCATCAAGCCGTTCAAGGCCGAGCTGCTCGTCGCGGCCGTCCAGCGCCTGACCGCGTGACCGGCGTACCGCCCCCGCTCCCGCCGCGCGGCACGCCCGCTCGCCGCCGGGTCGCGTTTTGGCTTTCTCGGCGCCGGCCCCCGGCATAGCCTCTGGGCATGGCTACTCCGGCTCCCATCCGACGCCACCACCACATCACCCTGTGCACCGGCGGTGCCCAGGAAGACTACGATTTCCACACCAAGGTGCTGTCGCTCAAGAGCGTGAAGAAGACCGCGCTCTACGACGGCGACGTGCCGATCTACCACCTCTATTACGGCAACGACCTCGGCGAGGAGAGCACGCTGCTCACCACGTTCCCCATGCGCCAGTCGGGCCGCAAGGCGCGCAAGGGCACCGGCCAGATCCGCACGCTCAGCCTGTCGGTGCCGGTGTCCGCGCTCGGGTTCTGGCGCAAGCGGCTGACCTCGCACGGCTTCGAGGTCCGCGAGGCCGGCCGGTTCGGCGAGCGCGCGCTGCAGTTCCAGCACCCGTGCGGCCTGGACTACGAGCTGGTCGGCATCGCCGACGATGGCCGCAAGCCGTACTCCAACGGCGAGGTCCCCGCCGAGCTCGCGATCCGCGGCACCCACGCGATCGTCGTCAGCGTGCGCGAGCACGAGACCTCGAACGAGTTCATGACCGGCGGCTGGACCGCGCGGCGGATCGCCGAGGACGGCCGGTTCGTGCGCTACGCGTTCGGCGACAGCCCGACCCCGCAGCCCGGCCAGATCGTCGACTTCGCGCTCGAGCCCGAGCTGCCGCAGGCGAGCTGGACCTACGGCGAAGGCATCGTCCACCACTGCGCGTTCCAGGTCGACGACTACACCGCCCAGGATCAGGTCAAGTTCCGGCTCGAGGGCATGGGCTTCACCGACTGCTCCGAGCGCAAGGACCGCGGCTACTTCGACTCGATCTACGTCCGCACCCCCGCCGGCGCGCTGTTCGAGGCCACCGTATCCAAGCCGACCGGCTTCACCGTCGACGAGAACATCGATCAGCTCGGCACCAGCTTCCAGGTCCCGCCGCCGTTCCGCCATCGCACCAAGGAGCTGATGGAGTACCTCGAGCCGCTGCGCTACTAGCAAGCCGCCGGCGACCGCGCCCGGCTGCGCCGATCAGTTGTTCTGCGCGCCCGCGGCGACCCAGGCAAAGATCGCGTCGCGGCCCTCGGGGAACGGCCCCGGGGCGTCCTGCGGCATCGGCCCGTTGGGGTTGATCCAGGAGAGTGGTGAGCTCGCCGGATCGGCGATCAGGGACGCCCGGGGGTTGGCCGTGTTGATGATCCCCGCCATCGTCGCCATGCCGGAGTAGCAGGTGTTCTTGTCGGTGCCGCACAGCCAGATGTTGAAGTTGGGCCCGGCGTGGCAGCCATCGGTGGCGCAGTGGCCGCGCGTGCCGGGCGCGAAGTACCTGGTGAACAGCTCGGTGTAGGTCGGCGCGGCAGCGTCCGGGGTGATCGCGGGGGTGTCGGAGCCGCAGGCCGCGACGGCCAGGAGGATCACGAGCTTCGTTGTCCGCGACATGACGGCTGACCTTCCGGGGCGATTCGACGCATCTTGTACCCCAGAGAGGCCAGGTCGTGCCGGCAGTCGCGGCACGCCCTGCCGCGTCGCCGCAGCACTCATGTGGGGCAACGTGTGCAGAATGCCCGAGCGCACGGCTCCCGCCGGCCGAGAAGCCGGTATCCTGCCGCCTCGCGATCGGACGAAGGAGCTCGCATGCGCAGATCGATCCTCGCCGCTGTCCTCGTGATCGGGCTCGCCCCCGAGCTCGGCGCGCAGCCCGCGAAGCCGCCGCAGCCCGCCGCACAACCGGCCCCACAACCGACCAGACCGCCGCAGCCGGCGGCGCCGCCGCAGCCGGCCGCACCGGCGAGCTATCCCGCGCTGCCGAGCGAGACGCCCGCCAAGCTCACGCCGTCGACCTACGGCTTCGACCACACGCGCCGCGAGGTGATGATCCCGATGCGCGACGGCGTGAAGCTGTTCACCGTGATCCTCGTGCCCAAGGGCGCGAGCCACGCGCCGATCCTGCTCACCCGCACGCCGTACAACGCCGGCGAGCTGACCGGCCACGCCCACAGCGGCCACCTCGGCCCGATCCTCGCCGGCTACGACAACGCGACCGACGTGATCGTCGAGGGCGGCTACATCCGGGTCGTCCAGGACGTGCGCGGCAAGTACAAGTCCGAGGGCGACTACGTGATGAACCGGCCGCTGCACGGACCGCAGAACCCTACGCCGGTCGATCACGCCACCGACACCTACGACACGATCGACTACCTGGTGAAGAACATCCCCGAGAGCAACGGCAAGGTCGGCATCCTCGGGA
>VBLP01000013.1 GCA_005887925.1 Deltaproteobacteria bacterium | reverse complement strand
CTTGCCCTTGAGCACACCGGCCATGGTCCGCGAGTTGCGCGACGTGGCCTTCGCGATGCCGAAGTCGATGACCTTGACCTCGCCCTCGTAGGACACCAGCACGTTCTGGGGCGAACAGTCGCGGTGGACGATCTCGAGCGGCCGGCCCAGCGGGTCGCGCTTGCGGTGGGCATAGTCCAGGCCCTCGAGCACCTTGGCGATGGTGAAGCACGCCATCGCGATCGGCATCGGCTGCTTGAGCTTGCGCAGCCGGTTCTGGATCTGGAGCAGATCCTTGCCCCAGATGTACTCCATCGCGATGAAGTGCGAGCCGTCGATCCGGCCGAGCTCGAAGATCTGGCAAATGTTGGCGTGTGCCAGCTGACCGGCGATCTTGGCTTCATCGATGAACATCTTGATGAAGTCGCGGTCCTCCCCCATCGTCGGCAGGATCCGCTTGATCGCGATGATCTTCTCGAAGCCCTCGACGCCGTACGACTTGGCCTTGAAGACCTCGGCCATGCCACCCACGCTGATGCGATCGAGCAGCAGGTATTTCCCGAAGGGTACGGGCTGCCTCACTCGGTCAGATGGTAGCGGAGGGTCGAAGGCGATCACAACGAAGAATGGGGGGCATTCGCCCGCGGCTCAGCGACGACAGCGGCCGAATTTTGCATGCAGATAGTGGTCACGAGACCAGGGCTAAACGGCGACAGCCACCATGTAGGTACGAATCGAGATCAGAAACGGCCTACGATTCCCCACGAGACTCCGGTTCCGGGCTCGTGCGTGATCGTGACATACGGATGGACGGCTTGCTCGCGCGAGACGCGCCGGTATCCGCGTATACCGTCGTACACGCCGTAGCCATATACCACCCAGAACGCGATTCCGCTCGCAATGTTGATCGGCCGCAGCCTCTCGGCCGCGCGGGTCCCGTCGCGACCGCCCGGACCATCGCCGCAGGTGAGGCCGCCTCCGGACGGCCCGTCGGTGTGATCGCACCATGCGCGGAGATACGCGTAGGTCACGAGGTTGGTCGCGAGCAGCACGCCGAGCGCGCCGCCGATCACGTAGGCCTTGGTCCGCTCGCCGTTCTGGAGCTGGGCGACCGGCGGCAGCAGCGTATAGAGCCAGATCCGGTGCGGCGTGGTGCGCCGCGCGCGCAGCTCGGCCGCGTGGCGCGACGCGACGTCGCTGAAGAACGCGACCACGTCCGGCGGGTACAGCGCCGGATCGAGCCGGCCGTCGAGGTCGATCCGCAGATAGGCCAGGAAGTGCGCCTCGGCCTCGCGCGGGCGCTGCTGGAAGAACGCGGCGAGTCCGGCGAGGCGGTGCGCCTCGGCGAGATCGGGGTCGGGCAGCTGGTACGCGAGCAGCGGATCGACGAGCTGGGCGACGCGCTGCCAGTCTCCGGCCAGCGCGGCGGTGTTGCCGTCGCGCAGGATCTGCGACGTGACGGCGCCGGGCTGCGCGTGGGCGGCGGCGCCGAGCCCGAGCACGAGGTCGAGCACGAGACACACCGCGATCGCGCGGATCACGGCCATGACGGCACGCTGCGCCGCAGGTGCGGCCGCAAGATCGCGAGCACCTCGCGGGCGACGCGCGCGGCGAGATCGGGCGGCGCCAGACCGCGATCGCCGACGACGGTGTCGGTCGCGACGATCCGATCGAACACGACCGCGCTCGACGTGGCGACCTGGACGCGGACGCGCGCACGCGCCATCGGCGGAGCGCCGGCCTCGGGCGCGTAGTCGAGGATCCAGAACCCGAGCGCCAGATCGCTGCCGCTGGCGGCGACGGTCCCGGCAGCGGCCTGGGCGGTGAGCTTGCCGGGATCGAGCTTCTGGACCTGGCGGTGGTGTGCGCGGCTCCAGCTCGCGACCTCGGCCTCGAGCGCCCGCGCCAGCGGCGCCGCCTGCGCCCACCGCGGGTCGGCGATCGCGATCAGCAGCGGTCGATCGGGCGCGGCCACCGGCCCGTGGATCTCGGACACCCGCCCGTGATCCTCGGGTGGCCGGTGCAGCGCCGCGAGCCGCTCGCGCACCAGCGGCAACACCCGCGCCGACAGCTCGGCCGCCGCGCCGTCGATCCTGGCCAGGCCGGGCGCGGTCGCCGACAGGGTCTCGAGGGTGACGCCGTCGAGCGTGTTCCGGATCCGGATCGAGATCGTGACCGCGCTGGCCCTGCCGAGCGCGATCGTGCCGTCGATGATCAGCCGGGCCCGCTCGGGCACCGCCATCCGCGGGCCGACCACGACGACCTGGACGTTGCCGGCGACCAGCGCGCGGGCGATCTCGCTCGCCACCGGCTGACCGTAGATCTCGAGGCTCTTGTCGGCGTCGAGCGGCAGCAGCGCGACCGCCTCGCCCGCCGGCGCATCGGCGCGCGCGCGTCCCGGTGCGGCCAGACCGAGCACCGCGAGCACCAGGCACACGGCGCGGATCATCGCTCCCCCCGGAACGGCGGCATCGTCGCCTCGCCGGCGGCCGAGATCCCCTCGCGCTTGACCACCGCGGCCACCGTGCGGGCGAGGATCTGGAGGTCGAGCGCGAGGCTCCTGTGGTCGACGTAGTAGATGTCGAGCGCGAACTTCTCGGGCCAGCTCAGCGCGTTGCGGCCCGCGACCTGCGCCAGCCCGGTGATCCCCGGCTGGACCTCGTGACGCCGCGCCTGCTCGGGGCTGTAGCGCGACAGATACTCGACCAGCAGCGGACGCGGCCCGACCAGGCTCATGTCGCCGCGCAGGACGTTGATCAGCTGCGGCAGCTCGTCGAGCGAGCTGGCGCGGATGAGGCGCCCGATCCGGGTGAGCCGCGCGGCGTCGGGCAGCGGCCGGCCGTCGCGATCGACCGCGCTCCGCATGGTGCGGAACTTGACGAGCTCGAACACCCGGCCGCCGAGGCCGACCCGGCGCTGGCGAAACAGCAGCGGCCGGCCGACGTCGGCGTAGACCAGGAGCGCGGTCGCCGCGAACACCGGCGCACCGAGCACGAGCAGCGAAGCCGCGACGGTGACATCGATCAGGCGCTTCACCGGAACCACGCATGGATCCTACCGCGTTCCGGGATCTTGCACCGCGAGCGCGAACCGCCCGGCAGCATCGGACACGGTCTCGACCAGCGGCTTTCCGCGCGCGATCCCGGTGCACGAGTAGCACAGGATCTGGACCGCCGCGCCCGGCATCGCCATGCTGTCGCGCTGCAGCGCGCCCTGGAGCACGACCGCCGTCGGCAGCCGGTAGCTCTGCGCGATCGCCGTGATCGCGCGGTCGGCGACGACCAGCGGCGCGGCGCGGCCCACCGGGTCCTGGAACCGGAGCTCGTAGCGGCCGCCCACGGGCAGCTCCGCGGCGATCGCACCCGCCGTCATCGCCGGCAGCCGCACCGTCGGCGCCGAGGCCAGCGCGAGCGCGCCGGTCGGCACGAGGTCGACGGTGGCGCCGGCCAGCGCGCCGCCGTGGTTGTCGAGCGCCGCGGTGGTGATCAGCACGAGTGGCGGGGCGTCGAGCGTCGCCGGGACGCCGGCGCTGGTGTCGAGCGCGACCACCGCGCGCTTGCCCGGCGAGAACTCGACCACCGCCGCGAGCGGGCCGGTCGGGACCCGGGTCGGCGGCAGCGCCCCCGTCGCCCCGGTCGTCGCGACGATCCGGACCTCGCCGGTTGCGACCGTCGACCGTCCCGCGGTCACCATGCCGACGGTGGCGAGCGCGCCGACCACGGTGACCCGCACGCCGGCGACCGGAGCCCCGAGCTGCCGCACCATCGTACCGCCGAGGTCGCTCAGCACCACGTTCGCGGCGTAGCGGACCTGCAGCGGAACGCCGAGATCGAAGGTCTGCGAGGTCGCAGACAGCCGGGGCAGGCCGCTGCCGACCGGCGGCAGGACATCGACGGTGACGTTGACGGCCGGCGTGGCCGCGCGCAGCGCGAAGCTGCCGTCGGCGGCGGTGGTCGCGAGCGTCGACGGCACGCCGTCGAGCACGAGCCGGACGATGGCACCGGCGAGCGGCGCGTTCGACGGATCGCGGACCGTGCCGGTGATCGGCGAGCCGGCATCGAGCGTCAGGGTCTGGCCGAACAGCCAGCCGGTGAAGCCGCGCGGCGCGACGCCGGGCGCCGACGGCACGACCAGCACCGCGTACGGCCCGATCGGCAGCCGGAGCGGCGCCGCGCCCGACATGTTCGAGAATCCCTCGACGAACGCATCCGGCGTGCCGCCCGGCGAGAACCGGAGGTACGCCGCTATGCCCCCGCCCGGCCCGTCGACCTGCGCGGTGACCGGCGCGCCGTGATCGATCTGCTGGGTGCCGAGGTCGGCGGTCGCGCCGCCCTTGACCTGGATCACCTTCTCGAACGGCGGGCCGCCGTCGGCGATGGAGGGCACGACGCGCAGCCGCAGGAACTCGGTGAGCGCGCCGGGCGCGCCGACGTTGATCGTCGCGCTGCCCTGCGGGCACGGCGGATCCGATCCGTCGATGTCGAGCGTCACCGCGTACACGCCCGGCGTCGTCGCAGTGAACTCGATCGCGGTGCTGTCGTTCTGGTGCACCGGCAGGAACGCGATCGGCGCGCCGTTGGCCAGGACGCGCCAAGTGTAGCTCAGCACGCCGAA
Organism: Deltaproteobacteria bacterium; assembly: GCA_005887925.1. Classification (GTDB taxonomy): domain Bacteria; phylum Myxococcota_A; class Polyangia; order Haliangiales; family Haliangiaceae; genus JABFXX01. Next base: position 190 of record VBLP01000013.1, on the reverse strand, counting down.
CGTGCCGGCGATCTGCGACGTGACCTGGAGGTGGACCACCGCGACCGGCTCCATCGGCGTGGCCGTGAGCGAGATCGCGCAGCGGTGATCGCTGCCGCTGCCGCCGTCGGGGCCGGTGAACCCGTCGGCATTCGCGGCACACCCCGCGTGCGCGACCGCGAGCCCGACCGCGAGCAGCGCGCCGCGCATC
>VBLP01000369.1 GCA_005887925.1 Deltaproteobacteria bacterium | reverse complement strand
GCCGATCTGGCATCGCCACGCCGCGAGATCATGGAGGTGGCACGGCGCGAGGTGCTCCGCCGCGTCCGACCTCGCCAATCTGGCATCGCCACGCCGGATCCGTCATCGCGGCGCGGCGATCTCCCAGGCGCGAGCGCGATCGCGATCCGGGCCCGCGTACGCGGACGAACTTGCGGTACGCTCGGCCCGTGATTTCGCTGTTCGCCAACCAGCGCGAGACGAACCTGGCATCGGCGGTCGCGCTCGTCGAGCAGGTCCTCAGCGAGCTCGGCCATCCGCCCGCGACCAGCCAGCTCGACGACGGCGCGCACGCCTGGCGGATCACCCAGGGCTCGGCGATCACGCGCATCACGGTGGTCCAGCGCAGCGCGTTCCCGCACCTGCGGGTGTCGGCGATCGTGATGACGCTCGACGCCGCGGTCGACCGCGCCGCGCTGTTCGCCCACCTGCTCGAGCTCAACGCCGGCCTGTGCGGGGTCGCGTTCGCCACCGACGGCGACCAGGTGCTGCTGGTCAGCGAGCGCTCGACCCTCGACCTCGATCACAGCGAGGTGCGCGACGCGATCGAGCGCGTGACGACCTACGCCGACGAGCACGACGACGTGCTGGTCGCGCGGTTCGGCGGCCGGGTCGGCGCGGCTACTTGACGTCGCGGCCGCGCGGCCCCTCGTCGAGCGCGATCGAGGTCAGCATGTTGGGGCACAGCGTCAGCTCGCCCGCCTCGCGCAGGAGGCGGCCCTGCGAATCGATCAGCTTGGCATCCGACAGCACCACGAACTCGACCGGACCCGAGCTCGGCTGACACGATGCCAGGTACCCGGTGACGCGAGCGCCGGTGTCGTACTCGATCGCGACGCGATGGCTGATGAGGTCGTGCAACTTCGCGTAGTTCGGCATTCCGGGCTCGCTATATCACGGCCGGTCGGTCCGCGGATCGGCGAGCGCCGGCTTCCGGCGGCGCGGCACGTGCGTCGGCACCTGCGGCTTGACCTCGTAGCGGCCCTCGGGCCGGAGCGTGTACTCGACGAGCTGCGTCGCCCCGTCGGCGAGCGTGGCGATGCAGGTGAACACCGCGCCGCGCAGGCCGATCGGGATCCGGGGATCGCATTCCATGCCGACCGCGCCGTCGCGGCGGACCTCCTCGAGTCGATCGGCCGCCATCACCCCGCTGTCGGCGACCGTCGGCGTGCGGGCGAGCGCGACCGCCACCGCCGCGACCCCGGCGATGAACAGCAGCGTGGCCAGCGTCCTCACGCCGCCGAGCATAGCGGATCTGCGCTACACACGGCTGTGCCCCGAGATCCAGACAGGCCCAGAAAGCTGCGCAAGGCCCGGTTCGCGACCGACGCCGACATCGAGATCAAGGGCGCTTACATCCCCGGCGACGCGCCGGCGGCGCCGGCGAGCCCGCCCGGAGAGTTCCCGTTCACCCGCGGCGTCCAGGAGACCATGTACCGCGGCCAGCTGTGGACGATGCGGCAGTACGCCGGCTTCGGCACCGCCGCCGAGTCCAACCGGCGCTACAAGTACCTGCTCGCCCAGGGCGGCAAGGGCCTGTCGGTCGCGTTCGACCTGCCGACCCAGATGGGCCGCGACTCCGATCACCCGATGGCGCGCGGCGAGGTCGGCCGGGTCGGCGTGGCGATCGACTCGCTCGAGGACATGCGCGTCTTGTTCGACGGCATCCCCCTCGCCGAGGTCTCGACCTCGATGACGATCAACGCCACCGCGGCGACCTTGCTCGCGCTGTATCAGGCCGTCGCCGAGGAGCAAGGCGCCAGCGCCCGCGACCTCCGCGGCACGATCCAGAACGACATCCTCAAGGAGTACATCGCGCGCGGCACGTACATCTATCCGCCGGCCGGCTCGATGCGCCTGATCACCGACCTCTTCACCTACGGCAGCCGCGAGGTGCCGCAGTGGAACACGGTCTCGATCAGCGGCTACCACATCCGCGAGGCCGGCTCGGATGCGGTGCAGGAGATCGCGTTCACGCTCGCCGACGGCATCGCCTACGTCGAGGCCGCGCTCGCGGCCGGGCTCGACGTCGACGACTTCGCGCCGCGGCTGTCGTTCTTCTTCAACGTGCACAACAACTTCATCGAGGAGGTCGCCAAGTTCCGCGCCGCGCGCGCGCTGTGGGCGCGGATCATGCGCGACCGCTTCGGCGCGCGGAACCCCAAGAGCCAGACGCTGCGGTTCCACAGCCAGACCTCGGGCGTGACGCTGCAGGCCCAGCAGCCGCTGGTCAACGTGATCCGCGTGACCTTGCAGGCGCTCGCCGCGGTGCTCGGCGGGACGCAGTCGCTGCACACCAACAGCTACGACGAGGCGCTCGGGCTGCCGACCGAGCAGGCCGCGCAGATCGCGCTGCGCACCCAGAAGGTGATCGGCCACGAGTCCGGCGTCGCCGACTTCATCGATCCGCTCGGCGGCGCGTGGGCGGTCGAGGCGCTGACCGCCGAGATCGAGCGCCGCGTCGCCGAGTACCTCGCCAGGATCGACGAGCTCGGCGGCATGGTCCGCGCGATCGAGGTCGGGTTCCCGCAGCGCGAGATCGAGCGCCGGGCCTACGAGCACCAGCGCGCCGTCGAGGCCCGCGAGCGGATCGTCGTCGGCGTCAATCAGTTCGCGCTCGCCGACGAGCCGGCGATCCCGATCGCCACCGTCGACCCGGCGCTCGAGGCCGATCAGGTCCGCCGCGTCCAGGCCATGCGCGCCCGGCGCAGCGCCGCCGAGCACGCCCGCGCGCTGACCGCGCTCGACGACGCCGCGGCCGGCACCGCCAACCTCGTCCCGCCGATCCTCGGCGCGGTCAAGGCGCTCGCCACCGTCGGCGAGATCGCCGACGTCATGCGCGTGCGGTTCGGCGAGTACCACCCGACGCGGTAGCCGTCAGCGGTACGCGCCGAGATCGACCCGGGCGTGATCGGTCATGATCACGTACGGCCGATCGTCGAACGCAAAGCCGCGCGCCGGATCGAAGGTCTGGATCTCGACCAGCCCCATGCCGTAGCCCATCGGTCCCTGGGCGTAGTACTCGAGCGAGAGCTGGTACGGCCCGGCCCGCGGCGCGCCGGGGATCGCGAAGCACTCCGGGCCGTAGCCGGTGGTGACGTCGGCGTAGAGCTCGCCGCCGGAGGCCAGCGTGCGCTGCTGGAAGTACGCGTGGCCGCCGCGCGCGTCTCGCACGTGGAGGTCGACGTCGTTCGCGTCGGTCTCCCAGTACAGCACGAAGCGCGTCGAGGGCTGCGTGGCGGGCGCGAGGTGATGCCGCGCCAGCGCAGCGGCGATCTCGGCCCGCTTCGCCGGGGTGGCAGCGGCGTACGCGGCGCCGATCATCGCCGCGTCGTCGCCGAGCACGCGCAGCCCGCCGGCGTAGCTGCCGCCGCGCACGGGCTGATCGAGCCCCGCGAGGACCGCCGCGAACGCCTCGGCGGGCTGGCCCGCGCGGACCAGCGCGTACGCCAGCAGGCGATGGCCGGTCAGGTGATCCGGCCGGTCGGCGACTGCGCGGCGGAAGGTGTCGACCGCGAGCAGGCGCGCCCCGGGCAGCCGGGCCAGCCGCTCGCCGGCGAACCGCCGCATGTCCGCGCGCCCCGGGAACAGGTCGATGATCGAGCCGTAGACCCGCGCGGCGGTCGCCTCGGCGCCGCGCGCCTCGAGCGCCTCGCCGAGCCCCGGCTCGCGCGCATGCCAGTGGCGTGCCCGGGCCAGCGCGGCGTCGATCTCGTGCGCCGCCAGCGCGTGCTCGATCGCCGCCAGCTCGCCGGTGACGGCCGGCGGTGGCTCGGGCGGCTTGCGCGGCGCCGGCCGGGCCGTTCCTGCGTCGCCCGCCGCGCGAGCCGGCTCGTCGGCGCGCTGCAGGATCAGAAACGCCACCCGCCGGTTCCGGGCCCACGCCGATGCCGCATGCCCGCGATCGAGCGGCTGGCTCGCGCCGTAGCCCTGCGCCGACAGCCGGTGCTCCTCGACCCCGGCCCCGACCAGATACTGCTTCACCGCCGCCGCGCGGCGGTCCGACAGCTCGAGGTTGTACCGCGCGTCGCCGCGCTCGTCGCTGTGGCCCTGGATCTCGACGCGTGCGATGTCGGGGTTGCCCTGCAGCGTCGCCGCGACCGCGTCGAGGATCGGGCGCGACGCCGGCTCGATCGCCGCGCTGTCCGGCGCGAAGTACACGCTGTCGAGGATCTCGATCGACGCGCTGGTCATGATCACCCGTCCGCGATCCGGACAGCCGTCCCCGTCCTCGAAGCCGTTGTAGCTCTCCGGCTCGTCCGGGCAGCCGTCCATGTCGTCGGGGATGCCGTCGTGATCGCTGACAGGGATACCCTCGCCGTCGGGGATGCCCTCGCTGTCGGGGATGCCCTCGCCGTCGCGGTCGGCGACGGGCTCGCCCGCGGGAGGTACTTCGCGCGACGGCACCTCGCGTGGCCGCGCATTCCGGTCACCCGATGCGACCACTGGATGCACTGCCGCACCGCTTGATCCAGCGATCGGATCCGCAACCGCATCGCCCGAGCCAGCCCGCAGCTCGCCTGCCGCGCCGCCCGATCCAGGCACCGGATATGTTGCTGCGCTCGAGGCCGCCGCCGGAGGTGCTGCCGCATCGCCCGAGCCAGCCCGCAGCTCGACTGCCGCGCCGCTCGATCCAGCCGCCGGATGTGTTGCTGCGCCCGAGGCCGCCACCGGATGTGCTGCTGCGCCGCCGGATGTCGCCACCGGGTGCTCCACCGCGGCTCTGCGGGCGGCCGCGTCATTGCCCATCGGCGAGTGCGCGGCGTGCATGTCCGCTCCGCTGCCCTCGCGTCGCGGCGTGCCCATCGCGCCGCGCCTCGCGCTGCCCGCCGGAACAAGCGCCACACCCGTGCGGTGCCTCCGCTCCACGCCGCGCGGCCCGATCACCAGCACGTCGGCCAGTGCCGTGCGCTCGATCCCGTAGCGCGCGTAGTCCTCGTCGCTCTCGAGCACCAGCAGCGACGTCTCGCTCGACAGCACGCGCGCCGCGATCGACCGGGCAGCAATGTCTCTGCGTGCGGCGGCCGCGTCGCTGCTCTTGAGACCCGGCAGCTTCGCCTCGAGCTCGGCGAGCTCTGCTCCGGCGACCGCGCGCTCGACCAGCGGTTCCGTTCCCGACAGCACCGGCAGCACGCTGTGCGCGCCACCGACGATCACCTCGATGCTCGTCACCGGCTTCGCCAGCCGCGCGAACACCATCACCTTCGCCCCTGGTCGCGCGCTCGCGATCACGCGCGGGAACACCCACGATGCACCCGCGATCTCGATCGGCACGTCGACCGCCACCGGCTCGGCGAGCGCCGCCGCGACCGGATCCGCGTCGAGATCGAGCACCGCCCCCGCCCGCGGCAGCCCCGCGCGCACCAGCTGCGCCGCCGTGCGCTCGTCGCGCAGCCCGCCCGCGAGCACGACATCGAGCCGCTCGACGCCGGCATGCGACAGCCGCGCCACCGCGGCCGCGAGGCCTTCGCCCTCGGCGCCCGCCGTGATCACACCGTCGCCGACGATCACCACGCGCGGCTGCAGCGCCGTCCGCCGCGGCGCCTCCGCGATCCATGCCAGCGCCTGGCCGAGATCCGAGGCCCCTGCCGCGCCGCGCTCGACGAGCCGCTGGCGCTCGGCCTGGCCGAAGGCGGCCGCTCGCCCCGCGAACACCAGCTCGCTGTCCTGGTCGAACGCGACCACCGCGAGCGGCAGCGCATCGCCCCAGCGCCGCCGCAGCTCGCCGATCAGCCGGTCGATCGAGGCGACATACGCCGCGAAGCCGAGCGCGCGCGACGCGCTGGTGTCGACCAGCAGCGTGAGCCCCGTCGGCGCCTCGCGCCCCGCGGACCCCGCGATCGCGACCTCGGCCGCCACCAGGCTCCCCGCGCCCACCGCGGCCGCAGCCCGCGCGCCGCCCGCCACGAAGTCGCGATCCGGTTGCCAGCTGCGCTCCGTCAGCCGCTCGGTCCGCTCGCCTCCCGCGACCGCCAGCTCCACATCGACGCGCTCGACCGCCGGAAGCCCGCGCAGCGGCAGGGTGTACGGCACGCCCGGCAGCTCCTGGCTGTAGCTGATCACCAGGTGCTTGGTCGCCTTCGCCGCGATCGGAAACACCTTCGCGGTGAACTGGTTGCCCGCCGCCTTCTCGAGCAGCGCCGGATCCTGGCGGCGATGCAGGAAGTCGTCGTAGGCCCGCCGCGCGACCAGCTTCGCCACCACCTCGCCCTCCATCCACTCCCCGGCATTCTCCATCGCGAACCGCGACACCGCCGCGCGCGGCGGCAGCGTGATCTGGAACGTGCCCTCGCGGACGCGGTCCTCGTCGTTGCGGAAGTACAGGTGTAGCTCGGTGTACGCGAGCGGCCCCTCCAGCACTGCCTTCGCGTCGACGCGCGCCAGCACCAGCCCGCTGCCATCGGACGCCGTCAGCGTCCACGGCGGCACCAGCTGCTCGCGCACCACCGCCGCCGCCGCCGTCTCCGCCGTCGCCGCCGTGAGCGGCACCTGCACCGTCACCGGCGCGACCGGGGCCGCCGGCGTACCGGGCGAGCCATGACAGGCCGCGCCCGCCGGACCGATCACGGCGCACGTCAAGATCACCGCACACGTCGGCCGAGCTCGCATGTCCACGCAGTGGCGGTGTCCGCCGAAACCGTTACAGGCGGCGCGGCCGTCGCGGGCGATCCACCGGCAGCTGCCAGGCGCTGCGCTGTTCAGAGCTCGAGGAGATTATCGACGGCTTTGGGCGTGGCCCGCCCGGCACGACTGGTGATCCGCTCGGTCGAGAACGAGCGCACGTGTTCGGAGAGCGCAAGCGTGTCGGCGGCCGCAAACTTGGGATCGACGCTCTTGATCTCCGACGACGGGATCAAGATCCGGGCATTCGCAAACGCCGCACCCTGGTGATGCTTGCTTGTCAGCGGCACGCCGATCACCAGATCGAGACCGCGAACGAGATGAAGCCTCGTATGAGACGACAGGATCAACCAAGGCCGGGTGTGCGCTTGCTCATGGCCGACCGTGTTCCCCATCTCGACCCAGACGATATCGCCAGGCTTCAGGTCAATCTTGCTCACCAGATCCCGGCGCAAGGTCGCAGCAGCATCCGCCAGGTTCGAGTGCCCACTCCCAGGAGCCGGAACGACTGGTACGTCGACGAGCGCATGCTCGTAGCTCGGTCGGACAGCGATCGCGCTCTGCACCCGCTGATCGTACACCATCCAAGTCCAATGGCTATCAGAGGTTGTGCGCGCGGGACAAGACGGCCTTTCCAGCCTGATCGGCGGCCGATCGTCGTCCCGATCCGCGGTTCCATCTGGCTAGCCGCAGGCAGTGGAACCCTCAACGACGGACGCTGACAGGTGGCATCTCATCACGCTGCGACGTCGCACCCGCGGCCGTCATCGCCGGAGAAGGGTCCAGGCCGGTGAGCGGCTTGACCAGCTCGATCCGGTCCTCGGTGAATCCGACCGCGGCGTAGAGCCGGCGTGCACCTTCATTGCGCGAGCGGACGCCGACGCGCAGGAACGCAGCGCCGCGCACGCGAGCGAACGCCTCGGCGCCCGCAGCGGCCATCGCCGACTGTGTCCGAATGCCGCTCGCACTGACGAAGCGAATAGGGAGCAGAGGGCGGCGACTTGCGTGTTGCGAACCGCGGCGATGCACTCGTTGATCAGGTGGCGTCGGCCGGTGGCAGTAGCGCGGCGCGGCGTGGCAAGAGAGCGGCAGCTTGCTGTCAGAGATCGGCCTCGCTGTCAGAAACCGGACGACTGCAATTCCCGGCAAGCGGCGCGGCATCGACGAGAAGTGGCGGCGGGCCGGCGGATCCGCGGGTGGCGCGCGAGTTGCCTGCTTCACTCGCCGCATGCGGACGAGCTACACGGTCGACGCGGAGCGCTGTATCCGATGCGGGGCGTGCGCGATCTTTGCGCCAGGGGTGTTCGCGGTGCGCGGCCGCGTCGAGCTGGTGCGGCAGCCGGAGGGCGAGCGCGAGCTGGTGCAGTGTCGCGCGGCGGCGATCGCGTGCCCGACGGCGGCGATCGGCGCGGCGGAGGGGCGGTGATGCGCGTCGACGATGTGATCGGCGAGACGCTGTATCCGGGGCTGTTCGCGCAGGCCGAGGCGGTGCGATGGCGGATGCAGGACATCCCGTGGTCGCAGATCGAGCGCGGCGCGGTGACCAGCGGGCTGCGCCAGCTGGTGCGCGAGATCGCGTTCTCGGAGCTGACGACGGCGACGGCGACGCGGCGGTTCCTGACCGACCTCGCCGACGACGTGGACCTGACGCAGTGGATCGCGGTGTGGTTCTACGAGGAGACCAAGCACCCGCACGCGCTCTTGACCTGGCTGCACCACCTGGGCGAGCGGGTCGACGGGCAGTTCGTGCAGCGCGGCCGGGCGACGGCGCCGTTCATGCGGTCGCGGATGGGGACGTTGGTCACCAACATCATCTCGGAGATGGTCGCGTCGGCGGGGTACGCGGCGCTGGCGGCGCGCGCGGCCGAGCCGGTGCTGCGGCGGATCGCCAGGCACCTGGCGGGCGACGAGGCGCGCCACGCGGCGAGCTTCTATGTCTACGCGCGGCGGCACCTCGAGCGCTCGGCGGAGCCGGCGGCGGACCGGCGCGACGCGCTCAAGGTGCTGTACCTGTGGTACGCGGGCAGCGCGCTGGTCGGCCATCCGGTGAGCGAGTTCTACGGACGGCACGAGCAGCGGCCCGAGATCGGCGAGACGATGGCGCAGCTCGGCTTCAACCTCGCAGCGCCGCGCGACCGGATCTTCCAGCTGATCGGCACGCTGCTCGATCTCGAGCTCGACGGGTCGGTGGACCTCGTCGCGCTGATGCGGACTCTCGAGCCACCGGACAGGACAAGCGATCATGGAGCGACGTGACGTACTGAAGGCGGGCGCGCTGGGCGTGGCGGCGGCGACGGTCGGTCCGGGATGCGCGACCGTGCCGCACGTCGACGGCGGCATGCCCGAGGCCGGTGGCGCGAGTGACGGACCGTCGGGGGCGGAGTTCGTCGCGGCGCTCGATCGACAGCTCGGCTACGTCGGACACGCGCGCTTCGTCGACGAGTTCGTCGCGGCGGCGCACCGCGGGCCGCGCAGCCCCGACGGAGGTGCAGGCGCGGATGGCGAACCACATGGACGAGGTCGACGGCTAGGTGTTCGAGGTCGCCGACCGGCTCGCGGCGGTCGATCCGGCGCAGCACGCGCGCGTGCAGTCGGCGCTGCGCGACCAGCCGGACCTCGCGATGCAGATCGGCGAGGCGATCGACGCGCACGCGGCCGCCGCGGGGATGTCGCGCGGGCGGCGCGCGCAGCTGCGCACGATGATGATGCAGACGGCGTTTCGCTTGAAGCACGAGGGACCCGGCACGCTGATCGACCAGTACACGCAGAAGGTGACGCGGCTGCGCGAGGACGGCGCCCCGTCGGCGCTCGCGCTGGCGATGTCGGAGCGCATCGGGCGCCAGGCGTTCTGGGCGTATCAGAAGCGCGTCGCGCAGGCGCCCGGGGCGTCGCCGGTGCAGCCGCCGGGACGGCCGACCGCGGCCGCGCCCGCACCGGTTGTGACGGCGCCGCCGCCGGGGCACCGCGGCATGAAGATCGGCGGGGTGATGATGGGGGTCGGGGTGGTGGTGGCGGGAGCGAGCGCGCTGATCCTGAGCGGTGGCGGTCCGTTCGGCTTCGTCGTCGGGATCACGGTCGGCGCGGTGCTGTTCGGGATCGGCCTGATCGTGCTGATCATCAGCGCGATCATCGCAGCGGTGGACGGCTAGTGCACGCGGTGGTGACCGGCATGGGGGCGGTGACGGCGCTGGGCCGCGGCGTCGCCCGGCAGTGGTCGGCGATCGCGGCCGGCGAGGACGGCATCCGGCCGATCGAGCGGTTCTCGACCGACGGCTTCGACGTGCGGCTCGGCGGCGTGGTCGCCGACCGCAACTGCGCCGGCGCCGGTGACGCGGCGCTGTGCATCGAGCTCGGCATCGACGCGGCCCGCGAGGCGTGGGCGGCGGCGGGGCTCGCGGGCGTGCCGGCGGAGCGGATCGCGCTGGTGGTCGGTTCGAGCCTCGGCGACGAGCGGGTGCCGCTGCACGAGGTGACCTGCGCGATCGGCGACGCGGTCGGCGCGCGCGGCCCGCGGCTCACGGTGTCGACGGCGTGCACGTCGTCGACCAACGCGCTGGGGCTCGCGCTCGATCTGCTCGAGCAGGGCGCGGCCGACGCGGTGATCGCGGGCGGCACCGACGTCCTGACGCCGCTGGTCCACGCGGGGTTCCACGCGCTCGGCGTGCTGTCGATCGGCAAGTGCGCGCCGTTCAGCCAGCCGGCGGGCACCACGCTCGGCGAGGGCGCGGGGTTCGTCGTGCTCGAGCGGCGGGCGGACGCGCGGCGCCGCGGCGCGCGCAGCGATCGCGCGGTGCTGGGCTACGGCCTGTCGGCCGACGGCTATCACGAGACCGGGCCGGACCCGAGCGGCGGCGGCGTGGCGCGCGCGCTGCGCGGGGCGCTCGCCCACGCGGGGGTCGGCGCGGACGCGATCGGCTACGTCAACGCGCACGGGACCGGCACCACCGCGGGCGATCCGGCGGAGTGGCGCGCGCTGCGCCAGGTGCTCGGCGAGCGCGCCGCGCACGTGCCGGTGAGCGCGAGCAAGAGCTTCTTTGGCCACGCGCAGGGGGCGGCCGGGGTGGTCGAGGTGATCGCGACCCTGGTCGCGCTCGACCACGACGCGATCCCGCCGACCCGCAACTTCGCCGGGCCGCGGCCGCACGCACCGGCCGATCCGGTCGCGCAGGACCGCCCGCGGCCGCACGTCTACGACCTGGCGCTGTGCAACAACTCGGGCTTCGGCGGCGCGAACTGCGCGCTCGTCGTGGGCCGCACGCCCGCGGTGGAGCTCGCCGCCGCCCCGCCGCGTCCGATCTACGTGATCGGCGCCGGCGCGGTCGGGCCGCACGGCACCTCGGCCGAGGCGCTGCTCGCCGCGCTGACCGAGACACCGCCGGCGTCGGACGCGCCGCGGCTCGACGCGATCGCGCCGGCGATCCACCTGCGCGGCGCCGATCCGTCGATGCGTTACCTGGTCGCCGCGGCGTCGCTCGCACTCGCCGACGCCAGGCTGCGCGTGCGCGGGCCCGCGCGCGAACGCACCGGGCTCATCGTCGGCATGAACCACGTCTCGCCGGACAGCCACGACGCGCTCCAGCGCACGATCGACTAGCGCGGGCTGCGCCACCTGTCCGCGACGATGTTCGCGCGCATGGTGCTGAACGCGACGACCGGCGTGTGCTCGAAGGCGCTCGAGCTCAAGGGGCCGTGCAGCACGGTGTCGGCGGCCGGCGCCTCGGGCCTCGCGGCGGTCGCCTACGCGGCGCACCTGCTCGCGCGCCGCGGCGACGCCGACCACATGGTCGCCGGTGCGGTCGAGGAGGCAGGCCGCGCGCTCGGACCGGGCGTCGGCGAGGGCGCCGCGTGCGTCGTGCTCGCGGCGGCACCGCCCCCGGGGCCGCGGGTCCGCGTCGCGGGCTGGGCGGTCGCCGGGCCGCGCGCGCCGGGCGGCCCCGATGGCGCGGTGCAGGCCGCGCTCGCCATGGCGGGCTGCGCGCCGCGCGACCTCGACCTCGGCGTCGGGCCGCGGATCGCGGCGCTCGAGCTGCCGCGCTGGATCGCGCCCACCGAGCGGCTGGGCGATGCCGGCGCCGCGACGTCGGGCTTCGGGCTCGCCGCCGCGGCCGTGCTGGTCCGGGGCGGGGCGGCGCGCCGCGCGCTGGTCGTCGCCGAGCCGAGCGAGTCTGCCACCTGCGCGATCGTCCTCACCCAGGAAGGAGCCGAGCATGCTTGATCTCGAGACCCAGGTCGCGCCGCGCGCGGCGCTGCTCGACCGGCTGCGCGCGCTGCTGGTCGATCACCTGCAGCTGCGGCGCGCGGTCGACGAGCTCGATCCCGACGCGCCGCTGTTCGGCTCGGGCTTCGGGCTCGACTCGCTCGACGCGGTCGAGCTGGTGGTCTGCCTCGAGACCGAGTTCGGCATCCGGGTCGGCGACGCCGTCGCGCTGCGCCACGCGTTTCGCTCGCTCAACACGATGATCGACCTCGTGCTCGCCGAGCGCGGAGGTGCCGCGTGAGCGTCGCCGACGAGGTCCGCGTCCTGCGCACGAGCGCCGCGCTGGCCGCCGGCGATCACCTGGCGTGCGTCCGGGTGCGCGGCGCCGGCGCGCACGACCTGCTCGACCGCATCTCGCCGCGCGAGCTGTTCCTGCGCTCGGGTCAGCTGCTCCACACGGTGCTGCTCGACGACGCGGCGCTGCCGATCGCCGACGTCTACCTCGGCTGCGACGACGACGATTACCTCGTGATCGCCGAGGGCATGACCGGCCGCGCCGTCGCGGACTACCTCGCCGCGCACGCCGGCGGGCTCGACGCGGCGATCGAGGACACCAGCGAGAGCCATGCGTTCCTCTGCCTCGGCGGGCCCTACGCCTGGGAGGTGCTCGCCGAGCTGACCTCGCCCGACGTGATCGGGCTGCCCTACCTGGGGTTCTTCCACGCGCCCGAGTTCTCGTGCTTCCGCGCCGGCAAGACCGGAGAGTACGGCTACGACCTGTGGATCGAGCGCGGCCGGCTCGCCGAGGTGCGCGAGCGGATCGCCGCGGTGGGCCGCGCGTTCGACCTGGCGCCGATCTCGCCGGCGGCGCTGACGGTCGCCGCGCTCGAGAACTGGTTCTGGAACCCGCGCCGCGACGTCCGGCCCGGGCTCACGCCGATCGAGCTCCAGCTCCAGTGGCGCATCAGCTACGGCCGCACGTTTCCGGGCAGCGCGGCGCTCGCGGCCCGGCGCGCCAGCGCGCAGCAGCGCATCGTGCTCGCGGCGTCGCCCGGCGCGCTCGTCGACGGCGCGGTGATCTGCGCCGGCGATCGCGCGATCGGCGCGGTGCTGCACGCCGAGTGGTCGCCGACCCGCGACGAGGCGCTCGCGATCGCGCTGCTCGACCGGCCCGTCGCCCACGCGGGGTTGACCGGGCTGATCGCACGCACGCCGGCCGGCGCGGTGCCGCTGCGGACGCTGTCGGCGCCGGCGCTCGACAACCGCAGCCTGTACGTCGATCCGCAGCGCCACAGCTACGCCACTCGCCACACCGACAGCTTCCCACCGCTGGTGCGGGCATGACGCGGTTCATCGGGAAGACCGCGCTGGTGACCGGCGGATCGCGCGGCCTGGGCCGTGCGATCGCGCAGCAGCTCGCCGGCGAGGGCGCGCGGGTCTACGCCGGCTTCCTGCGCCGCGCCGACGCCGCCGACGAGACCGCGCGCGGCGCGCCCGTTGCGGATGGTGGCGCGGTGATCCCGCTCGGCTTCGACGTCACCGACGCGGCGGCATGCGAGGCCGCGGTCGGCCGCGTCGTTACCGAGTCCGGCCGGATCGATCTCGTGGTCCACGCGGCGGGCGTGGTGCGCGACAGCCTGTTCGCGCTGTCGTCGCCCGAGGACTGGGACGAGCCGCTGCGGGTCAACCTCGGCGGGGCGCTGCGCGTCGCGCGCGCGGCGGTGCGGCCGATGCTCGCCGCGGGTGGCGGCGCGA
>VBLP01000368.1 GCA_005887925.1 Deltaproteobacteria bacterium | reverse complement strand
CGTGGTCGGCCAGGCGCTCACCGTCGACGGAGGCCTGTCGATATGACGACGGCGCTGCTGTTCGCTCGCATCCCGCTCGCCCGCCTCGGCCAGGCCGCCGAGGTTGCCGCGTGCGTTGCGTTCCACACGTCGCCGGCCGCGAGCGATGTGGTCGGCCACGCGCTCACCGTCGATGGAGGGCTGTCGATATGACGGCGCGGCAGCTCGCCCGCATCCCGCTCGCCCGCCTCGGCCAGGCCGCCGAGGTTGCCGCGTGCGTTGCGTTCCACACGTCGCCGGCCGCGAGCGATGTGGTCGGCCACGCGCTCACCGTCGATGGAGGGCTGTCGATATGATCGCGGCGGTTCTATTTGC
>VBLP01000367.1 GCA_005887925.1 Deltaproteobacteria bacterium | reverse complement strand
TCTTCATCAACCAGATCCGGATGAAGATCGGCGTCATGTTCGGCTCGCCCGAGACCACGACGGGCGGCAACGCGCTCAAGTTCTACTCGTCGGTGCGCCTCGACATCCGCCGGATCGGAGCGCTCAAGAAGGAAGAGGACGTCATCGGTAACCGAACTCGCGTCAAGGTGGTCAAGAACAAGATGGCGCCGCCGTTCAAGGAGGTCGAGTTCGACATCCTCTATGGCCAGGGCATCTCGCGCGAGGGAGATCTCGTCGACCTGGCGTCGGAGGCCAACATCGTCGACAAGAGCGGCGCCTGGTTCTCGTTCGACGGGGAACGGATCGGCCAAGGCCGGGAAAATGCAAAGCAGTTCCTGGCCGAGCACCCCGAGATCTTCAACGTGATCGAGGCCAAGGTGCTCGCGCATCACAACATCCGCCGGATCGGCATCGAGGTTGCCCCAGTGTCGACCGCGTCGTCCGGATCTGGCTCGGAGGACAAGGCAAGCAAGGCAGGCCGAGCGCCTGCGCCCGCTTCGACGGCGTCCTCGAGCACACCCCCCAACGGCAAGCGCCCCAGCGCCTAGCGAAGACCGAGCGGTGCCTCGGCATCGGCCCCTGTCCTCGGCTGTCTACGGCCATCTCCCATTTGGCGCCAGTCCGCTGCGACACCGTCGCGATGGCGACCAGCATCACTGCGACGGGCGCCGGCCCTTCGGGTTTTGGGGACAGCCAGTCAGGATGGCTTGCGTTTGTCATATGGATCGGCGATGACTCCCTGGTGTTCTCGCACGGTTGTGCGGCCACGCGAGGACCTTTGCGAAACTAGGGAGGCTCTTCATATGCTCGTCTATCGATCGACGATAGCGGCGGCCATCGTTGCGGGCGCGTTGCTTCCAGCGTGTGCCGACCCTGACCTGCCGACGGACCTCAAAAAGAGTGGACCACCGGACGTAACGACGGTGACCGTCATGTCCGATCTGACTATCTCGGCGGATCCCGGTCTGGGGGTGCTCTCGGGGTTCGAGGAGACCGCCACGTTCTGCACGACCGACAAGAGCTTTGTCAGCAAACGTCCCGGCCTCGTCGGCACCCCCGACTTTCGTACCTTCCAGATCTGCCCGGACGACCCGACGATGGCAGCCCCGGACACGGGCGCCGTCGAGGCGGCACCGTCGGCGTGGTTCGTCCGGATCGTGTTCGATGAGCTGCTCGATCCGTCGGTCGAGGATCTCCTACAGGTCGATCCATCGAACCCGATGAGCGCGATCTTCGGAACGATCAGGAACACGCAGCCGGTGACGCTGAGATGCCAGAACCTCGCAGGCGCGATGACCGACGTGACGTATGACGGCTACTACGTGCCCAACGGCAATCGCAACGCGTTCCCGCCGGGCCCGTCGCTGTTCGTCCAGCCGATGTCGCAGACCTCGGTCCCGACCGCTGCGACGTGCACCGTCTCGATCAAGGACACCGTCCACAACAAGGCGGGCCAATCCGTGCTGGCCGATCAGCGCGGCAGCAATGGAGAGTACAAGTTCAAGCTGGCCGAGATGCAGTTCCGGTTCGCGGCCGCGGGCGGCCAGGAAGTCGACCTGGGCGATCCCGCGGGCACCGACGGCTCCCTCGAGATCAGTCCGAAGAGCGGGTTCGTCGACTTGTTCTGGACTGCGCAGGTCGACCCCTCGGTCACGACGTCGGCCATCGTGATCACTGCGGGTCCCAACGCCGCCGACGGCGGTCCCAACACGGCGGTCTGCGACGGCAGCGCTGGCACGCCGGTCGCTCCGGCGAGGATCAATGTGGCTCCCCGCATGGGTGCACCGACGGTCATGCGGATCGATCTGAGCCCCACGCACGATACGAAGCCCCCACTCTGGGATCCCGGCACGACCTACCTCGTGACGTTCGGAGCCAACGGCAAGGTGCCGGCCAAGCAGGGCAGCATGCCGGGCACTCCCAGCGGCACGATACCGGCCGACCTCGCCATCTGCTTCCACACCACTGGCCCCTGATCGGAGGACCCACCATGCGCAAGGTTTTCATTGCAGTCATCGCCGCGGGCCTCATGACAGGAGCGATCGGGCTGGTCGGCTCCGTCCGGGTCGCGCACGCCGACGCCTTCACCACGGGAAGCGTTCGCGGCCTGGTCAAGGACAAGAACACCGGAGAACCCAGCGTCGGGGCGACCGTGGTCGCCACCTCGCCGGCCCTCCAGGGCGAGCAGGTCGTGATCGCCGACGAGACCGGCGGCTACTTCATCACGAGCCTGCCGCCCGGCGTCTACACCCTCACCGTCTACTACAACGACACCACGTTCTCGCGCGGCAACGTGCTGGTGTCGGTCGGCAAGGAAGTCTTCATCAGCATCGGCGTCGATAGCACGGCGAACAAGGGCGAGGTCATCCCGATCACCGGCACGGCTCCGATCGTCGACCAGGGCTCGACCAAGATCGGCGCGACGATCACCTCCGATTACACCAACAACGTCCCGACCCAGCGGACGTTCGGCGAGGTGATGGCGCGCGCCGCGGGCGCCCAGGGCGACGCCTACGGCGTGTCATTCGCCGGCGCGACGTCGGCCGAGAACACCTACGTCGTCGAGGGCCTCAACACGACGGACACCGGCTTCGGCACGCTGTCGTCGAACCTGCCCAACGAGTTCATCCAGGAGACCGAGGTCATCACGGGCGGATACAACGCCGAGTTCGGCCGCGCGACCGGCGCGATCGTCAACGTGGTCACCAAGTCGGGCTCCAACGAGTTCCACGGCTCGGTGTTCGGCCACCTCCAGCCGTCGGCGCTGACCGCGGCGGCCGAGACGATCCGGCGCCAGGGCACCGCGATCGACCGCGTGACCAACCAGGACTACCGCTACGACCTCGGCGCCGAGCTCGGTGGACCGGTCATCAAGGACAAGCTGTGGTTCCACGTCGGCATCACGCCCACGGTCATCAAGAACACCACCACGCGCATCGTCAACACCAACATCGACATGGACCAGAACGGCGTCCCGGACATCGATCCCTCGACCGGATTCACCGTTCGCTCGCCGATCGCGAAGCGCAACATCGGGACGAACGCCACGACCTACTTCTTCACCGCCAAGCTGACCGGCGCGATCTCGTCGAATCATCAGTGGCAGATCAGCGGCTTCGGCAATCCCGAGAACGACACCGCGCTGCTCGGCACGGTCCGCGATCCCAACACCGCGCGCGTCAAGGTCGCTCAGGGAGCCTACGACGTCTCGGGCAAGTGGACGTCGAAGTTCAACGAGGGCAAGACCCAGGTCGATGCGGTCGTCGGATTCCACAACGGCTTCAACAAGAACACCCCGTACGCCAGCTCCTACGACGTGCCCGGCATCCAGTACACGTACACGCGGTCGCTGTATGACTTCGCCGACCTGGAGGGCATGGACGCGATCTCGGCCTGCAGGGACGGCACGGTGGCCAATCCCAACGGCGATCCGTATCCGCGGATCGCGAACTGCCCGGTCGCCAACTACACCGATCAGGGCGCAGGCTTCCTCGAGAGCCGGACGAACAACCGCACGTCGGCCGTGTTCTCGGTCACGCAGCGCGTGAAGGCGGCCGGCCAGCACGTGTTCAAGGCGGGCATCGACGCCGAGCTGTCGACCTATGACTCCGGCCGCCGGTACTCCGGCGGTGCGTTCATCACGGCCGATTCGGCTCCCGATCCAGCGCACATGCTCTCGGGGCAGTACACGCTCAACCAGTTCCTCAGGTACGACCAGAACGGCACGGTGCCGTGCGGGCTGAATGGCAGCGCCAAGTGCTCGGTGATCCCGCAGCTCAATGCGAACACCAACGACCGTTCGATCGCCGGCTACATCCAGGATCAGTGGCAGATCCTGCCGAACCTGACGGTCAACGCCGGTGTCCGCTTGGAGCAGCAAGTCGGCTACGTGGCGGGGTTCCTCCAGAACACCACGGCGCCGGACACCGGCCTCAAGATCCCCGAGGTCGCGTACCAGCTCGACAACCTGATCGCCCCCCGCATCGGCTTCATCTATGACCCGACCCAGGAAGGCAAGGCCAAGGTGTTCGGCCACTGGGGACGGTTCTACGAGAACATCCCGATGGACATGAACGTGCGCGCGTTCGGCGGTGAGACCTTGCGCAGCACGGTCGTCGGCGTGGACGCGGCGGGCGATCCGACGTCGGACTGCCGGTTCGACCACGGCTCGGCCAACCTCGCGGGGTCGTTGCTCGCGTGTTCGCCGGGTGCCACCAACACGCTCGGCGGCGGCATCAACTACTTCGTGCCCGGAACCCAGGGCCAGTACACCCAGGAGCTGATCTTCGGCGTCGAGTACGAGGTGCTTCCCGATTTCACGGTCGGCGCGAACTACATCCATCGCAGCCTGCCGCGGATCATCGAGGACATGTCGGTTGGCTCGAACTACTTCATCGGCAACCCGTCCGAGAGCTACGACGCCGAGGCGAAGAAGCTCGACGACCAGGCGATGGCGACCAGTGACCCGAGGCTGAAGGTCCTGTACCAGTCCCGCGCGAACTGGCTGCGCGCGGTCAAGTTCTACGATCCACCGTCCCGCAACTACGATGCGCTCCAGCTGACGGCGAAGAAGCGCCCGACCGGCAACTCGCTGCTCCAGGCCTCGTACACGTACTCGCGCGCCAAGGGCAACTACCCGGGCCTGTTCTCGACCGAGACCAACCAGCTCGATCCGAACATCACGTCGATGTACGACCTGCCGGATCTCATGCCCAACCGCTACGGTCCGAGCGGCCTCGACCGCCCGCACAACCTCAAGATCGACGGCTTCTACCAGTGGAACCTCAAGAAGGTCGGCCTCCTGATCACCGGCGTGAGCTTCCGCGCGCAGTCGGGCATCCCGCACAACACGCTGGCCCGTCATCCGGTCTATGGCCCGGACGAGTCGTATCTCCTGCCGCGCGGCGAGCTGTATCGCTCGCCCGCGACCTCGCAGGTCGATACCCACATCTCCTATGGCTATCAGATCTCCCGGACGACGCGGCTCGAGGGCTTTGTCGACATCTTCAACCTGTTCAACTCGCAGGACGAGACCGACGTCGACGAGCGCTACACCAACCAGGTCTCGCTGCCGATCGTCGGTGGCGATGCCAACGACCTGCTGCACGCGAAGCGCACGGCGGCCCGGCGCCAGACCAGCAACATCGTCACGCCCAACCTGAACTACGGCAAGCTCAACGCGCGGCAGTCGCCGCTCATGACCGGTCAGCTCGGCTTCCGGCTGACGTTCTAGACCATCGCGTGCGAATCGTACTGCCGTCGCGCTGACCGGCGGTGCATGCGGCCTCCCCCACCGGGAGGCCGCGCTGGTTTTCGGCCGAAGATGGTCCGGCTATCGCCGTTATCACCAGAGGTTAGCGGTTTAGATCGAGGCCCGCGCGCCGCGCGTTGGTAGCCGGCATGGACATTCGGTTCGCCGATCATTCGTCGTTTCAGCGCGCTGCTGCCGGCATGGTCTCGGGCGCGTTGCTGTTCGGAGCCGCCCTTCATCCCGTGACCGGCCTGGCGGCCATCGCCGGCGGGATCCTCGGCATCGCCGCCGGCGCCGCGATCGCGCACGGCAGGCCGGGCTGGCGGATGATCGCGGCGGGCGCGGCGCTGGTGCCGCTGTTCGTCCTGGCGCCGAGCTGGCCGATGCTTGCGCTGGTGGCCGCGGTCGTGTCGCTCGCGATCGCGGTCGGCGGCCCGCGCGGGCTGCGCGGGCTGATCGGCGCGCTGTTCGGCGCGGTCATGGCGCTGGTCGCGATGTGGTGCGCGCTGCGGATCGGCCACGCGCGGCAGACGGGGCATTGGCCGCCGCTGGTGACCACCGCGATCGCCGCCGCGGCGATGGGGCTGGTCGGCGCGCTGGCGATGCTGCCGCGGCATCTCCAGGTCGCGCTCGATCCGGTGCGCGCCGCGCTCAGGAAGCTACCGCCGAGCCTCGACGCCGAGGTCCGCGATCTGTGTACGCGGGCGGCGGCGATCTGGAGCACGGCAAAGGACCGGATCGCCGACGGCGCCGGCGCGGCGCTGGTGCGCGACGGCGTGCTGAAGACGCTCGAGGTCGCGGCCAAGAGCGCCGAGGTCGTGCCGACCGGGTCGAGTGGCGCCGAGCTGGCCGATGCTTGCGCTGGTGGCCGCGGTCGTGTCGCTCGCGATCGCGGTCGGCGGCCCGCGCGGGCTGCGCGGGCTGATCGGCGCGCTGTTCGGCGCGGTCATGGCGCTGGTCGCGATGTGGTGCGCGCTGCGGATCGGCCACGCGCGGCAGACGGGGCATTGGCCGCCGCTGGTGACCACCGCGATCGCCGCCGCGGCGATGGGGCTGGTCGGCGCGCTGGCGATGCTGCCGCGGCATCTCCAGGTCGCGCTCGATCCGGTGCGCGCCGCGCTCAGGAAGCTACCGCCGAGCCTCGACGCCGAGGTCCGCGATCTGTGTACGCGGGCGGCGGCGATCTGGAGCACGGCAAAGGACCGGATCGCCGACGGCGCCGGCGCGGCGCTGGTGCGCGACGGCGTGCTGAAGACGCTCGAGGTCGCGGCCAAGAGCGCCGAGGTCGTGCCGACCGGGTCGAGCGAGGCCGAGCTGGCGCAGCGCGTGGCGGATCTCGATCAGCGGATCGCCGCGGCGACCGATGGCGAGGTCAAGGCCCAGTACCAGGCGGCGCGCGCGGCGGTCGGCGATCAGCAGCGCTATCGCGAGCACATCCGCCAGGGCCGCGAGCGGCTGGTCGCGCGGATGCACAACCACGTCGCCGCGCTCGAGAAGTTCGAGCTCGCGGCCACCGGCCTCGAGGCGGCGCGCGCGGCGAGCTCCGGCGCGGCGGTCCAGCAGCTCGAGGAGCTGTCGCACGACGTGGCGGCCAGCGGTGAGGCGCTGCTCGAGCTCGAGATCGGCGAGACCAAGCCGTCCGCGGGCGCGGCGTGATCCGGAGGTCGGGGCACGACCGGTTCTGCTAGGATCTCGAGCGGAGGAAGCATGCCAAGGCTCATCCGACTCGTGATCGCTGCCGGCCTCTGTGGCGGCCTCTGGCTCGCGCTTCCGCGCCTCGCCGTCGCGGAGGACGCCGATGCCTATTACAAGCAGGGCATCGCGTACAAGCAGGAGGGCAAGGCCGACCAGGCGATCGCGGCGTTCGAGCATGCGGTCGCGGCCAACCCCAAGCACTACATGGCGTGGGCGACGCTCGGCAATCTCTACAAGACCGCGAAGAACGACATCCCCAGGGCGGTCAGCGCCTACGAGCGCGCGGTCGAGGGCCTCAAGAAGGACAAGGTGGTGTGGGAGAACCTCGGGATGGCCTACTACCGCAACAGCCAGGTCGATCTCGGCACCGTGCGTCGCCAGAAGGGTGATCTCGCCGGCGCGATCACCGATCTCGAGGCCGCGGTCCGGCTCAAGCCCGATGACGCGCAGTACGCCAACAACCTCGGCGTCGCGTATCGCCACGCCAAGCGCGATGACGAGGCGGTCAAGGCGTTCCAGAAGGCGATCGCGCTCGCGCCCGACAACGCCAGCTACCACTTCGATCTCGCCGCTCTGTACCGCCGGCAGACCGCCAAGAACCCCGACCTGATTCCCCAGGCGATCGCCGAGTACGAGAAGGCGACGACCCTGGATCCGAACCAGGCCGAAGTCTGGTTCGATCTGGGATTCATGTACAAGCAGGACCACCAGAACGACAAAGCAATCGCGGCCTTCAACAAGTACCTCGCGCTCAACAAGGGCAAGGACGCCAGCGGCCAGAAACGGATCGAGGACGAGATCGGTGCTCTCGGAGGCACCCCGACCGCCGACACGAAGCCCGGCAAGATGCCTGCGAAGAAGCCTGCGCCCAAGAAATGACGGCGGGTGTAGAAGGCCGCATGGGCTGCACTCGGCCGCGATGGTACGCTGAGCCATGCGGATCAGCTGGCTGTCGGCCGATGAGATCACGTCCGCCCGGCAGGCGCTGACCGCGCGCGGTGCCTCCTACGAAGATCACTTCCATCCCGACTTCGTGGTGCCGCCGGCCCCACCGGGCTACGGGATGCTCGACTGGAGCGGGGTCGCCGAGCACGTGGCGCGCGCCGAGCGGGTGTCCAAGGTCGTCCGCGACGCCGGGCTGGCCGAGGCGCGCGCGCGGTTCTGGGACTCGAAGATCGCGATCGAGGCCGCGACCCTGGCCGCCGCGGCGTATCAGGGCGGCGAGCTCGCGCTCGACGAGGTGATCGACGTTCTCACCTGCCCGATCGACGGCTACGTGTTCTACGCGCCGTTCCTCGAGCTCCTGGTCGCGCTCGGCCGCGATCAGATCGACCGCACGGTGCAGGTCTACGAGCAGTTCGTCGTCGCGTACGCGCGCGCGCTCTGCCAGATCCCGCACGGCGCCAGGCGCGTGGGCGCGATGCGCGACGGGCTCGCCGATTTCTACGTCCGCGCCGGCCGGCTCGACGACGCCGAGGCGCTGTTCGAGCGGCGCCACGACGAGGACTGCGGCGATGTCGCGGTCGCGCTGTCGGCGAGCCGGGCGTTCCTCGCCGCGGGCTCGATCAGCCACGCGGTGCGCTGGCTCGGGGTCGGGGCGGTCCGCGCGGCGACGCTGGGGCGCGACGAACTCGCTACCCGCCTGCGCAACAAGCAGGAGCGGGTGCGCGAGCGCCTGAGCTGACCGGCCGCTAGAACGCCAGGACGAACCGGGACTGGATGATGTGGGCGGTCTCGGCGGCCTTGGCGTTGGCGGTGTTGGTCCCGTCGACGAAGTCCGTCGGCTGCCCGGTGAGCGGATCGGGGGCCGGGTGGTTCATTGCACCGAGTGGGAACAGCACGCCGTAGGCGACGCCCACGAACAGGCCGCCGCTCTGGTAGCCGAGCTCGCCGTTGAACTCGGTGCCGTACATGACGTCGTTGCCCGGCGTCGCCACGCGCTTGAGCGCGAACGACGAGATGTTCGCGAGCTTGAAGCCGACCGACCGGGTGATGTCGTACTGGATGAACGGCTTGACGTACCCGGCGTTGGTCACCGCGCCGATCAGGTGGCGCCACAGGATCATGTCGACCCGGTAGTCGCGGTTGAACGCGAACTGGGTCAGCTTGGTCACGTTGGGGTTGTTCGGGTCGCCGAGCGGCTGGGCGAATGCGATGTTGATGGCGCCCTTGGGGTCGTTGTCCCACTGGTCGCCGGAGGCGAAGCCGGTCTCGACGCCGAGCCGCAGCTTGCCCTCGAGGCCGCGCCAGGTGAGCCGGCCGGCGCCGCCGTACTTCCGGATATCGTACGACCGGATGGGGGCCATCATCGTCACCGGATCTGCCGCGCCGGTGACGACCTGCATCGCGCCGATCTGCGCGACGATCTCGGCCTCGACGAGCCAGCGGTCGTAGGCCGCCTTGACCCACACGTCGGGCGAGTAGGTCTTGAGATCGCGCGGCTGATAGGCGGTGGGATCCGGCGCGGTGCCGAGGACGAAGCCCTTGACGTTGTCGTCCCACGCCTGGGTCTTGTACTCGAAGTACACGCCGTAGTTGAGGGCGAGCTCGCCGCGGTCGACGGTGTCCTTGAACTCCTGCGCCGAATCCATCCGCGAGATCACGCCGACCCAGGCGTTGGCGTCGTCGCTGTCGTCGAGATCGAACGGGTGGCCCTCGTGGCCCTTGTTCGCGATGGTCTGGTTCGACACCAGCCGGGTCAGCGCCCAGTCGGTCGCGACCATCGCGCGCAGGTTGGTGCCGGGGATCAAGAGCGAGAAGCTGGCGCGATCGACCGAGTCGCCGTAGTCGGCGTCGTAGTCGTACGTGCCGCTGATCGGATCGGCGCCGCCGCCGTTGTGGAGGATGCCCATGCCCCAGTGGTTGGGCATGCGGCCGAACTTCACGACGCCGAGCGGGACGGCGACCTCGGCCCACGCGCGCTTGATCTGGACCGCGGGGCGATCGCTGTTGACGCCCTGGACGACGGGCGCCTGGGTGCCGTTGTTGAACGGGCCGGCGGGAGGCTTGTTGGCCGCGCCGGTGGCATCGACCGCGCCGCTGCCGAGCGCGGCGTCGCTCGGGGTCGAGCCGAGCAGGATGTTGTCGAGCAGGTCGGCCTGGATGTGGACCGAGGTCCCCTCGTCGAGGTTGATCGTCGGCTCGAGCCGCAACCGCATGTTGGCGCTCGACAGCGAGTCGTCGCACGGATGCCCGGGCAGCGTCGACTTGCAGCCCAGCGCCTGCGGGAACGGCGTGCCGCCGACGCCGCCGTCGGGGAAGCCGAGGTTGAAGTTCCTGAGCCAGTCGGTGCGCATGCGGTAGTAGCCGTCGAGCTCGAGCAGCTTCCAGCGCTTGCGGCGGCCCTTGGGCGCGGGCAGCGCGGGCGTCGTCGGTAACAGCCCGGGAGTCTTCGGCGCGGCGTCGGCGACGCCCTCCTTCTTCTCCTCGCCGGCGGGCTGGGTCGGACCACCCATGCCGGGCCCCATACCGCCCGGCGCGATCTGGGCGTACGCCGCCGGTGCGCCTGTCACGAGCGCGGCGACCAGGAGCGCCCAGCGCGCGCGAGCCCGACCGGCGCGAACGGCCCGGCGCGGCGTCCCGCTTGACCCGCTGGCTCGCCAGCGCCCGAGGATGATGTGACGGTCTTTGGTGTAATGCATAGAAAGTATGGAGGAATTGGGCTCGCCGAAGTCGGGCGGACTATAGGCATGGCCGCAAAGCCGGGTCAAACGGCCGGGGCAACGAAGTCACCGATTGGCCGTGTCTAGATCCGGCAGGTTATGGTGCATGCGATGGCTAAAGACCGCGGCAAGCTGCCCCGCGTTGCCTGGTTTCTCGCAGGACTAGCGGTCTCCGGCGGCGGAGCCTGCGGGCCGCGCGTCGCGCCGGACCGGCCGTTCCCCGAGGAGGCCGTGGTGCACCGGGAACGCGCGCCCGGCACGGTCAAGGCGGGCGCCGGTCGCCAGGTGGTGGTGGGCGAGCTGTGCCCGCAGAGCGCCGCGGGCCGGCCCGCGATCGCTCCGCTCCTGATGCACACCACCCAGTGGATCGACACGGCGAGCGAGATCACCAGCGCGATCGAGCGCGGCGCCACGCCCCGGTTCGTCGCGTTCGGCGTCGACGGCAAGGTCGCGGGCGTGTTCAACACGGTCGGCCTGGCCGACATCGCGCTCGGCCAGTCGGTCGCCGCGGGGACCTATATCGGCGGCGTCCCCTGCACGTCGGACGCCGGCCAGGGTCAGCGCACCGAGGACCCCAGGTGCGCGGCGGCCACCAGCGGCTGCGGGGTCGCGGTCGCCGAGCTGACCCGGCCCGACGATCCGCCGGAGACCCCGGCGTTCCCGACCGGCGGCGCCTGCGTATCGGGCGACGCGATCGGCGTCGACATCGACGGCGACGGCGCGGTCGAGTGGTTCCCGCTGGCCCAGGCGCTCGACGGCATCCGCGGCCCGGCGCAGGAGTGGGCGGCGACCCAGACCGCGAGGCCGGCGTGCACCCCGGCGTTCGTGGTCTACGGCGTCAAGCTCGAGCCCGAGGCGGCGGCCGGCAAGCCGCCCGACCCCAGGGCGGTGGTGACGCTCGATCTGCTCGGCGTGATCGACCTCGACGGCGATGGCCGCAAGGAGCTGGTGATCGCGCTGCGATTCCCGACGGTGCGGACGGTGGTGGTGTACAGCGCGGCCAGCTCGCCGCAGCGGCTCGAGCTGGTCGGCGAGGCCCAGTCGTTCCAGAAGTGATGCGCGCCCGCGCTCGCCGCCGCTCGCCCGGCGTGCGAGCGGGCCCCGGTCGCGGCGCTCGCGCGCGGTCCGGCCGACGGTCACAGCGCCGGATGCGCTGATCCCGCGCGATCCGCGCGCCTGCGAAACTCGCTGGTACATCGCTTGCCTGTTGTCCTCGCGATGGCGAAGGAACCGAAGAACGGCAACGGCAAGTCTCCCGAGCCCGCGGTCATCGGCAGCGGCGGTGAGCTCCACCAGCGGAGCACCGACACGTTCCTGACGACGAACCAGGGCGTCCCGGTCAGCGACGATCAGAACTCGCTGCGCATCGG
>VBLP01000365.1 GCA_005887925.1 Deltaproteobacteria bacterium | reverse complement strand
TACGTCGACTTCGACGGCACCGTGGTCAAGCCGCCGTTCCCGGTGATGCTGTGGCTGTGGAACTCGGTCAAGGTCGCCGCCGTCGCGGCCGCGCTCATGGTCGCGCTGTCGACGTCCGCCGCCTATGCGTTCGCCCGCCTCAAGTTCCGCGCCAAGGCCGCCACGCTCAACACGATCATGCTGTTGCAGATGTTCCCCGCCGTGCTCACGCTGGTGGCGATCTACGCGATCTTCGACGTCATCGGCGCGCACGTATCGTGGCTGGGCATCGACTCGCTGCCGTCGGTGGTGATCGCGTACCTCGGCGGGATCTCGCTCCACATCTGGACGATCAAGGGCTACTTCGACACGATCCCCGGCGAGATCGAGGAGGCTGCGCAGGTCGACGGCGCCACGCCGTTCCAGGCGTTCCGCCGCGTGCTGCTGCCGATGGCGGTGCCGATCCTCGCCGTGGTGTTCATCCTGGCGTTCATCAGCAGCATCATCGAGTACCCGATCGCCTCGATCCTGCTGCAGAGCCAGGATCGGCTGACGCTCGCGGTCGGCTCGCAGCTGTATCTCTACGAGCAGCGCTATCTGTGGGGCGACTTCGCGGCCGCGGCGGTGCTGAGCGGCCTGCCGATCACCGCGGTGTTCCTGCTCGCGCAGCGCTGGATGGTATCGGGACTCACCGCGGGCGGCCTGAAAGGCTAGCTCAAAAACCCGCTGCGGGCCTCACCACCAGCTCTCGGCCTGGACGCCGAAGGTCGCGCCGGCGTTGTCGCCGGCGAACGCGGCACCACCGGCCCCGCCCGCGTCGTTGACCGCGCCGTTCCAGCCCGCCAGCGTCGCGAACACGCGCAGCTCGGGCCGGGCCCAGAAGTCCGCCGCGGGGCGGATCAGCCCCGCCACGGTGACCTTGCCGAGCACGCGGGTCGCCGAGCCCGTGGCCTCGGCCTTGGTCACGTCGATGCCGCCCTCGACCGCGACGCCGGTGTACTTGCCGAACATGTACACGGGCCGCGCGCCGATCGAGAACCACGTGTTGCCGAGCGAGCTGTCGGTGGTTCCGCTCGGGTTTCCGTTCTTGTTGTCGAACTGCAGCACGAAGTCGGCCATCATCGACAGCTGCGGGTTGAGCTGGAACACCGCGCGATCGACCGCGCGGAACAGCCAGCCGCCGCTGGGGATGGTGGGATCGAGGCCGCTCGACAGGTTCGCGGCGGCGTTGAGGCCGAACGACGCCGAGATCTCGTTGAAGCCGCCCATCATCGGCGTGAAGTAGAACAGGCCGCCGCCGAACCCGCTGTGGTTCTCCTTCAGGCTATTGCCCCGGAGCGCCAGCGTCGGGATCAGCCAGATCTCGAGGTTTCCGGGGCCGACCGGAATGTCCGACACGGGCCGATCGCGTTGCGGTCGTTCTCGACCGAGCCGCCGAGGTAGGCGATCGACAGCTTGGCGTTCTTGACGACCTTCATGTCCTGGAAGCCGCCGCCGTAGCCGCTCATGTCGTTGAAGAAGAAGTCGTTGATGTGCACGTCGCGGCGGCGATAGAACCGCGCCCCGGCCCAGAACGTCGTCTCGGGGTGCGAGGCGATGACGTTGCCGGCCTCGCCGTAGGCCTCGCGCAGCGCGAGGTTCGTTCCGCTTGGATCGCGCAGCGTGTCGAACGTCGAGTTGCGCGGGAAGATGAGCGCGAGCTTCATCTTGGTCTTGAACCACGTGTCGGTGTGCTCGGGATTGATCCAGTTCGCGGTGAACCCGAGCTCGCTATACATCTCGGTCTCGTTGCCGAGGCGGTACTTCGCGTACGCGCCGGGCGCCTGGAACGCGTCCTGGTCGCCACCCTTGGCGTTGATCCCGAAGCCGGTCCGCACGTAGCCGTCGTACTCGAACAGCTTCGGCATCGCCGAGACCATCTTGCGGATCTGCTCGAGCTGCTGCTCGGCGAGTGGACTGCCCGAGGCCACCGCCTCCGGTGGCGGCGTCGCCGGTGGCGGTGCGGGCTCGGCCGCAGCCTGTGCGTGCGCGTTCCCCGCGTTGACCGCCAGGCCGATCGAGAGCCCGATCGCCAGCGCAGACGCGGACCGCAGGATGGAAGAAAACCGCTGTCGATGCATGCCGCTCGTAGGTGTGCTCATATCGATCCGATCCGTTGTTTCAACGTGGTTGCAATGAGGCCAATGGAGCGAGCGCGATGGGAGCACACGCGATCACGGCGCACAAGAGCAAAGCGCGCAGTATTGCAGTGCTATATTGCAATCTTCGCGGGGCCGGCGCGGCGAGATCTGCTATCAGCGGCGTTGCAAAACGCAACTGCGCTTGCGATTCGTCTGTTCCGCGAACACCGGGAGGGGTGCCGGCACGGCTCCGGATGACAACGATGTCTTCGTCGACAAGATCTCCGTGAGGTCCGCCTCATGCATGATGCGAGCCAGGCGTTCGCCGGGCCGGTGGTGCAAGGCAGACCGAGGCCAATACGGCGGTACGCCGGGCCCCCAAGTCCGCCCAGGTCTCGCCGGACCTGTGACGGGATCAGTGCAGGGTCAGAAAATCGAGATCGACTGCTAGGGCGCCTTGATACGCAGCGCCGCGGCGTCGAGTGCCTCCTTCGGTTTCTGTCGACCCTGCGAGATATTGCCGAATGCCGATTCCATCGCTGCCCAGAACTTGTCGACCTGCGGCAGGCTCGGCATCAGGATGCCGTTCTTGATGTTCTGCATGGTCGCGGCGATCAGCGGGTCCGACGCGCGCGACTTGTAGAACTCCTTGTGCGCGGTCACGCCGAGCGAGACGTCGCTGTCGAGCGTCTTCAGGCCGTCCATCGTCAGCAGGTAGTTCTCGATGAACTCGACCGCGAGATCCTTGTTGTTGCTCGCGCGGTTGATCATCGCGCCCTGGACGCCGACGAACGGCTTCGCCGGCTTGCCGGCGATCGTCGGCAGCGGCGCCACCGCGAAGTCGATCTTGCTCTTGCGCAGGTTCTCCCAGGCCCACGCGCCGCTGATCATCATCGCGACCTCGCCCTTGTTCATCGCCGACTCCATCGTCGAGTACGTCGCGCCCTTGGGCATCACGCCGGCCTCGATCAGCCTGGCCAGCATCTCGGCGCCCTTGACCGCGCCGGGGGTGTTGACGCCGACGTCGGTGGGGCTGTAATCGCCCTTGGCGTTGCGGCCGAAGGGATATCCGCCGTTGGCGGCGAGCAGCGGGAAGGTGAAGTACGGCGTGTCGTAGGCCCACAGGATCGCGTGCTTGCCGTCCTTGCCCAGCTTCTTGTCGAGGCCGAAGATCTCCTCGAAGCTCGCCGGCGGCTTGGCGACGAGCGCCTTGTTGTAGATCAGGCCGACGGCCTCGATCGATAGCGGATAGCCCCAGACCTTGTTCTGGAACGTGAACTTAGCCTTGGGATTCACCGGCTCGACGAGCCCCGCGGCGACCCATCCACCGGCGCGGTCATGCGCCCAGATGAAGATGCTCGGGCCGCCCTTGGCAGCCGCCGCCTGCTGGAACTTCCCCGGTGCATCCTCGGGGTGCTCGACGATCACCTTGACGCCGGTGTCCTTGGTGAACTTCTCGCCGACCTTGGCGAGGCCGTTGTAGGCCTTGTCGCCGTTGATCCAGATCTGCAACGTGCCTTTTTCATCGGCGCGCGCGGTCGCCGCGACGAGCAGCGACATCGCGGCCAGCAGGCGGAGCGAGCTTGTGAGCTTGGGCATGAGTCCGTGTACCTTCCTTCGGCGCTGTGACGGTAGAGAAATCGCCGACCGGATGCAACCGATCTCCCCGACGACAGCGGCCGCCCACGGGATCGATCGCGCGGCGGCCGCACCGCAGCGCCACCGCTCGCGGCGGATCGTTGCCATTGGCAACACGGCGTGTCTGTCGAGCCGCAGTCCACTCCTGGTTTGTTGAGATTGTCAACGTCGCATAATGCGGCGCACGCAGCGATTGCGATGTCGCCTGCTACCACTGCGTCAGTGGCAGTGCCACCTCGACGCTGGCCCGCACCCGGCGTGCTCCTGCACGCGGCGCGATCGGCTCTCCGGAGACCAGCACGAGCGGCTCGTGCAGGTCGCCGCGCTCAGCGCTTGGGCCGGAGCTCCTCGGCGTGGGTCACGGTCTCGTCGGCGGCGCTCCAGTCGACCAGCTGCTCGTCCTCGACCGCCAGCGCGTTCTTCCAGTCGTCCTTGCCGCCGACGAAGGTCTCGAGGTCGTAGTCCGACTCGGTCTGGCCGCGCTTGACCCGCGGCAGCGGCGCGGCGGCGACCGGCTCGGGTGGCGGCGGCGCCGGAGCCGCCTGGGCCTGGGGCCGGCGCGCGCTGCTGGTCGCGAGCCGTCCGATCCCGCTGTTGGTGGCGCTCTGGCGGAACCGCTGGCTCGGCGGCACGCGCGACCGCGACGGATCGCCATCGCCCTCGCTCGCGGACAGCGGCGACGGGATGCTCGGACCGACCGCGATCGGCGTGGGCGGCGTCGCGCGCAGCTCGGCCGGCGGCGGTGGCGTCGGGAGCGGGATCGGCCGCGACACGGACGCCGTCGCCTCCGCGTTGGGCCGCGAGCTCGGCGCGACCGCGGGGGCGATCACGACGCCTCCGAGCGCGCGCGCCGCGAGCTCCTCGATGCAGGCCCAGATGATCGGCGCGGGGATGTGCTCGCACAGGTTGGGCACGCCGATGGTCTCGACGACGAGCTGGGCGTCGACCCGCGGCGCGCCGACGCACGCGGTCAGCAGGCGCGCCCACAGCGGCCGCGGCAGGTGGATCGCGAGCACGTCGGGAGTGACATGCCGGAGCACGTCGTCGGGAGACGCGATGCCGAGGTCGAGCGCCGAGGACAGCGTCGCAACGAAGAACGCCTTGAGATTCACGACCCCACCGTCTTGTTGACGCCGGCGCGCGCCGCCGCCGCCGCGATGCACTGCCACAGTACGTCGTGCGGCAGGTGCTTGGCCATCAGCTCGGGCGTGACGGTCTCGAGCACGCGCTCGGGCGTCATCGAGCCCGCGGCCAGCGACGACGCGAGCACCTTGGACAGCAGCTCCGCCGGGAGGTGGCTCGCCAGCACGTCGGGCGTCGCGTGCGCCAGCACGTCGCTCGGCGCGAAGATATCATTCTCGAGACCGGACTCCATCATCCGCGCGAACCACGCCTGGCGCTGATCGTTGCTCATTCCCTCGCTCCTTTGATGCGTACTTCGACGCTACACCGTTTGCGAGGTAGGTGTGGGGGAGCAATCTCGCGAGATCCTTGGAATCGACTACTTGAAGACTTGCAATGCCGTCCCGTGTCTTGCACGGTCAACAAGGGATGCCAGAGCCTCGGGCAAAGCTGTCAGCCGGGACCTTGCTCTACCGATTCCTCGCAGGGACGGTGGAGGTCTTGCTCGTGCATCCCGCCGGCAACTACAACCGGCGCGCACCGTGGGGCATCCCCAAGGGGGCTCCGGATCCCGATGAGGTGCTCGAGGAGACGGCCCGGCGCGAGACGCTCGAGGAGACCGGCCTGCATGTCGCCGGTCCGCTGGTCGACCTCGGCCACGTCGACTACACGCGCTCGAAGAAGCGCGTGCACGCGTTCGCCGCACCGGCACCCGAGGGCGCCCTGCCCCGCTGCGCGTCCTGGGAGGTGGACAAGGCCGAGTTCATCGAGATCACGCGCGCCCGCCGGATCATCCACCCCGATCAGGCCGCGCTGCTCGATCGCCTGCAGCGCCACCTCGCGCCCGAGCTCGGTGAAGTACAGCCCGAAAAAACCACGGCTTGAAGCGTAGATCTCCCGGGGCGGCGCGCCGTACCCCCGTCGGTATCTCGACACCCCTGGGTACTTCTCCGGTGTCTCGAAAGCTGACATGGAAGGATTTCGGCTGGACAATCTTTGCGTCTGTGGCAGAGTGCGACGTTTGTCCTGTCCCACCTCTCACCTGGTGTGAGGGCCTGTCAAGCCGCTGATTTTCCATGCGCCCCCTTCCCTACCTGGACGGGGCGTTGCCGGGGGGAATTTCGGTGCGCAACGTGCACGCTGGAACCATACGCGTCCTCGCTCGTATCCCTTTCGCAGGAATCACGGCGCGGATGCAACGGTTGCAGTCCGAACGACGTCTTACTTCGAGGATACCAGGAGATACGCCATGGCCACTACGCATTCCCCAGGTCGCCGGCAGCGCACAGCGCGCCGTACGACCGCGAGCACGGCTCATGCGCGACATCGAGCAGCAGCGACGCGGCAAAACCGCACATCAGCGCAACCCGCTGTGTCAGAAACGCCCGTCTGGGAGGACAAGATCCTGGCAGTGAAGGTGGATGAACCCGTCGTCGTCAAGACGGCGCGTCCCATGCGCACTCCGGATTCCGACGACCATCTCGCGGCGTACTTCCGCCAGCTCGCCGAGCACGAGCTGTTGACCCCCGAGGATGAGCGCGAGCTCTCGCAGGGGATCGAGGACACCGAGATCCTGACCTGGGAGCGCGTGCTGGCGCGTCCGGAGGCGGTGCGGCCGCTCCTGCAGATGATCGAGCCCAACCTCGAGCAGCCGGTCAAGTTCCCGAAGTTGCAGAAGATCCTCGACGACATGCTCAAGACCAAGCGCGCCCGCAAGGACGAGAAGCTGGTCAAGAAGCTCGCCGCGGCGGCCCGCGAGGCCGCAGCACAGCTGCGTGCGCTCGACCTCGATCGCGTGCACATCGACGCCGTCGTCCGCGAGCTCTACCGCGCCCGCGAGGCGGCGCTCGCCGGCCTCGACACCTGGTGGACCGACGGTACCACCAAGGACGCCGGGGTCTACATCGACGAGGTCCGCCAGGCCCACCGCGACGCGATGAGCCTGCGCGACGAGTTCGTGCGCGCCAACCTCCGCCTGGTCGTCACGATGGCGCGGCGCTACGACCGCGGCGGCATGCCGCTCGCCGACCTGATCCAGGAGGGCAACCTCGGCCTGATGCACGCGGTGTCGCGCTTCGACTACCGGCGCGGTCTGCGGTTCTCGACCTACGCGTGCTGGTGGATCCGCCACGCGATCGGCCGCGCCCTGGCCGACAAGGCGCGCGCGGTCCGGATCCCGGTCCACATGCTCGAGGCGCAGCAGCAGCTCGAGAAGGTCCGCCAGGCGCTCGTCGGCGAGCTCGGCCGGCCGCCGACGCCGCAGGAGCTCGCCAAGGCCGCGCGCGTGCCGCTGGCCAAGCTCAACCAGATGCACCGCTACATCATGGGCCAGCCGATGTCGCTCGACCGGCCGGTCCACGATGACGACGACCGCAGCTTCGGCGACACGATGGCCGATCCGGACAGCGAGGAGCATTCGCCGGCCGACAACCTCACCACGCAGACCCTGACGACCCAGATCAAGCGGCTCCTGCACTACCTGTCCCCGATCGAGGCCGACGTGCTGACCAAGCGGTTCGGGCTCGGCGACGACGAGGAGCGCACGTTCCGCGAGATCGGCGATCAGTACCACCTGTCGCGCGAGCGGATCCGGCAGATCCAGAATTCTGCGCTCGACAAGCTCAAGCGCGCCCTCGAGCGCGAGCACCGCGGCCACGTCGAGATGTGAGGGCCGATCTACCCCCTGGGTAGCGCCGCCGCACCAGATTCGCCGCGGCCGCGCACCAGCTCGCTGCGCCGCGGGGGTGCTGCGACTGCGGCACGCGTGTCGCTGCGGCGTCGCGATGTGCCGATCCCTGTGTCGCCGGTTCCGATCGCGCGCGGAGGGCGCGCTGTGCGGCGGCTCGCGCAATCAGCGCGTGATGTCCACGATCGTGCGCACATGGGCGCGTCGGGCGCGGCCATGCCACCTGGGTCGGCCGCCGCCGGGTTTGCTCACGTCCACAGCGGCGCGCCGAGCACCGGCACGGCGCGCCGCTCCGCCCCGAACCGGGCGGTGAGCAGCACCGTGCCGATCGCGACCGCGACGTCGGCGCGCGCCGGCAGCACCACCCGCGGCCCCGGAAACAGGTCCGCGATCGTGCGCTGGAACATCGGGACCAGCGCGCTGCCCCCGATCATCGCGACCTGGTCGACGTCGTCGCGCCGCCATCCGGCCCGTCGGAGGGCGTCGTAGATCGCGATCGCCACGCGCTCGAACAGCGGCGTCCAGCGCTCCTCGACCCACCCGCGCTCGAGCGTGAAGTCGAGGTGGTGCCAGCGGCCCGCCGCGACGTACGCCTCGCGCATCGCGAACGGCACCGCGGTCTGCGCGGTGAGCTGGCGCTTGGCCATCTCGCAGCGGAACACCACCTCGCTCCAGCGCACCGCGTCGCGGTGGACATCGTAGCCGGTGCGCCTGGCGATCAGGCCGGCGAGCGCCTCGGCGATCTCGAGGTCGAGATCGTCGCCGCCGAGGTGCTCGTCGCCCGCCGTCGCGACCGGCGTGAACCGCAGCCCCGACTGGACCAGCGCCGAGACATCGAACGTGCCGCCGCCGAAATCGCACACCAGCAGCTTGCGCTCCGCCTGCTCGCCGTGCAGGCCGACCGCCAGCGCGCCGGCGATCGGCTCGGGGACGACCTCGAGCACGTCGAGGTGGGCGATCCGCGCGGCGCGGACCAGCGCGTCGCGATAGCCCGGCGCCGCCGCGACCGACGCCGTGATCACCGCCTTGCAGATCGGCCCGCCGAAGCGGGTCTCGGCGAGCTCGCGGACCCGGGTCAGGATCGCGCCGGCGATCTGCTCCGGCGCATAGCGCGCCGCGCGCAGCCGGAACGTCAGGTGATCACCGGAGGCCTCGACGCGGAACGGCGCCGCGGCGGCGTAGCTGCGCACCAGCGGCGAGGCCGGCGCCACGCCCAGCACGCGCTTGACCGAGCGGATCACGCAGGCCGGATCGCTCAACAGCCGGGCCTGGGCCGGCCGGCCGGCCTCGAGCGGACCGCGCTCGGGGGCGTACACCACCGACGGGATCACCGGGTCGCCGCCGTCGTGGATCAGCTCGACGCGGTCGCCGATCAGGATCCCGGCCGACGTGCAGCTGGTCCCGAAATCGATGCCCAGGGTGACGTCGGATGGCATGGCCCGATCGCCGGATCGGCCGTTATCCGGCCGCTTGCAGTGCCGCGGGCTGGGCGACCAGCTGCGACAGCGCGGCGTCGACCTCCGCCATCGCCGGCCGCGCCCTCGGATCCTTGGCAAGCATGCGCAGGATCAGCCGATCGAGCTCGGGCGCCAGGTCGGGGCACAGCGCCGCCGGCGGCACCGGCAGCTGCTCGCAGTGCGCCACCATCAGCACGGGCAGCGCCCCGGAGAACACCGGCCGGCCGGTGATCAGCTCGTAGAGCAGCACGCCGAGCGCGTAGACGTCCGACGCGGCGACCGGCGCGCCGCACCATTGCTCCGGCGCCATGAACGCCGGCGTGCCGGCGATCGGGCTGTCGGGCAGCGGCGGCTCGTGGGCCGAGCGCGCGACGCCGTAGTCGATGACCTTGACGCGCGGCCAGCCGCTGGCGTCGGTCTCGTACAGCACGAACACGTTCTCGGGCTTGATGTCGCAGTGCACGACACCGGCGGCGTGCAGCGCCGCGACCGCGCGCGCGACCTGCGCGGCGATCGCGAGGATCGCGGTGCGCGGCGGCGTCCGGCGATCGGCCAGCGCGCGCAGGCTCTCGCCGTCGAGATACTCCATGACCAGATACGGAATACCGTGCGAGGTCTGCTCGGCACACCGGATATCGATCAGGCCGGGGTGGCGGGCGCGCTGGGCGAGCTCGTGCTCGCCGAGCAGCCGATGGACGAGATCGCTGTGGCCGACATAGAACGAGTCGAGCGCCTTGATCGCGACGCGCTCGCCGGTCGCGCGGACCTCGCCGAGGTACACCGTCGACATCCCGCCGCGCGCGATCTCACCGATCACGCCGTAGGCCTCGAGCCCGGTCTCGTCGATCTCCCGGGCCGCGTGGTCTGGAATCGTGCGGGGGGTCGGGCGTCGGCGGCTCACATCGCAGCTTGGTGCACGGCGGGTGCCAGCACGTGATCCGCGAATTCGCTGGCGTTTCAGGTCGGGACGGCCGCGCGCACCGTCGATCTTGACGGCCGGGACGCGCGGGCCGCGAGCTGCGTCCGCCGACCTCAACCACCGGCCGCCGTGGCCGAACCGTTAGGCTGCATGTCCCTTCCCGGAATCCTGATCGTGCTCGGCGCAATCGCCGGCGGCTTCGCGATGGCCGGCGGCCACTTCCCGGTGCTGCTCCAGCCCTCGGAGTTCGTCGTGATCATCGGCGCGGCGATCGGGACGCTAATGACCTCGTCGCCCGGCCTCATGAGGAAGCGGGTGATCCACGCGGTGATGTCGGCGATCAAGGAGAGCATCCCCAAGAAGGCGGACTACCTCGAGCTGCTCAAGTGCCAGTACGAGCTGTTCATGCTCGCGCGCCGGCAGGGCGTGCTCGCGCTCGAGGGCCATGTCAACGAGCCGGAGAAGTCGGCGATCTTCAAGAAGTACGCCAGCATCGGCCGGCTCGGCCACGCGCGGACCTTCCTCGCCGAGGCGCTGCAGCAGATCGTCAACGGGATCTCGCCCGACGACCTCGAGGCGCTGCTCGACGCCGAGCTCGACACGATCAAGTTCGAGGGCCACCTCGCGACCGGCCTGCTCAAGACGATCGGCGACGCCCTCCCCGGCCTCGGCATCGTCGCTGCGGTGCTCGGCATCATCGTGACGATGGGCCACATGGACGCGCCGCCCGCCGAGATCGGCCATCACGTCGCCTCCGCGCTGGTCGGCACCTTCCTCGGCATCCTGCTGTGCTACGGCGTGCTCCAGCCGCTCGCCAACAACGCCGAGATCCAGGAGACCCACCAGCTGCGGTTCCTCACCGTGATCAAGGCCGCGGTGATCGCCTCGGCGCGCGGCGTCGCGCCGCCGACCGCGGTCGAGTTCGGCCGCAAGATGATCTTCACCGACGAGCGCCCGTCGTTCGCCGAGGTCGACAAGGCGCTGCAGGCGATGGCCGGGGGCGGCTAGCATGGCGCGCAGGTTCAAGAAGGTCGACGGCGGACACGGCCACCACGGCGGGGCCTGGAAGGTCGCCTACGCCGACTTCGTGACCGCGATGATGGCGCTGTTCATGGTGATGTGGCTGCTCGCGTCGACCGATCAGCAGTCGCGCAAGGAGATCTCGAACTACTTCCGCACCGGCCTGCTGCCCGACGGCGATCTGTCGATGAACCGCGCGGCGCAGATCACCCCGTCGGTGATCCAGACCTCGCCATCGCCGGCCCAGACCTCGGAGGAGGCGCTCGACGAGCGCGCCGAGGCCGCCAGGGAGCTCGTCAACCGGCTCAACCGGCTCGCCTCGGTCGATGGCGAGCTCGCCCGGGTGATGCGCAACGTGCACGTCGAGGTCATCCAGGACGGCATCCTGATCGAAGCCGTCGACGAGGACCGCGGCCTGCTGTTCGACCTCGCGTCCGCCCGCCTCAACGAGCCCCTCGAGCGCTTCCTGCGCGCGCTCGGGCCGGCGCTCGGCGTGCTCGATCGCCCGATCGAGATCAACGGCCACACCGACGCGCGGCCGTTCGTCCAGGGCGCGCGGCTGTCGAACTGGGACCTGTCGTACCAGCGCGCCGAGGCCGCGCGCGAGATCCTCGAGGCCGCCGGCGTGGCGCCGCGCCAGATCACCGGCGTGTTCGCGCGCGGCGCGTCGCAGCTCTACATCCCCAGCGATCCGCTCGCGCCGCAGAACCGGCGGCTGTCGATCCTCGTCAAGATCGCCAGGACTGGCGACACCAAGCTCGCGCAGACCGAGCACGTCGTACCCAAGTGACCGCGATCGCTGGCACGCTCACCGGCACGCCGCTTGCGCTCGCAGGCGGTGTGCCCCTCGCTCGGCCTGCGCTCGCCGCCCTGATCGCCCTGCCGGCGCTCGACTCGCCGGCCGCCGCCGAGCCGCTGTGGCAGGCCGAGATCCACGCTGGCTACGGCCTCGCCGTCGCCGGCAGCGGCGCCGCGATGAGCGCGCGGCCCACGCCGCTCACCGTCACCGCGCTCGTCGCGTTCGCCTTCAACGCCGACCCGCCGCTCGCCGGCTACGGCGGCCTCGTCGTCGAGGCCCTCGATCGCAACGCGGTCGGCGTCAGCGCCGGTATCAAGCTCTCGCCGCATGGCAGCCGCCTCCACCTCGCCGGCGGCGGCGTCGTCCTGCTCGCTCCCTACACCCTGCTGGGCATCGATGTGAGCGGCGGTGCCTGCGTGCACGCCACGCCCACCGTCTCGCTGTGCGGCGATCTCCGGCTCACCGCGTTCCTCGCCGGCAGCGACCTCGGCGACGGCCGCACGGTGACCCAGGGGCAGCTCGTCGCCGGACTGGTGTTCGATGCGCTTTAGCCTGATCGCCCTGGCCCTGCTCACCGCCTGCACACCGGAGATCTGCGGCCGCACCAGCGACTGCGCGCCGGGCCTGGTCTGCACCGCGGCGGGCGCATGCGCGACACCCGCCGACGCCGGTGGCGATGGCCCGCCCGGCGACGCCCCCGCGACCGAGCCCGGCGACGCCGCGAGCGAGCCGATCATCCTCGGCGGAGCTGCCGCTTCCACCGCAACCCACGCGAGCGACGGGAGCCCATGACCTCCGAGCTATTCACCACCGAGCCGCTCGATCTCGGCGAGCTCGACAGCTTGCCGACCCTGCCGGTCGTCGCGCTGCAGATCGGCGAGGTCGTGCACTCCAAGACCGCGTCGGTCCAGCAGGTCGCCGATCTCCTGCGCAGCGACCCGGCGACGTCGGCCAAGCTGCTCCGGCTCGTCAACTCACCGTACTTCGGCATCCCCGGCGGCGTCTCCGACGTCGCGCGCGCGATCCCGTTCGTCGGCTTCCACACGCTCTACCAGCTCGTGCTCAGCATCTCGGTGCTCGACACGCTGCGGATCGGCGCCGGCGGCCACGACCCGCGCGCGCTGTGGACGCACTCGCTGACCACCGCGACCGCCGCCCGCGAGCTCGCCGAGGAGATCCGGTTCAGCGATCCCGGCGGGTGCTTCACCGCGGGCCTGCTCCACGACATGGGCGAGATCGCGCTCGCCAAGCTGGCCCCCGACAAGGTCGCGGCGGCGTTCGAGACCATGCGCACCGAGGGCGTCGGGATCGGTGTGGCCGAGCGCCTCAACGGGCTCGCACCGCACGACCGCGTCGGCAGCCGCCTCGCGCGGCGCTGGAAGTTCCCGGCGAGCCTGGCCACGCCGATCGAGCTGCATCACGCGATCCACCGCATCGAGGTCCGCGAGCGAATGAGCGCGCACCTGCGCACGATCACCGAGATCGTCGCCGCCGCCGATCATCTCTCGCTGGCATGCCAGGCGTCCGCGTCCGCGCTCCAGCCGTTCGGTGAGGACGGCGAGCTCGACGCCACCGAGCTGTTCGCGCGCAACGGCCTGTCGCTGTCGCAGCGCGACGCGCTGTGCGATCGGACGCGGCTGCGGCTCGAGCGCTCCCGGGTATTCCTGTCCCTGGTGCTCTGACCGCGGGCCGCTGCCGCAGTTGCCGCGGACCGCCTGCCGCGGGCCGGTTGCCGCGGCAGGTCAGTCGCCGACCTGGGGTGCGTCGGGCAGCCGGCGCGGCAAGGTCGCGGAGAAGCAGGCGCCGCGGCTCGGATCCCGGTGGTAGCTGATCTTGCCGCCGAGCATGTCCATGACGTAGGCGGCGATCGCGAGGCCGAGGCCGGTGCCCTCGGAGACGTTGCTGGCGAACGGCTCGAACATGGTGTCGGCGATCGCGGGCGGAACGCCGGGACCGTCGTCGATCACGCTGAACACGACGTCGGTCTCCGTGGTCGTGACGCGCAGGTCGACGACGCCGTGCTCGGGCGAGGCGTTGGCGGCGTTGCGCAGCATGTTGGCGAGGACCTGGAGGAACAGCGACTCGGCGGCGTTGACATCGGCGGTGGGCAGCTCGCTGACCCGGAGCTGCGCGCGATCGCGGACGTAGCCGCCGGCGAGCTTGACCGCGCGCTCGACGAGCCGGCTCGCGGGGATGGGCTTGACGCGGACCTCGCCGTCGCGGATGAACTTGCGCATCTGGACGAACAGCTGGACGGCCTCCTCGCCGGCGGCGTTGGCGTCGGCGACCGCGTCGCTGATCTCGGGGACGCGGCTGCCGTGCACGGCGATCTCGCTGAGCGCGGCGTTGAGCGCCTGCATGGTGGAGGCGAGGTCGTGGAGCAGCGAGGACGTCATCGCGCCGAGCGTGGCCTCGCGCATCAGCTGGTTCATCCGGGCGTCGGAGCCGGTGAAGCCGCGCGACGGCGGGCGGGCCTCGAGGACGCCGCACCGGCGCTGTGCGCGGTGGGCCATGTAGCTGACCAGCTGGCGGGCGCTCTCGGTGACGCCGCGGGCGCGCAGCCGGAGGTCGCCGTCCATGTCGAGCGGG
This sequence comes from Deltaproteobacteria bacterium, assembly GCA_005887925.1. Lineage (GTDB taxonomy): Bacteria > Myxococcota_A > Polyangia > Haliangiales > Haliangiaceae > JABFXX01. The sequence continues at coordinate 12,098 of VBLP01000365.1, read as the reverse complement.
AGGTCGAGGTACCAGCCGGGGCCCTCGCGCGACACGGAGCCGCCGGCGACCACGTGCTCGCCGCCCTCGCTGCGCACGATGGTCGAGCACGCGGAGACGCCCTCGGCGGTCAGCGCGCGGCGCACGATGACCTCGGACAGCTCGAGCGGCGTGCAGGTGGCGGCGAGCTCGTCGTCGAAGGTGGTCAGGGTGAGCGCGTCGTCGACCGAGGCGCACAGCCGGCGGGTGAGCTCGCGGTGCTCGAGGCCGCGCCGCACGACGACCTCGATCTCGTCGTGCCACGGCTTGCCGACCTTGTAGGGCGCGTCGGGGCTGAGCAGCGCGCGGTGGGCGCGCTCGTCGACGTAGCCGGTGAGCAGCACGCGCACCGGGTCACGCTGGTGCTGGCGGGCGAACTCGAGGACCTCGATGCCGTCGCGGTCGGGCATCTTGAGGTCGGAGATGATGACGTCGTACTGGTAGAGCGCGAGCGCGTCGAGCGCCTCGCCGCCGGAGCCGACGGCCTCGACGCTGTAGTGCGGCGACAGCTCGTCGACCAGCGCGTCGCGGACATGATCGTCGTCGTCGACGATGAGGATGCGTGCGGATTTCATGACGGATCTTTCGTGGGGATGTCTTCGAGCTTCTCGACGAACGCCGACAGCGCGCTCGCCAGCTCGGGGGGAAGCTCGCGGCCGGGGCCCTCGGCCTGCGCGGCGGACCGGCTGGCCTGGACGATCGCCGCGACGTTGGTCTCGATCCGGCGGGTCAGCTCGCCGACCCGGACGAGCATGCGATCGATCTCGCCGCGCTGGTCGTCGGGCAGGCCGCCGAGGATACCGGCCATCCGGCGCAGCGTGCTGGCGAGCGCGCCGACCGGGTTGTTGAGGTGATGCGCGATGCCGGCGACCAGCTCGCCCATCGCGGCGCGCCACGCCAGCAGCGCGATCTGCTGGTTGCGCGCCTCGAGCTCGCGCTTGGCCTCGCCGAGCTGGGCGTGGGCGCGCTCGAGCTCGGCGTGGGCGGTGTAGAGCGCGGTGTGCTTGGCGAACAGCTCGCGCTCGAGCTGCCGGCGCGCCGAGGTGTCGCGCGCCGCGAGCGCCGCGAGCTCGCCGTCCGCGGTCCGGACGTGGGCGACGGTGAGCTCGACGTGCACCGGGTAGCCGTCGCTACCGCGCAGCGCGACGTCCTCGTAGTGGCCGGCCGACGCGAGATCGCGGTCGACCTCGAGCACGAGCTCGCCCAGCCAAACTCCGATCAGAGAATCGACGTCGCAGTGCAGGAGCTCGCCGGCGTGGACGTTGGCCGACACGATCCTGCGGGTCGCGCGGTCGACGACGAACACGGCGTCGCTGCTGGTCTCGAACAGCAGGCCGAACACCTCTCGCGCTATGCGATCGACCACGGCGATGGGTTCGGCCGGTTCGCCCGCGAGTCAAGCGTCAAGTTCGCCGACGTCACGCCCGGCGCGCGCGGCAAGCCTGCGCCGATCCTGGCGACCCGCTCGGCCCGTGGCTTGCTCGACCACCCGGCGTGGCCGTAGATCTCTCGACCGTAGATACGCTCCAGGCGGCGCTGACCTACCACCGCGAACGACACACGGTGCTCGCGGGCAACATCGCCAACCTGGACACACCTGGCTACCGCCCGGTCGATCTCGAGCGCCGCACCGCCGGCGACCCGGCCGCGCTCGCGGTCACCCACGAGGGCCACATCGCGGCCCCCGCCACCACCGACTTCGTGACGTCGTTCGACGACGGCGGCGCGCTGCAGGGCACCGACGGCAACGCGGTGTCCCTCGAGCGCGAGCTGTCGAAGATCGACGCCAACCGCGCGCGCTATGCGACCTCGGCCGAGCTGGTCTCGCGCCGCCTCGCCGTGCTGCGCTACGCCGCAGGAGACGGCACCTGATGTCGACCATGGACTTCTTCACCGCAATGGAAGTGTCCGCGTCGGGCCTCGCGGCCGAGCGCACGCGGATGAACGTCGCCGCGTCGAACCTCGCCAACGCGCAGACCACGCAGGCCGCGGGCGGCGGGCCGTACAAGCGCCGCGACGTCGTGATGCAGTCGGTCGACGTCCCCGGCGCCACCGGCACGCCGTTCGCGCAGGCGGTCAAGGGCGTGGCGGTGTCGCAGATCTCGCAGGACGCGGCGCCGCCGCGGCTCGAGTACGACCCCGGCCATCCCCAGGCCGACGCGCGCGGCTACGTCGCCTACCCCAACGTCAACCCGGTCGAGGAGATGGTCGACATGATCACCGCCTCGCGCGCCTACGAGGCCGGGATCACGACGATGACGACCGCGGTCAACATGGCCGAGCGCGCGCTGGGGATCGGTCGATGACCATCGCCCCGATCATGATGCCCACGCCACCGGTCGCGCCCGAGCTCTCCGGGCTCCGGGGCATCACCGGCGTCGCCGGCGCCGAGCAGCCGGCCAAGGTCGACCTCGCCGAGTCGTTCGGCAAGGCGCTCCAGGACGCGCATGCCGCCGAGCACCGCGCGACCGACGCCGCCGAGCGGTTTGCCAAGGGCGATCCGCGCATGGGCATCCACGAGGTCGTGATCGCATCGGAGAAGGCCAACATCGCGGTGCGCTACGCGACGACGCTCAAGAACAAGGCGCTCGAAGCCTACCGCGAGCTCATGGCCACCCAGGTATAATCGATGCCCGACGCTCCCTCCAGTGGCCCTGCCGCCGTCCTGATCCAGCTGCGGGATCTGTGGGGCCGTCAGCCCCGGTCCCGCAAGCTGCTCGCGCTGGTGGTCGCGCTCGGGATCGCCGGCGTCGTCGGCTACTCGACGCTCCTGCCCCACGCCGCGCCGTGGACCGCGGTCGCCGACGGCAGCTCTCCGGAGGACGCGCAGGAGATCTACGCAGTGCTGCAGAGCCGCAACCTGCCGGTGCGGATGCACGACGGCAAGGTCGAGGTCGCCAGCGAGCGACTCGAGGAAGCCCGCGCGATCGCCGCGGGCGCCGGCCTGCCGCACACCGGCAAGGGGCTCGAGCTGTTCGACGGATCGAGCCTGGGCCAGTCGAGCTTCGCCGAGCAGGTCAACTTCCGCCGCGCGCTGCAGGGCGAGCTCGCCCGCAGCATCACCGCGCTCGCCCAGGTCGAGAGCGCGCGCGTGCTGGTCGCGTTCGGCAAGCGCTCGCTCGCCAGGGACCAGGAGCAGCCGGCGTCGGCGTCGGTCGCGCTCCACCTCCACGCCGGCCAGACGCTCACCTCCGATCAGGTCCGCGGCGTGCGCCAGCTGGTCGCCGCCAGCATCGAGGGCCTCAAGCCCGATGCGGTGGTGATCGTCGACAACCACGGCAACCTGCTCGACGCCGCCGATCCGACCTCGGTCGATCACAAGGCCGAGCTCGAGCGCACCGTGACCGCCCGGGTCCGCACCATGCTCGAGCGCGTGGTCGGTCCCGGCAAGGCCGCCGTGGTGACCACCGCCGACGTCGACGATCGCAAGGTCAGCGAGACCCAGGAGGTCTACGACGCCGACCACCCCGCGCTGCGCAGCGAGTCGCGCAGCGTCGAGGGCGGCGACGCGACCTCGGGCGTCGGCGGCATCGCCGGCACCCGCGGCAACCTGCCCGGCGCACCGTCGCCCGCCCCCACCGCCGGCTCGCCGGCCGCGGGCCAGCGCACCCAGGAGACCAAGAACTACGAGGTCAGCCGCACGGTGCGCCAGACCACCAAGCCCGACGTGCTGCTCCAGAAGCTCCACGTCGCGGTCGTCGTCGACTACAAGGCGGGCACCGATGGCAAGCCCGCGGCGCGCAGCGACAAGGAGCTCGCCGAGCTCACCGCGATCGCGCGCCAGGCCGCCGGGATCGAGGACGCGCGCGGCGACAAGATCGAGCTGCGCGCGATCCCGTTCGCCGCCGATCCCGACGCGGGAGCCGCCGCGCTGCCGCCGGCCACCGCGGCCCTGCCGCTGCCGCTGCCGGTGCTGATCGGCATCGCCGGCGGGCTCCTGGCCGCCATCATCATCGCGATGCTCGTCCTGCGCCGGCGCCGCCGTCCCGGGCCGTCGGCGACGCTCGCGCTGCCCGCGCCGGTCGGCGAGCTCGAGCGCGTGCTCGATGCCCGCCCGACCCGCCGCGCACCGACCGAGCTCGACGCGCCGGCCGACACGCAGAACCTCTTGCCCGGCCGCACCGTGCGCGATCGCGTGCTCGACGCGGTGCGCGCCGACGTCGATCGCACCGCGGGCGTCCTGACCGCCTGGCTCGCCGAGCCGCCCAAGAAGGGAGCCAAGTGATGTCCGGGCCGGTGCCGGGGCCGGTGCTCGACGGTCCGCAGAAGGCGGCGATCGCGCTGCTCTCGCTCGACGAGGAGGTCGCGACCCAGGTGCTGAGCAAGATGGCCGAGGCCGACGTCCGCCGCCTGGTCGAGGCGGTCGAGCACCTCGACGAGATCGGCGGCGACGTGATCGCGGCCGTGCTCGAGGACCTCGAGCGCGGGATCGCCAGCCCGCTGGCCATCGTGCGCACCGGCGGCACCCAGTACGTGCGCAAGCTCGCCGACGCCGCGTTCGGCGCCGAGCGCGCCCAGAAGCTGTTCGGCCAGGTCCATCCGCCGACCGATCCGCTCCAGCTGCTGCGCACCGCGCGGGTCAACGCGCTCGCCCAGCTGCTCACCGAGGAGCATCCCCAGATCGCCGCGGTCGTGCTGACCCAGCTGCCCGCGGGCGTGGCGGCCAAGGTGCTCGCCCTGATGGCGCCCGATACCGCCGCCGATCTGACCGGCCGGATCTCGGAGCTCGAAGAGGTCCCCGAGCACGCCGTCGCCGAGGCGTCCGAGAGCCTGGTCCGCGCGCTCGAGCTCGCCGGCGGGCTGGCGACATCGGACTCGCGCGCCGTGTTCGACGGCCTGGCGTTCTCGGCCGCGATCGTCAACGAGATGCCGACCGAGTCGGGCGACGAGCTGCTCGCCAAGGTCGCCGAGCGCGACGAGGCCATCGCCAGCCGGATCCGCGAGGCGCTGTTCACGTTCGAGGACCTGCAGCGCATCGCGGCCCGCGAGCTCGGCAACCTGATGCGCGCGGTGCAGAGCGAGACGCTGGTCACCGCGCTGCAGACCGCGACCGCCGAGCTCCGCGAGCACCTGCTGTCGTCGCTGTCGCAGCGCGCCGCCGCGACGATGCGCGACGACCTGGCGTCGGCGTCGCCCAGGCGGCTATCCGAGGTCGAGGCCGCCCAGCGCGAGGTCATCGAGGCCGCGACCAAGCTGGCGGCCGAGGGCAAGCTGACCATGCCGGGCCGAGGTGGTGGGTGAGCGCCAAGGACATCCGGCCGTTCCTGCCGACCGCAGCGACCCCGACGCGGCCGCTCGGCGCGGCCCTGCCGACCCTGGCGACCCCGCCCGCGACCTCGCCGTGGTTGCCGCGCCCGGCCGCCGACACACCCGCCGCGCCGTCGGCCACCGAGATCGCCGCGCTGCGCAGCGCGGCCTGCGACGGCGGCCGCGCCGAGGGCCTGGCCGAGACCGCCGCGCTGCGCGCCCGGCTGCGCCAGCTGATCGATCAGCTCGCCGGGCATCTCGCCGCGGCGCACGCCGCGCTCGTCCCGCCGACCGCCGAGACCATCGCCGAGATCGCGACGTGCGTGGTCGAGGCCTGGATCGGCACCACGCACCGGAGCGCCACGCTCGCGCCGATCGTGCGCGGCTGGCTCGCGCGCTCGGCCGATCCGGCGACGGCGCGGGTCCACCCCGACGACGCCGCCGCGCTCGCGGAGGCGATCGGCGAGGCCCCGATCGCGATCACCGGCGATCCGTCGCTCGCCCGCGGCGCGGTCGAGATCCGGAGCGCCACGCTCGAGCTGGTCCACGACTGGCCGGCGCGGCTCGCCGAGCTGCGCACGGCGATCGTCGCCGCGCTCACCGGAGTCGAGTCATGACGCTGTCGGCGACCGCGCGCGCGCACATGGCGGCGACCGTGCTGGGCTGGACCGAGCCGCGGCCGACCGGCAAGGTGCTCGAGATCGCCGGCACGGTGATCCAGATCGAGATGACCGGCGCCGCGCTCGGCGAGCTCGTCGAGATCTCCGGCGCCGCGGGCGCCGTGGTCTGCGAGGTCATCGGGTTCCGCGGCCCGCTGCTGCTCGCCATCCCGCTCGGCGTGCCGCGCCGGATCGCGCCGGGCGCCGCCGTCCGCCACCTCGGCGCGGTGGCCGGGCTGCGCGCCGGCGACGCCCTGATCGGGCGGCTGATCGACCCGTTCGGCCAGCCGCTCGACGGTGGTCCGCCGCCCGCGTGCACCACCCGCGTCCCGATCGATGGCCGCGCGCTGGCGATCGAGGACCGCGGCGAGGTCGCCGTGCGGTTCGACACCGGCGTGCGCTCGATCGACGGCCTGCTGGCCTGCGGCCGCGGCCAGCGCGTCGGCATCTTCGCCGGCGCGGGCTGCGGCAAGAGCATGCTGGTCGAGCAGATCGCCAGCCAGGCCGACGCCGACGTGATCGTCGTCGGGCTGGTCGGCGAGCGCGGCCGCGAGGTCCGCGAGCTGATGGCGAGCCCGCGCCGCGATCGCATGGTGATCGTCGCCGCGACCTCGGACCGCTCGCCGCTCGAGCGCGTCCGCGGGGCGCTCGCCGCCACCGCGATCGCCGAGTACTTCCGCGACCGCGGCGGCAACGTGCTGCTCGTGCTCGACTCGCTGACCCGGTTCGCGATGGCGCTGCGCGAGCTCGGCCTGGCGCTCGGCGAGCCACCCGCGACCAAGGGCTATCCACCGAGCGTGTTCGCGACGCTGCCGCGGCTGCTCGAGCGCGTCGCGCCGCGCGCCGACGCCGGCGCGATCACCGGGTTCTACACCGTGCTGGTCGAGGGCGACGACCTGTCCGATCCGATCGCGGACTCGGCGCGCTCGCTGCTCGACGCCCACATCGTGCTGTCGCGCGACCTCGCCGCGCGCGGCCAGTTCCCCGCGGTCGACGTGCTCGCCAGCGCATCGCGCGTCGCGCGCCGGGTCTCGACCCCCGCGATGCTCCACCTCGCGACCCGCGCCCGCGAGGTGCTGGCGCGCCGCCGCCAGGCCCAGGAGCTCCAGGCGCTCGGCGCCTACAACCCGGGCGCCAACCCCGCGCTCGACAGCGCGCTGGCGATCGGCGAGCGGCTCGACGCATGGTCGCGCCAGTCGCCCACCGATCGCTCGCCCCACGACGCCACCGTGCACGGCCTCGCCGCCGCGCTCGGAGAGGAGATGCCGAGATGACGATCAAGCCCCGCACGGTGCGTGCCCTCAAGGAGGCCCGGACCCGGCTGCGCGACGCCGCCGCGGCTGCGCACTCGACGGCCTCGGCCCAGAGCGACCGCTCGGCGCGCGAGCTCGAGGTCGAGCACGAATCCCTCGAGGCCGCGCTCGACGCCGCGACCGGCATGCTCGAGGCCGCGCGCAGCGTGCACGAGCTCGACCAGGTCGCCGCGGCGACCGGGGCCAACCGCCTGCTGGTCGACGACGCGATCGAGCGCCACGCGACGGCGGCCGCCGAGACCGAGACCGCGGCCGGCCAGCTGCGCGAGCGCACCCGCCAGCTGCGGACCGCGGAGCGCCTGGTCGATCGCGTCGAGCGCCACCGCGCCCGGCGCGAGTCGCGCGCCGAGCAGCGCCGCACCGACGACCTGGTGGCGAGGCGGCGACCATGCGGGTGACATCGTCGTCGTCCCCACTGCCGGTTGCCGGCGATCCGCCCGCCGCGAGCGACGCGCCCGCGCACGAGCCGTTTCGCACCGCGCTGCGCAAGGCCGGCACGACCGAGCGCGACCACGACCGCAGCGACGACACCACGGTGACCGCGGCGACGCAGGCCGCGTACCTCGCCCGCGCGGCCGGACTGCCGGTCCACCCGAGCGACGCGGGCCTCCCCGGTGTCGAGCGCGACGCCACGGACCGTCTCGCGCGCGCCGGCGGGTGCGGTGACGCCGGCGATGCGACGACGTCGCTGCTGAACGCGATGCTCGGAGCGCAGCAGGTCGACTCGCCGATCGCCGCCTGGCGAGCCGCTGCGGTGGCCCGTGCGATCGGCGCGTTCGCCGCGATGCACCAGACCGGCGCGGGCGCAGCGAGCGGGGCGATCGGCGCACCCGACACAGCCGCCGACGCGAGCGCAGAGGTCGCGCCGGCATCGACCGCGGTGTCCCGACCGGGCCTGGCCGCGGCGGCGCTGACCCCGCTCGAGCAGGCCGTGCACGATCTGGTCGATCGCGTGGTCGAGCGGATCGTCGCACGGCCCGGGCGCGCCGACCGCGCCGACCAGGCCTCCCGGCCCGGCGCGCCGGCCGATCTCGTGCCGCTCACCGGCCCGTCGGCGCCGCTCGCGCCCGCCCGCGACGCCGCGCCGTCGACCGGCGCACCTGCCACCGCGTTCACCCCGCCCGAGCCGCCCGCCAACCCGAGCCACGTCCACCTCTGCGCGCCACCGACGAGGCGACGGCCGCCGCGCTCGCCCGCAACGCCGGATCGCTCGATCACGCCATGCGCAGCCGCGGCCTCGTCCTCGGCGAGCTCACCGCCGAGCGCGAGCCGCACGATCGCCCATCCCAGGATGCCGAACCCCGCGAGCGCCGCCCGCGCGACGCCCCGCGGTTCGAGCTCGAGGAGAAGTCATGACCATCGCTTCGATCACCGCCGCGACCACCCCGACCGCCACACCCGCCACCGGCGGCGCGCTCACCGGCAGCAAGGACGAGTTCCTGAAGCTGTTCATGGCGCAGCTCGAGCATCAGGACCCGCTCAACCCGCAGGACGGCGCGAGCATGGTCGCGCAGCTCGCGCAGTTCTCGTCGGTCGAGCAGGCGACCGAGACCAACCAGCACCTGGCCGATCTCGCCGCCGCGCAGAGCTCGACGTCGAGCGCCAGCCTGTCGAGCCTGGTCGGCCGCACCTGCAACGCCGGCGCCGCCGACTTCCAGCTCGATCGCGGCGCTGCGCCGCCCGCGCTGCAGGTCACCGCGACCGGCGCGATGACCGGCGCGTCTGTGGTGATCACCGACGACAGCGGCAAGGAGGTCCGCCGGCTCGCGATCCCCGCCGGCGCGACGTCGACCCAGGTCGCGTGGGACGGCGCCACCGCGTCCGGCGCGCCCGCCGCGCCCGGCAGCTACCACATCACCGTCGAGCCCGGCACCACCAGCGCGGCGATCACCGCGCAATGGCACGGCCGCGTCGACGCGGTCGAGCTCACCAGCAACGGACCGCGCCTCCGCATCGGCGGCGTCCTGCTCGCCCCCGGCGACATCCGCACCATCGGTCAGTCCCTCTAACCCGGCCAGGAGCCCAGCATGAGCATCACGAACAGCCTCTACATCGGGATCAGCGGCCTCCAGGCCCACGGCGACGCGATCAGCGTCGTCGGCGACAACATCGCCAACGCGTCCACCGTCGGCTACAAGCGCGACCGCGCGAGCTTCTCCGACATGCTCGGCGGCGAGCTCGACGCGCAGCGCCTCGGCGGCGGCGTCAGGCTCTCCGGCACCCAGACCATGTGGGATCAGGGCACGGTGACCCAGACCGGCAACCCGCTCGACCTCGCGATCCGCGGCGGCGGCCTGTTCATGGTCAAGGGCAGCCACGGCGGGCAGACCGGCCAGTACTACACCCGCGACGGCCGGTTCCACCTCGACGCCCAGGGCTTCGTGGTCAACCCGCAGGGCCTGCGGCTGCAGGGCTTCGCGATCGACGCCGCCGGGACCCGCGCGCTCAGCGCCGGCGACCTCCCGCTCGGCGCCCGCCAGAGCCCGCCGGTCGCGACCGCCAACGCCGCCATGTCGCTCAACCTCGACGCCAACGCCGCGGTCCCGCCGCCGTGGGACCCGGCCAACCCCAACACGACCTCGAACTACGCGACCTCGACCACCGTGTACGACTCGCTCGGCGCGGCGCACCACGTCGAGGTGTACTTCCGCTCCCAGGGCGCCGGCGCGTGGGAGTTCCACGCCATGGTCGACGGCGGCGAGCTCGCCGGCGGCACCAAGGGCACGCTGACCGAGATCGCCAACGGCACCCTCGCGTTCAACTCGGCCGGCGCGCTGCAGCAGCAGACGGTCGCCGCGTCGAGCGCCGACTTCGTCAACGCCACGCCCGCCCAGGTCATCAACTTCACGTTCGGCGACGACATCGCCAGCGGCGGCACCGGCCTGGCCGGCACGACGCAGTTCGCCGGCGCGTCGTCGGTCAACGGCCTCGACATCGACGGCCGCAGCCCCGGCAAGCTCACCGACATCGTGATCAGCGACGACGGCAAGATCCGCGGCGTGTTCGACAACGGCGACAAGATCGAGCTCGCGCAGGTCGCGCTCGCCGACTTCGCCAACGAGCAGGGCCTCGAGCGCACCGGCGACGGCCTGGTCACCGAGACCGCCGCGTCGGGCAAGCCGCTGATCGACGTCCCCGGCACCGGCGCGCGCGGCTCGGTGTCGTCGGGCGCGCTCGAGAGCTCCAACGTCGACCTCGGCAACGAGCTGGTCACGCTGATCGCCTACCAGCGGGCATTCCAGGCCAACGCCAAGACCGTGACCACCGCCGACGAGATGATGAACGACGTGAACAACCTCAAGCGATGATGCCAAAGCCGCCGACACCCGCAGCGCCGGCCCAATGACATCGCGGACCTGGCCGGGCGCGGCGGTTGCAGCCACCGCCCTGCGTGAGTGATTCGCTGCTCGATCCGCTGGAGATGGAGGCGATCCAGGCCGCCATCCGCGAGACCTCACCGCGCCGCCCCCCCGGTGCGCCCGAGTACGAGCCGACCCGACTCGCGCTGATCACCGACGATCGGATCGCCGAGGCCGCCCGTCCGATCCTGCTCAACCTGGCGACGCGCTGGACCCGCCTGGCGATCCGCGCGCTGCGCGCCCACCTCCCCGGCAGCTGGCAGCTCGACGTCGTCGGCGCCGAGGTGATCGACGGTGCGACCGCCAAGGAGGAGCTGCGCGGCGGCTGGGTCGCCGGCATGCGCGCCGCCCCGGATGCGCCGGCCGAGCCCAGCATCGCCGTGCCCGAGCTCGTGCTCGCCGCGCACGGCGGCGTCGTCGACATCGCCGCCGCCCGGCGCTGCGGCGCCAGCGCGCCGACCTCCGATGGCGCCCGCCCGCCGTCGGCCGTGTCGCTGCGGCTGTTCCAGCCCGCCGGCCGCGCCATGCTCGAGAGCTTCGCCCAGGCCTGGCACGAGGTCTACGCCTCCGATCTCGCGCCGTCGAGCGACCTCGCGATCGTCTCGGCGCTGATCGCGGCGCAGACCGTGGTCCGCGTCGCGCTGAGCTTCGGCGGCGCGGTCAACGGCCGGGTCCAGCTCTACGCCCGCCCCGAGGTCCTGATCCAGCGGCCGGCCGCGCTCGCCGCGATCAAGGCCAACGCGCAGCTGGTCGCCAACGCGCTGGCCAACGTCCCGGTCGAGGTCGTCGTCGAGCTCGGCACGCTGCGCATGCCGCTCAAGCAGCTGCGCCAGCTCGAGCACGGCGCGACCTTCACCCTGCAGGGCTTCGTCGACTCGCGCGTCCCGGTGTACTGCGGCGGCGCGCTCAAGGCGTGGGCCAAGCCGGTCGTGTGCCGCGGCGTGCTCGCCGTGCAGATCGAGACCGTCATCCACGATCAAGGAATCAAGTCATGACTGCACCGCTCGACGACAACACCTTCGATCCGCAGGCCCTCGAGGCGCTGCTCCACGACGTGCCGCTCGATCTCACCGTCGAGCTCGGCCGGATCCGGCTCAGCCTGTCCGAGCTCGCCGCGCGGCTTGGGCCCGGCTCGATCATCACGCTCGACACCGCGACCGGCGCGCCGCTCGATGTCCGGGTCAACAATCGCCTGGTCGCGCGCGCCGAGGCGATCGCCGTCGGCGAGAAGTGCGGCATCCGCATCGTCGAGATCATCGGCGGCAAGGACGCATGATGCGCGCGCCGCCTGCCCGCGCCGCTCGATCGCCCCACGCGCCCGCCTGGTCTGCGATCTCGGCGGTCGCGGTGCTCACCCTCGCCTCGGTGGCGGCGCATGCCGAGCCGGCACCACCGCCCCATCCGATCACCACGCTCTCGCCGATGCGGGGCGAACCGGCGCCGCAGACGCCCGCGGCAAGCACCGCGGCGGTCGCGTCATCGTCCGTTCCCCCCGCCACGCC
>VBLP01000366.1:22111-34369 GCA_005887925.1 Deltaproteobacteria bacterium | reverse complement strand
GATCTCCTCCACTTCAGCGGGAATAGCAGAGCGATGCGACCGCGGCGGCTGAGGTTCGATGTGGAGGTGACGACCGATCACAACACCGGGTCCATCTGCGACGAACGGAGGTTGACCGCACAGCATTTCGTAGACGACGCAGCCGAGAGAATAAAGATCGGCGCGATGGTCCACCGGACCAGCCCCTCGGCATTGCTCCGGGGACATGTACGTCGGGGTCCCCATGACGGTCCCCGTCTGCGTGTGGTTGGCTTCACCAACCGAGTGCGCGAGCTTCGCGATGCCGAAGTCCAGGATCTTCACGCGCTCGCCGCTGGGCAACTCCGGCTCCGGGACCAGAAACACATTGTCTGGCTTCAGGTCGCGATGAACGATGCCCTGGTCGTGCGCGGCCTGAAGCGCGCGAGAGATCGCTCGTACTATCGTCAGAGTCACCGGGATCGTGGGGCGACCTCGTCGCAACCGCGCGGCGAGGCTCTCGCCCTCGAGGTATTCCATGACGATGTACGCAGTTCGGTCCTCCAGAAAGCCGAAGTCGTAGACCTCGACAATCCCGGAATGTCGGACGGCGGTCGCCGCGCGCGCCTCGTTGAAGAACCTCGATATGACGTCCCGGTTTGACGACAGGTCCGGGCGGAGGACCTTGACGGCTGCCTTTCGACCCAGCGTCGCGTGCCGAGCGAGGTAGACGATGCCCATCCCACCTTCGCCGATCTTCGAGACAACACCGTAGTTCCCCAGATTTCTGCCCAGCATGCGATCCTCCGACACGGCTCCGCGAGATTGTCCGACGATACACATGTCACGGTGCAATTACCCATACGAAGACCAGCATTTTGGAGCGCAGCGAAGTGATGCAGTACGAGACTGTGGGCCCGTTTGCACGATCTCTACTTCTGCCACGGCATGATCCACACCGGGTCCACCACGCAGCCGCCGCGACGATAGTCCCGCAGCCGAGTTCTTCTTCGTACCACGCTTGCCCGTCCCGCATCCTCACGCTCGCCGTGTCACGAACCCCAAGAGGCAGAGCAACCTCACCGTCGTGTCTGCGACTGGCGGTGTCAGCGTGGCCACCGCGATCTCCGTGTATCGACACACGACTGTCGACGAGACGCTCAAGGGTGACGATATGACGAATTGATCTCAAACCGGTGGACGCGACCTGCAAGATCTCGATGCCTGTAAGTCCATAAGCTGTGTCCTACTAATGGGACCACGCGCCGCCACATGTGGCCACGGCCACGGCGCTGACCTCCTCTCATGTTCTTGTAGCGAGCGTGAGAAGCGCCTGACCGAGCTTGCATCCGGATGGAATCCAAGAACGACCATTGATCGAAAACATCGCTCTCGATGAGCGTAAGCGTGACTTCGCAACGTCAGACACTTCGAACTGCGTGAGAGTGGGCAATCTGTGCCAGAACGGTGGTCGAACCACAAACGCAACAATATGCGACGCAGTCTCGAGGACACGAGATCGATCATGCCTTTCGCGAGCGTCTTGCGACCTACCTCGACATGATGGGCAACGTGCTCGGCACACCGCAGCGAAGGGCAAATTTCGCCCGCTATACACTGGGATTGGTCGGGGATGGGACTCGCAAGAGCATGGAGCCGATCAAAGCGCGCGTCAGATCCCGTGTCGTTCGCGACGAGATTCCGCAGGTCAGGTGCGGCGAGCGCAAACCTGCCGCGATGCTCGTTAGACATCCGTAAGGACACGTGAACGAAGCGTGATCGCCGAAGCTGCGTACGTTCCGTGCGTGTACTGCATTGATGGGAAGCCAGTAACCTCGTTTGCGTAAACTTGATCACACGGACGGTCGTGATTCGATTTGGCGTGGATATAATCCATTATACACGCCATTCGCCTCGCGATGGTCGAACGGCTGATTCGATATCGAGCAAGGATAAGGCGAGGGCTGGCACAGTACCGTGATGACACTCACAAGGAGTCTTACATGTCAAGGATATTAATTGTTACGTGTATTCTGATGATCACCGGATGTTCGAGTCTATCCGATCAGACTGCATGTGCGGCGATCGGAGATGTGATGCTTTGCAAAGACGAAGACGGGCGTTTCCTTGATCTTCAAGGGCATGTTCCGACTGTCGAGGCGCTAAGCCAGCTGGTTCCTGGGGATCGAGTGATCGATCGAGAAGTTGGTGCCGTGGTCCCTGCAGCAGGATATTCTGTCACGATCGAGGCTGAGAACGATGACGGCGCATCAATGAATCTTGAGCTTTCTACTGCGGATGATGGCACCATCAATGCAACCAGCGAATCTGAAACAATTACTGCACGATCGATACTAACTGCAGACACCAATGAGTGCTCAGACGGTGCATATAGATTGAATGGCTACAAATGGAATACTCCATATATATGGTACTTCAACGCTGCCACGGCTCCCAGCGAGTTGAACATCGATGCTACCGAAGCTCGGCTGCAACAGGCCATTACGAACATTACGCATGGACGAAATACTTGCAATTTGCCTGATATTATCGATGCACGTCAACAATATGCAGGCCAAACAGAACGACGTGCGAATGTCAGCGTTAAGAACAATAGAGTGACTTGTAATAAGATTATCGACAATTTCAACACAATAGATATCGGCGAGTTGCCGGGCAGAAGGCTTGCAGTCACGTGTACATGGGTAAAAAATAACGCCAAGATTGCAGTCGCCGCGGATGTGAGGATCGATAGAAGTCAGAGATGGTTCACAACGGATACTGTGCCCACGGATTGTCAGAACCAGTTCGGCATCGAGCCTGTCGCAACGCACGAGTTCGGACATGTATTCGGTCTTGGGCATGTGCGCGAGGATCAGCACCCCGAGCTCACCATGAGCCCCCTCATTGCGCCGTGTTCAAATTCTGCGTCGACCCTCGGTAGGGGTGATTGGTTGGGATTGAGTACATTGTATGGCGCGAGTCCTGGTCCTGGTCCTGGACCCGGTCCTGGTCCTGGACCTGGTCCGGCTCCGGTGGCTACCGAGACGTTCCTGACCTTGGACAGCTACCAGAACGGCGCGCCGGGGACGGTAAGCGTGTCGGGCCACGTGTTCGTAGCCGGTGGCACCACTCCGGCGACGGGTACGGTGAACGTAAACTTCGACAAGCTCGAAGGCGGAGCGTGGACATACAGGAACACGGCGCCGCGGACTCTGGTGCACGGTTACTACGAAGTGCTGAACTGGGGTGTCGGAGTGGGCCAGTGGCGCGTGCGCGCGGTGTTTCCCGCGCAAGGTAACTACGCCTCTTCAGCGTCGAACTATCACGAGTTCTCGATCCAGCCAGTCGCGACGAACGCGTTCATCACCATCAACCAGGTGCTTACTGGCCAGCCGGGGCACGTGAGCGTCTCGGGTCACGTGCTGCGCGCGAACGGCACCCCGGCGATGGGTACGGTGAACGTGAACTTCGACAAGCTCGAAGGCGGAGCGTGGACGTACAAGAACACGGCGCCGCGGACTCTGGTGAACGGTTACTACGAAGTGCTGAATTGGGGTGTCGGAGTGGGCCGGTGGCGCGTGCGCGCGGTGTTTCCCGCGCAAGGTGACTACTCCGGCTCAGAGTCGGACTATCACGAATTCGTGGTCAACGCTCGTTAACCGCCGTTCAGAGGGGTGCATGAGCCGACCCGCGACGAGCCCCATTCCCGCTGCATTGGCGCCGGGATGCGTAGGGTAGCCAGCACGGAGCGGCGCGGCGCACGGGCGGCGCTCCGCGCCCACGATTTGCATGGTTTCGTGTCCTGGCGCGCGCAACACGTGGTGTCCCGGCGAGTCAAGCTGACGGTGACTGCGCTGCGTGCGTTGGCCCCGGATGCCGAAGCGGATCCTCGCGGCGACCCGCAACGAGGAGCCGGAGCCGAGCGTACGGGACGAGATCGATCTGCTCCTCGCGGGCAAGCCGATCGAAGAACCACAGACCGCGCCGTAGGATCCGTGCGACCGTGGATGACCGCGACGCTCGGTGTCTACTGCCACGGCCGGTCGGCGAAGTTGACCAGCAGGTGGCGCGTGACGTGGCCGATCAGCTGGACGTCGTACCAGTGAACGCCGTCGGGTGCGAGCACTGCCTTCTCGCCCCACTCGGGGCCGGGCAGCGTCGCGACCTCGGCGCCGGTCGTCACATCGACGACGTGGAACGCGCCGCGCGCCGCGTAGGCGATGCGATGGTCGTCGAGCCACATCGAGCGGTGTGATTCCGGGGTCACGTCGTGCGCCCCGGCGGTGAGCGGGTCGCCGGGCGCGACGAAGCGCAGGTGATACCGGGTATCGAATGTCTGCACGGCGTGCCAGCCGCCGCTCGGTGCGGGAACGACGAACGCCGACATGCCGCGCGACGCGAGCCGGCCGTCGCGGGTGACCCGCCAGGCCTCGAGCGCGCCGCGGTGGTTGATCTCGAGCTCCTGGCCATCGGGACCGTCGGCGCCGAGCGCGATCTTGCCGGGCAGCTTCGCGATCTCGGTCACCGGACCGCCGTCGATCGGGATCGCGAGCAGCCGCGGCGGGTCGTCCGGGGCGCCGAACAGGATGCGCTGGTCGTCGAGCGACGGGAACGGGTTGCGGCCGCGGGTCAGCGTGCGCTCCCTGCCGTCGCCGGTCGAGATCACGATGACCTCGTTGCCACCGTCGCGGACGCGCTGCGCGACGACGTACTTGCCGTCGCGCGTCGGCACCGCGCCGGCGAGCATCTCGCGGCGGGTGGTGAGCTTGCGGGTCCCGCCGGGACCGCCTGCCACCACGACGATCGACGAGTTGTCGAGGTTGAATGCGAGCGTGCGGCCGTCGGGCGAGATGTCGGGACCGTAGTGCGGGCCGTCGTCGAACGTCAGCTGGTGGGCCTCGCCGCCGGTCGCCGGGACCTCGAACAGCTCGATCTTGCCGCTGCGCATCGAGGTGAGCACGACCGAGCGGCCGTCGGGGGTGAACGTGCCCCCGGTGCTCGCATGGTCGCGGGTCAGCGCGGTCTCGTGACCGGCGCGATCGATCACGAGCACGTCGTCGATCGGATCCTGCACGCTGGCCGGTCCGCGCGTGAACGCGATGCGCTGGCCCGCGCGATCGCAGCGCGGCAGTGAGATCGCCTGTGCGCTCGTGGTCAGCACCTGGCGCGTTCCGTCGCGGTGCCGGAGCACGAGCGACGAGGTCCCGCGATCCTGGTCGGCGATCGCGATCGCGTCGCCGCAGTCGTCGGCCTGGATCCCCGTGCCGAGATCGGTGTACGGGCCGCCGGCGATCGGCTGGCGCACGATCCGCTCGGTGTACGACGCCATGTCCCAGTGCTCGAGCAGCAGCGCCGTGCAGTCGCGCGTCCAGCGCGGGGTCTGGAAGGTGTCGTCCGGCGGCGTGATCGCGCGCGACTCGCCGTCGGCAAGCGCGGCGATGTAGACCCGGAACGTGCCGGTGCGCTCGCGATCGGAGATGTACGCGATCCGCGTGCCGTCGGGCGAGAACGCCGGGGCATCGCTGTTCTCCTCGAACACGGGCAGGTCGACGATCTGCGGCCGCCACGGCGTGTGGCGCAGCGCGACCGCGCCGGCGAACGCCGCTGCGATCAGCGCGGCGGCTCCGAGCACGAGCGCCACCCGGCGCGGCCGCCACCAGGCGCGGATCATCGCGTCGAGCAGTGCGTCGAGCGATGGCCAGCGCGCGGCCGGATCGTCGTCGAGGCCGCGCGCGAGGACCGCGCGGAGCCGGTGCGGCACGCGGTCCGCCACGCGCGCCGGGCCGGTCGCGGGCGCGGGGGGCCCCTCCGCCGCGGTGTACGCGAACGGGCGTTGCCCGGTGAGCGCTTCCCACGCGGTGATGCAGAACGCGAACTGATCGGCGCGGGCGTCGGGCGGCGCGCCGACGAGCTGCTCCGGCGCCATGTACGCGGGCGTGCCGATCGCGGTGCCGGGCAAGGTCAACGCGCCGTCGAGCGCGCTGGACGGGCGCCGGACCTCGCCGGGATCGGGCGCCGGGCCGTCGCCCGTGGCGCGCGCGAGCCCGAAGTCGGTGACCACGACGCGGCCGCGGCGGTCGATCAGCACGTTGGGCGGCTTGAAGTCGCGGTGGACCATCCCCGCCGCGTGGGCCGCCGCGAGACCGCGGCCCGCCGCGACGATCGCCGCGATGATCGCGTCGCGCGGCTGGCCCCGCGATAGCCACGCTGCCATGGTCTCGCCGTCGATCAGCTCCATCGCGATCACATCGCGGTCGCCGACGGTGATCGCGTCGAAGATCGTGATCACGTTTGGGTGATGCAGCCGCGCCATCGCGCGCGCCTCGCGGACCAACCGCGACCGCGCGATGTCGTTGCCGTCGAGCGCGGCGTTCAGCACCTTGAGCGCGACCGCGCGATCGAGGTCGAGGTCGCGGGCTTCCCACACCACGCCCATCCCGCCGGCGCCGAGCACGCGCTCGAGCCGGTACTTGCCGAGCCGGACGCCCGGCGCGAGCAGACCCGCCGGCGGCGATCCGACGCATGCGGTGCCGTCGTCGACGACGGTCGGAGCATCCCGCCCCGGGCCGCCGGTGCTCGGCAACACGAGCTCGACATCGAGCAGCGCATCGAGCTGGCCGCGCCGGTCTCGAACCATCCGCGTCGACGATAGCACCCCCCAAGTGCCGCTGCAGGCGAGCCGCGGCTCGCTCGCTGCTCGAGCCGACAGGTTGTCGGGTCCAGCATACAGCCCGCCTCCGCAAGCCGGCGGGAACTCGCGCCGCGGCGTGCGGCACGGCGATTGCTGTCACAGACCGCGATGATCCCTCGCATTTCAACGCTGCTCTGTGCGCTGGCCGTCGCCGGCTCGGCGCACGCATCCGGGTTCGCAGTCGTGCTCACCAACGACGTCGAGCACACCCGGATCACGGTGGCCGACTATCCCGGCCACCCGGATGTGCTGCTGGTCGCATGGCAGGACGTCCCCGGCGTGACGCCGGCGTCGGGCGTGATGATCTACTCCGCCGATCGGTCGAACAGCGAGACGCGCTACTTCGCGATCGGCGGCGGCGGATACTTCGCGCTCGTCGGCGGCGAACGCGGGCGACGGTCCCGCATGGCGCACCTGGCGTTCGAGGTGGTGTCCGACGATCCGAAGCATCCGCTCGTGGTCATCGCCGACACCAAGCAGACCGTCGACGTGGCCGCGCTGCTCGCGCAGTACGCCGCGTTCGAGAACATCGCGGCGCCGGACGAGGCCAGGGCGGCGATCGATGCCGCGGTCGCCGCCAGGGCCGCGCAGGCCAACAAGGCGTGCGGCAGCCAGATCGCGGCGAAGCTGCAGTGGAAGACCTTCACGACCCCCGCGAGCGTGCGCGCTGCGAAGCAGGCGCGGTCGATCCTCGAGGCGATCGAGGAGGCGTGCCACGACAAGGACTACGCGGCGGCGATGCGCGGCGTGCGCGAGCTGCGGGTCGACTACCAGGCCGACGCCGGTGCGCTGCGGCTGGAGCGCACCGGTTCCGTGCTCGCCGTGCGGCTGAGCGAGACCAGCTTCAACCCGCGGGAGACCGCACGCGTCTGGCTGACCAGCCACCTGTGAGGCCCCGATGACCCGATCGATGACCCGACCGCTGACCCGACTCGCGCTCGTCCTCGCGATCGGTGTGCTCGCCACGACCACCGTGCACGCCGATTCCGAGCTCTCGATGCAGGACCTCCAGGCGCTCGACAGGCAGCACCAGTGGAGCGAGCTGCTCGAGGCCGCCGCGCGCGTCAGGCCCGCCGCGCGCACCGCCGACTGGACCAGGCTGGTCACCGCGGCCGCGATCCACGTCGTCGAGCAGATCGAGCGAGCCGGCACGTCGGGGCTGCGCCAGGCCGAGGGCCTGATCGGCGTGATCCCCGCGGCCGAGCGCCGCTACGGCTTCCTGGTCGGCGATGCCGGCTACCTCGGCGCGAAGGGCAAGGCGCTGCAGGGCGTGGTGACCGCGTGCGAGCGCGAGGCGATCGCGGGCTGCGGCGCGATCATCGCCTCGCTGGCCGACGGCGTCACTCGCTTCCCGTCCGGGACGGCGAAGGCGATCGCGCTGCTCGTCGGCAACGACCTGACGCCGGCCGAGAGCGTGCACTTCTGGGCGCTCGCGATCGACGACGACAAGGACACCTGCAAGCATGCGCTCCTGGCGCGTGCCGTCGTGCGTGCGTTGCGCGACGCCGCCGCACCGAACCAGGTCGCGGATGCCCAGCGCGCCGCCGGCACCTGTTACGCCGCGCTCGAGCCGGCGCTGATCGACGAGCTCGTCGCGACCAAGGACGGCGGCAAGCAGCGGCCGCTGTATCTCACGAACGCGTGCCCGGTGCTCAAGGCGCACGGCGCGATGACGATCACGAAGAAGAAGAAGTGTCCCTGATCCGACATTCAACCTGGCAATCTGGAGAGCTCATGACAACAGCACTGACGAGGGCCGCACTGACCACGATCATCCTGGCGTCGACGACGGTCGCGCGCGCCCAGACCGTGGCCGAGAAGAAGCTGCGCGCGACGGTCGACGAGGCAGCGGCCAAGGCCGCCGGCGACATCAAGGACTGCGGCAAGAAGTTCAAGGTCACGTTCGACTGGAAGGCGTTCGACGGCATCGACTGGAAGAAGATCGGTCGCGACAAGAACGACTTCTACGACTCCGAGCGCAATAACCTCAGCGGCCTGGGCGAGGGCCTCAACCGGCTGTGCGGCGACAAGGACTACAAGGCCGCGCTCGCCAAGGTATCGACGATCGTCTACCGCAGCACCAACGACGAATCGATCCGCGTCAAGGCGGTGATCTCCGGGGCGACCCTGACGCTCGACAACTACTCGTTCGGCAGCACGCGCGGCGCAGCCGACTACGAGGCCGCTGCCAAGGCTGCGCTGTGAACCCGAGGCCATCGCCGCGGGTCGACCGTCACTTGAGGTGATGGCGCTGCAACAGCTCGAGCAGGTGCGAGCGGTTCATCTGCGCCGTGCGCGCCGCCTGCGACACGTTGCCCTCGGCGCGCGCCAGCAGCGCTGGAAGATAGCGCGCCTCGAACTCGTGCAGCAGCCGCTCGCGTGCGGTGCGATACGGTAGCCCGAGCACGGCCGCGATCGGATCGCTCGCGTCGGCCGGCGGCGGCTCGAGCGCGGGTGGCTGTCCCATCGCGAGCGTCGCCTCGATCAGGTTGCGCAGCTCGCGCACGTTGCCCGGCCAGTGATGCGTCGCGAGCGAGCGCATCGTCGCCGGCGAGATCAGCTCGTCGACCGGACCCTCGTGGCCGCAGTCGCGCAGGAAGTACTCGACCAGCAGCTCGATGTCATCGCTGCGTTCGCGGAGCGGCGGCAGCCGCAGCGTGACCACGGCGAGGCGGTAGTACAGGTCGAGCCGGAATGCGCCCGAGTTGACGTCGCCGCGGACGTCGCGGTTGGTCGCGCTCACGACCCGCACGTCGACCGCGATGTCGGCGCGGCCGCCGAGCCGGCGCACCCTGCGGCGCTCCAGCGCCCCCAAGAGGCTCGCCTGCAGCGCGAGCGGCAGCTCGCCGATCTCGTCGAGGAACAGCGTGCCGCCGTGCGCGCGTTCGAACGCCCCGATGTGGAGCTGCTCGGCCCCGGTGAACGCGCCGCGCTCGTGGCCGAACAGCTCGCTCGCGACCAGCGACGGCGACAGCGCGCCGCAGTCGACCGCGACGAACGGCCGGCCGGCGCGCGGCCCCAGATCGTGGAGCGCGCGCGACACCAGCTCCTTGCCCGTGCCCGACTCGCCGACCACGAGCACCGACACGTCGCTGCGCGCCGCGCGCTCGACCTCCGCCATCAGCCGGCGCATCGCCGGTGTCCGGCCGCGCAGCCCGGCGAGCCTCGGCGGTCTCGACGTGGAGGCCGTGGACCACCGTGCCGTTGGTCGATCCGCAGTCGACGATCCGCACTCCCGCCCGGCCGCGCGTCAGCTCGACATGATAGCGCGACACGCTGTCGTCGCCGAGCACCACGTCGTTGCCCGTCGCGGTGCCGACCGCGAGCTTGTCCTCGCGCGCGCGATGCACGAGCCCCGCGTCCGGTCCTTCGAGCACCTGCACGCACAGCGTGCGGATCGGCAGGCCGCGCCTCGCATCGGGCGTGGTGACCAGCGGCTCGCTCATCGCCCGAGCGTACCCGCGATGACGATGGCGATGCTGCGGCCGCTGTCCGAATCGGTGTAGCCATCGACGCACTCGCAGACCGGACCCGCCAGGCCGGCGGTGTTGCAGTACTCGTGTGCAGGGCATTGCACGTCCGCCGCGCAGCGGCCGTTGTCACCGCACCCCGCGACGAACAGCAGACCCAGCAGCAGATGTGGACACATCCCGACCCTCCTGCGAGCTTCGATCATGACCTTGTCACCGCAGTGGTCTACCTGCCAGTGGGTGGTAGTCAGTGGTGAAGTACCGCTCGATCACACGGAGTCGCGACTACCTCGCGAGCTCGGGCGCGCGAGCTACACCGCGGCGGACGTCAGCGCGCTCGCGCTTGCAGCTGTTTGGAAGGTGCCCAGGGCCGGACTCGAACCGGCATGAGCCTTTCGGCTCACAACATTTTAAGTGTCGTGTGTCTACCAGTTTCACCACCCGGGCGTGGCGACCCACCTTACCACCGTGCGGAGCGGGCTGAGAATGCCGCTCTTCTTGTGGCCGATGAGCTAGGGTGTGCTCGATCCGCTGCCGAACGGCTTGAGTGGGATTGCATCGCCGTGGGGCGGTGTCGGCGCCTCCGGCGTTGGCGGAGGTGACTCCGGTTTTGGCGGCGTGGGGAACTGGCCGGTCGGCTCGAGCCTGGGGGTGGCGGGGGGCACGGGCGGCGCGGTCGGTGAGGGTACGGGACGTGCGGGCGGAGGGGGTACGCTGTCGGATGCGGCGCTAGGGGTAGCGGGCCGCGTGGGCAGCCCGGGCGCGGGCGCTTCGGTCGCACGGTGGACGACGGCGGGTGCGTCGGCGGCGCCGCGCTCGAGCTTCTCGGTGTACTCGATCTTCTCGCGGTCGGGGACGATCTCGATGACGGCGTCGATGTAGCCCTTGCGGTGTAACCCGAACTGCCGCGCGGTGTGCGACGACGGGAGCGAGAACGTGAACGGCGTGGTGCCGACGACGAGGTCCCTCGCGAGGTCCTTGACGTCGGCGTGGCTCGGCGCGGAGTCGAGCCGGATCTGGGTGCGCTCGAACGGCAGGCGGGCCTCGGCCGCCGGCGGCGCGGGAGGGGTCGACGGCGGACTCGGTGTGGGCGGCCTCGTCACCACCACGGCCGCGGCCACGGCGGCGCCGACGACGAGGACGATCGCCCCGACGACGAGCGGCAGCCTCGACTTGCGCGGCGGCGGAGCGTCGCTCTCGGGGATCGAGAGATTGCCGGTCCACTGGGTCTTGACCCGGCCGGTGAGGGAGCCGGGTGCGGCGACGTTGGCCTGTGCGGTGACCGGGCCGGTGGCCTTGTCGCCGGAGGCCCGCCGCACGGCGCGCGCGAGGTCGTCGACGGACTGGAACCGCTGGTTGCGGTCCTTGGCGAGCGCCTGGTCGATCACGGCGGCGAGCGCGCGCGGCGCGCCGATCGAGTCGAACACCTCGAGCGGGATCGCGGGCGGCGGCTCGGTCAGGTGCAGGCTGAGCACGCCCATGAAGTTCTCGGCCTCGAACGGCACGCGGCCGGTGACGAGCTGGAACAGGATGCAGCCCATCGCGTAGATGTCGACGCGGTGGTCGACGGGCTCGCCGCGCGCCTGCTCGGGCGACATGTACTCGGGCGTGCCGAACAGCATGCCGGTGCGGGTCAGCTTGCGATCGCCGTCGGCGACCTCGGTGAGCTTGGCGATGCCGAAGTCGAGGAGCTTGACGAAGTCGGGCTCGCCGAGGAACTCGACCAGGTAGATGTTCTCGGGCTTGAGGTCGCGATGGACGATGCCCAGGGCGTGCGCCGCGCCGAGCGCCGCGCAGATCTGCAGGAAGATCCGCTTGCTGCGCTCCCACGGCAGGAGCTGGCCGGCGAGGCGGGCCCGCGCGATCTCCTCGTGGAGGTCGTGGCCCTGGAGCAGCTCCATCGCGAAGAACACCAGGCCCTCGGGCGTGGTGCCGAAGTCGCTGATGTCGATCACGTTCTCGTGCCGGATCCGGGACGCGGACTTGGCCTCCTGCATGAAGCGCTCGACGAGGTCGGGCTTGCGCGCGAACTCGCCGTGCAGGACCTTGAGCGCGACGTGCTTCTCGAGCAGGTTGTGGGTCGCCAGGTACACCGCGCCCATGCCGCCCTCGCCGAGCTTGCGCTGGATCAGGTAG
>VBLP01000366.1:0-21789 GCA_005887925.1 Deltaproteobacteria bacterium | reverse complement strand
TGCTGGACGTAGTCGATGCGGATATTTCGGTCGATCGGCGTGGCAGGAATGGCTCCGTCGCCCTGCCCGACCACGTCGAAGTCGCTGTCGGGCCGGATCTGCTGGCGCAGGGCGTACTGGAGCGCGGCGCGGATCTGGGCCGCGATCCGGGGGTCCGGCGCGCCGTGGTGGACGCCGAGCAGGTAGGCCGAGATCATCGCCTCGGTGCGCGAGCCGGCGGGCGTGTTGAACGGCACGACGAACGGCGTGAGGTTGTAGGCGCCGGCGAAGTCGTCCTCGTCGGGATAGTCGCCGGGCTCGGCCTGCTGCGCGCGGAGGAACGCGCCGTAGCCGTCGCAGAACGCGCGGTACGCGTCGCGCTGGACGGCGGGCCACAGCGCCTCGGCGGCGATGCAGGTCCAGTGCTC
The DNA here is from genome assembly GCA_005887925.1 of Deltaproteobacteria bacterium. Lineage (GTDB taxonomy): Bacteria > Myxococcota_A > Polyangia > Haliangiales > Haliangiaceae > JABFXX01. The sequence goes on along the minus strand of VBLP01000366.1, from coordinate 21,382 downwards.
CTCGCCGTAGAAGAACCCGCCGACGAAGAAGTCGTACCAGCCGACCAGCCAGTCGAGCGCGCGCCCGGCGGCGGCCGCGTAGCGGGCCTCGCCGGTGATGGTGTGCATGCGGGCGAGCGCGAGCGCGGCCTCGCCGGAGTAGTACAGGAGCTCGGCGGTCTCGTCGGGCGTGCGGGTCTTGACGTCGTAGAGGTGGCGGAACGAGCCGTCGGCGCGCTGCATGGTGAGCAGCCACGCGGCGAGCCGCTGGGCCAGCGCGAGGTAGCGGTGGTCGTCGGTCGCGCGCTGGTACTCGGCGAGCGCGACGACGGCGAGCGCGGTCGAGCCGAGATGGGCGGTCGATTCGCCGCGATCGAGCACGCAGTCGTACGCGGTGCCGTCGGGGAGCACGCCGGCGCAGCCGCCGCCGGCGAGCAGGTCGGCCAGGTGCGCGAACGCGCGCTCGATCGGCTCGCGCAGCCAGCTCTCGCGCGTGATGCGGTAGAGCTCGGCGAGGAAGTAGGTCGTGCCGGCGTGGCGCGGCATGCTGTACGCGCCGCCGGGGCGCATCGCGTCGCTCGCCGCGCCGGTCCACAGGTCGTGCTCGTAGACGTAGCGGCCGTTGGGCGCGAGGTGGGCGACCAGGTAGCGCCCGCCGCGCAGCGCCGCCTCGCGCAGCGTCCGGGCCGACAGCACGGGCGGCGGCGGCAGCCCGCGCACCAGCGGCAGCGGCGCGCCCGCGTGATCGACCGGCTCGACGAAGCTGTCGGTGCGGAAGCGGTACAGCGCGGCCGGCGCGACCGGGGCCGCGGCGCCGGCGCGGCTGGCCAGGAGCTGGCCGATCCGGGCCAGATCGGCCCCCATGGCGAGATCGGGCATCGCCTCCGACGGGCGCTTGGCGGCCAGGAGCTTGTAGCCGGCCAGCTCGTGCGGCAGGAGCAGCACCGGCCTGCCGCCGACGTCGGCGCCGATGCCCTCGACGCCGGGGTTGATCGGCAGCATGTCGGCGATGCCGGGGATCGCGAGGTGGTCGACGAGCCAGCTGCCACCGCCGAGCCGGCCGGTGCCGGTGACGATGTCGACCTGGAGCCGCGCGGCGGCGCGATCGGCCGGCGACAGCGCGCGGACCTCGAGCGATCCGCGCATCGCCTGGGCGGCGGCTAGGGTCGCCTGCGCGAGGTCGGCGCCGGCGGCGTCGAACCGCGCGACCGACTTGCCGCCCGACCAGACGGTCACCACCAGCGGCCCGGCGAGCGGGCGGTGGACGTCGGGCGCGGCGGCCGGCCCGTCGAGCGCGGCGCGCAGGCTCGCCATCACGGCCGTGCGCTCGGCGGCGTCGAGCCGCGCGGGCGGCGCGATGCGGAACGCCGCGTACACGATCGCGGTGACCGCGAGGCACAGCGCGGCCGGTAGCGTCCACACGGCGAACAGCAGCGCGCGGCGCGTCATGGCAGCCGCAGCGCGCGGCGGCCCGCGCGCGTCATCAGGTACTTGACCTGCACGATCGGCAGGAGGGCGACCAGCTCGACGACGAGCGCGATCATCACGAGCGCGAACGTCGCGGCGGCCTTGCCGAAGGCGCCGTACACCCCGGCGAGGAACGCCGCCGAGATCGCGATCCGCACGATCAGCAGGATGGTCGACGCGAGCGCGAACGAGCCGCCGGCCACCGCGGTCCACCAGCCGCCGCGGCCGCCGATCACCATCCCGGCCGCCATCGCCACGCTGGCGAGGGGGAACGTCCACAGCTGGAGCATCGCCGACGGCAGCCGGTTCGGGATGACCAGCACGATCGCGATGGCGTAGACCGCCGCGAACACGAGATCGAGGCCGGCGTAGATCCAGCGCCGCGGATCCGGGGCGCGGTCGCGGCGGTCGCGGCGGTCGCGCGACGCGGGCGGCGCGGCAGGTGTCGCGGGCGCCTTGCGGTGCTTCGAGCGCGCGCGGGCCATCTCGCGCGAGCATAAGCCGGAGCGCGCGAGTATCGTAGCCGGATGCAGCCGATCCTCGCCGAGTCCGCGCCGCATCGTGGTCGCACCGTCGCCATCGCCGTCGCGCTCACCTTGATCGCATTGCTCGCCGCCGCGGCTGCGACGCCGCACCACCCGCGGGGCCACCGCCACCACCGCGGGCGCAGCGGCTCGTGCAGCCACGGCTACGTCTACATCATTCGCTGACCTCACGACCGCGGTCGCACTAGGTCAACCGGGCGATCTCGGCGCGTACCGCGGTGAGCGATGGCAGATCGCCTGGCTGGGGCCGGCGGCGGAGAAACTCCGCGAAGCACGGTCCCGCGTTCGCACACGCCTCCGCGGCTCGGTCCCGAAAGCGATGCTTGAAGTCCGTATCTTCATCGACGTCGGTGTTCGGGCTCAGCAGTATCGCCAACCAGGTCTCGATGTTGCGGCGCGGCACCACCAGGGCGATGCGCTCGGTTGGCTGCCTTGATGATCCGTCGAGCGTCTCGTCGAGCTGTCGCTGTCGTCGAGCCACGCTGTCGAGATCCGCGTCGATGGCCACGATCAGTGCGATGCGCTGGTGGTTGGCCTTGGCGCGGTAGTACTGGACCTCCGCGGGAAACTGCTGGCGGACATACTTCTCGCCGCCGTCGCCGGTTGCGCCCGCCGCTACTTTCCTCGGCATGATCTGCCGCGCACCGACGCCTTCGCTCAGCAGCCACCGCCTGACGAAATTCACGTGCGCATGGTCCTCTCCCAGGATGATGAAGCGAAGATCAGGCGCCACCATCGATGTCTCCCCGCGACACCAGCTCCGAGGCCGGCAGCATCGTCCCAGGTGGGGCTTGCCACCGCTTCACGCGCACCGGACCCTGACCCTCCTCTCGCACGAGCACGTATCCATAGTCCTTGGGAGGTCCATGAGCGAGAGCAGCAGCGGCTGGATCTCCTGGAGCGCGACGTAGTTGTCAGGCTCGTCGAGAATGATCGCGAGCTCGCGCTGTCCCGCGACCTCCACGAGCGCCGAGAGTACGAGGATCAGCCGCTGTCCGTCGGACAGCTCTCCGATGTCGTAACTCCGCGTGGCGCCGTTCGGGCCGCCACCGGAATGCTTGGTCGAACGCCAGCGGGTGATCAGACGAAACTGATCTCCCTCGGGGACAAACTCGAATCCAACGAAGCCGTTCAGCACCTCGGCCGCCCGTCGCGCGATCCCCCGATACGTGTCGGGGAAATATCGCTGGCGAGCCAATAACCAGCAGGAGAAATTACGTCCGTCGAAGCGGAGCACGCCGCTCGGTGCCTGTACCATGGTCTCCATCGTGGCCGGCTCGATACGGAACGGAAGGAAGCTCGCCGCATCATCCACGGCCAACACGGCGCCGGGCAGCTGAGTGAGCTTGTCGAAGCCCAGCGGGAGCACGGAGAGCTCGTCGGGCACCAGCAGCTGCTGCTGGACGATGTCAGGCGGCTCAAAGGCGATGCGAATACCTCCGCTGCGATGCACGGAGATGCCGAGTCCTTCGATATCCTCCTCGACGATCCGCACTGGTTGGCCCTTATCGGCCGGACCAAGCGCGACCCGCAGACGAAGCGCACGACCGCCGGTCTCGAGATGGAGCTCGAACGCCTGCGGCTGTTGACTCCCCCAGCGGGTCCGCGTCGAGCCGGGGAAACAGTCGGTCGACTTGTCACCCGCGACCCAGAACCGGCGCAGGCGATCGAGCAGCTCCACCACCGTCGACTTGCCGCTGCCGTTGAGGCCCATCAGCAGCGCGTGGCCATCGAGCCTCAGCTCGAAGCCGTCCAGGCACTTGAAGTTGTCGGCACGGAGCAGCCTGAGCACGGTGGCTCCTTTCGCGCTAGGCGTAGCCTGGATGAAGGTTTCCCGCTACCCCATGGCTGTCAAGCAGCGCTACATCAGCTGCAGCCCGGCCGCGCGATCGCGCTGGCCGGCTCGGCCGACGGCAGGATCCTCCGCAGGTAGGCGTACTCGCCGTCGCAGAACACCGCGGGCCCCTGCCCCATCAGCTGCGCGCGCTCGAGGAACGGCCGGGCGTCGCCGGCATCCATCAGGCGGTTGGGCGCGTCGCCGGGGTCATGGAAGCCGTCCTGATACGGATTGGCCAGGCCGAGCGAGTGGCCGACCTCGTGCGCGACGGTGCCGCCGATCAGGTTGCCGAGCGCGAAGATCGCGCACTGGATCTGCCGCGCGCGATCGCGCGCCGGACAGCCGCCACCATCGCCGAGCGCAGGTTGCTCGCCCGCGAGGTCGGCCGCGCTGACCGGGGTGCCGCCGCGATCGGCGCGGAACGGATCGAACAGCTGATCGAACACCGGATCGGCGCCGGCGACCGAGCGCGCGAGCCGGCCGGGGTGCGGCGAGAACCCCAGCAGCGAGCGGACGAACACGCCGCCGAAGCCGGGAGAGCCGTCCTCCTGGGTCTGGGCGTTCACACCGCCGAGCCGATCGTAGAGCCGGAGGTTGCCGCTGTCCTTGCCCGGCGAGTTGTCGTAGCCGAACAGGCCCTGGTCGTTGGGATCGACGCCGACCAGCTCGACGGTGCTGAACAGCGCGAAGTCGGACGGCGGCTCGGTGCGGAACTCGATGCCGACCCCGCGATAGGCCTCGCGGCACGCGGCGAGGATGCGGTCGCGGATCTGGGCGGAGGCAGCGCGCAGCCCGAAGTCGCGCAGGCCCTCGACGTACGACGGCGCGAACGCGAGGTACACGACCTGCTTGACCGGCGCGATCGCCAGCCGGATCGGCGTGGCGGGGCCGCGCACGCGGTCGCCGCCGAAGCTCACCACCGGCGTCACGCTGGCGGTGAGCTCGCCGGTGTCGCCGCGCAGATCGAGCGCGTGGCCGAGCGCGTCGTCGGTGTTGATCACGTAGCGCGCGAGCCGGCCGTCGACGACCTCGGGGATGAGCGTGGTCGCGAACGGCAGCGCGGCGCCGCCGGACCTGCGCAGCGTGCCCGACAGCTCGAACTCGGTCACCGCGCCGGGCTCGCCACCGGGGTCGCCCGGGTTGCCGATCCACCCGCCGCCGCGCACGAGCACGTATTGCCCCAGGCTCGCCGCCGGCGGATCGATCGAGAACACCTGCGGGCTGACCAGGTCGTAGGCGACATCGACCGGCGCGGCGCTGAGCGGCGCCTCGCCCGGCTGCCGGTTGACCACCGCGATCGTGCCGGTGAACGCGCCGGACTGGATCCCGGCGATGCGCGGCGAGAACGCGAAGCGCGCGCGGCTGCGCGACCCGGCGATCGCGGTCAGCGGCAGCTCGATCATCGCCACCGGCCGGCACGCACCGCCGGCCTGCAGCGCGACGCAGCCCGCGACCTGCACGACGCTCGCGCCCTCGTCGCCGCCGAGCAGGAAGCCGTCGCCGGACAGCTCGATCGCGTCGTTGACGAAGATGACCCCGCGGCCGGCGAGCGCCGCGGTCGCCGGCGCCAGGCGGGTGCGGAGCTCGAGCTCGACCGGCAGCGCCCGGGTCCGGTAGCGCCGGTGATCGCTGGCCGCCACGACCTCGACCGTCGCGGTGCCGCGAAACGCCCCGTCGCCGCCGAGCTCGGCGAGCCGGCCGCGATCGATCGCGACGCCGAGCGTGGTGAAGTCGACGAACGTGGCCGGCCACGCCACGTCGATCGCGCGCGCGCCGCTCCGGCCCTGCAGGTGCAGCGTGGTCTCGCCCCACGGCGCGTCGACGAACGACGCCCCGGTCACCACCAGGCGCGTCCCCGGCACGATCGTCGCCGGCGCCAGGTGCGTGAGCTCGAGGCTCTCGACTCCGGGGTCTGGCGCATCGCGGCCGGCGCACGCCGCCGCCAGCCCGGCGATGGCGACCGCGCCCCGCATCACTGGATCCCGATCGTGATCCCGTAGCTGTTCGACGCGTGGTTGAAGCCGCGCACCACGACGTAGAAGTCGCAGCCGTTCTCGCAGCCGGGCCCGACGATGAACCGGGCGTGCTCGTTCGACCGGCCGCCCTGGCCATTGCTGAGCAAGCACGTCGAGGGATCGCTGACGTCGCACGGCGTGAGATCGACGCCGCCCTGGTAGACGTGGATGTCGAGGTCCTGCGACGGGTTCGACTGGGTGAACGACAGGTCGACCGTCAGTACCTCGGCGGTGAACAGCGGCACCTTGTACCAGTCATCGTCGCCGGGGCAGATCATGTTGGCCGGCGACGTGAAGCTCGGGTACGTCGTGGTCCGCGCGGCCGCGGCGCTGTCGTCGTCCTCGCGCGCGTCGTCCCTGCACACCTGCGTGCACGACTCGGCGCGGCTGGTGTAGGTCAGCGTGTACGGGTTGCGCCCGGTGCGGAAGCCGTTGACCTTGATGTAGTAGGTCGCCGCCGGCAGGCACAGGTTGATGTCCTCGCTGGCCTCGAGGCCGACCGACGCGGCGATCGGCCCGCCGCTGGCGTCGTAGAGGTGGAGGTCGAGATCGGTCGGCATGCCGCCGGCGATCGCGAGGTCGACCCGCTGATCGCTCGGCACGACGATCTTGAACCAGTCGTCGTTGGCGATGCTCGCCGTGCTCGTCGTGCTCGGGCAGCTCACCAGGTTGTAGGTGCCGGGGGCGAGCGTGGGGTTCGTCGACGCGTCGGTGCGGGTGTCGTTGACCTCCCAGCTGTCGTCGGCGCACGTCGTCGGCGACATCTCGCAGCTGCCGCTGTCGGGCACGCACTGCGGCGCCGACGCGCCGTCGACCGACGTCACCGCCGTGGTCGAGCACGTGTAGCCGCTCGGGCAGCCCGCGCCGCACGCCTGCAGGCAGAACGTCGCGCCGGTCGCGCCCATCCGCACGCATTCATCGCCGGCCCCGCACTGCGCGTCGCTCGTGCACGCCGAGCAGATCGGCAGGTTCGCCGTGCCGGTCGACGTCACCGCCATCGTGTAGACCTGCGACGTCGTCGTGTGGTTGCAGGTCCCGGTGGTGTCGTCGTTGTCGCTCGCGACGAACAGGTAGTACACGGTCTGCTTGGTACCGGACGGCATCTGCGCGACCGGGTTAGGCACGTTGACCGAGTACACGCCGTTCCTGGCATCGCCGCTGGTGAGCCGCATCGTCAGCTGCGACATCTTCGCCAGGTCCGGCGGGGTCGCGGGCTGGGTCGGCGAGTAGTAGACGAGCGGCGCGTCCTTGACGCCCTTGTCGTCGGTGACCGTGGCGCTGACCGGCACGTCGACGATCGACGACACGTCGTGCGCGGTGTGCGCGATCGCCGGCGGCGTGCCGGGGCAGCTCGTGCCCGGGGCGCCGCGCAGCACGACCAGGTAGTTCTTGATCGTCCTGGGGTTGTCGCCGTCGTCGGCCGCGAGCGCCAGCGTGTAGCGCGGCTCGGCCTGCTGCTCGCGGCTCGGGCACCAGTGCCAGGTCGCGGTGTGGCCGTCGCGGACGGTGAGCGTGGCGCCGTCGATCATCGGATCGGTCTCGGTGATCTTCACGCGCGCCGAGTCCTGATCATCGATCACGACGTCGAGGTCGACGCAGGCGTCCTTGGTCAGGTCGAGCGTGGTGCCGCTGCCCAGCGGCTGGCGGAACACCGGCGCGGTCGCGGCGCCGATCGCGGACCGCACGTCGACGCTGATCGTCACCGTGGTGGTGTGGCTGGCGTCGGAGACCGCGAAGTCGAACGCGTGGCGGCCGACGTCGGCGGCCACCGGCGTCCACTTGAACACGCCGGCGCCGCTCGGCGACTCGGTGATCGCGGCGCGTCCGTCGAGATCGCTCAGGTCGGCCGCGTGGAATTTGTAGCGCAGGGGATCGCCGTCGGGATCGGTGCCGTTGAGGCTGACCATCAGCTCGGTGCCGACTTGCGCAACTTGATCACTCAGGCCGGACAGCTCCGGTGGAGACCCCGGGCCACAGGCTACCAGGGTAGCCAGGCAAGTGACGCAGCTCAGGGTCCAGCGACCGTGGTGGCCGGCTGGGAGACCGGCCAGGAGACCGGTGACTAGCTTCAACATGGCGATCTTCCTCTGCGCGGATCCGATGGCTGTCGGATGGCGACGTCACGAGCAAACCGCGCACCAGGCGCACCGTGTCCGGCCTGTCCGGCCGACGCGTCTCGCCGCAACCCGCCGGACGCCGCATCCCCGGTGCGCCGGGCTCGCTCCCGCCCAGCTCCGCTCGCGCTACCCCGCCACGCAGCGCGGTCCGGTCCACATGGCATGGTTGGAGCCAACCCCGCGATCTGCTAGCAGCCGCTTCCCGAGGTCGACAAGGGTGTGGCCAAGGTCCTCGTCTCCGTGTCACCGGATCACACGGGTGAGGACGCCCTGTTCTTTCGGGTCGTGCTCAAGGACGATCCGATCACGGCCAGGCCGTCCGCGGAGCTCGGAAAGCGTCTGCAACGCATCGCGAGCGCGTTGCGAGACCGCGCGGCACGACTGAAGCTGCCGCTGTTCGGGTACGTGGACTGGGTTCTCGAGTCCGAGCTGCCACGACCCAAGCAGACACGATCGCGAGACGCCAACGCGAGGTCGCCGTGGGCGGCCGCGAGCGGATGGGGTCGGGGTCGCGACCGTGACTAGGATTGGCCGGGTATTGTCCCGCAGATACCTCGCGGGGTCCGCGCATGGCTCGGTGGTGCTTCGGCGGGCGCGGCCCCGACGCCCATCCGCGCAGCAGCCCACGGCGCGCCGAGCGTGCACGCGTTCTCCGGGCGCTATGCCCGATAGGAGGCTAACGGGCGACGACGGCGTGGTCCTCGCCGAGCGCGAAGCCGATCAGACCCTGGGCGACGGGGTCGGCCAGGAAGCCGGGGAGCTGGCCGCCGACCTGCGACGACAGGATGCGCAGCCCGGCGAGCAGCGATCCCGATGCCGCCAGGCCGGCGCGCAGCCCGGCGACCTTGAGGTCGCGCGACAGATCGGTGTGGCGGAACCGCTGCGCATCGATGCCGAGGGCAAACGGCTTGAGCTCGATCATGAGGCCGGTCGGGATCAGCCGGCGCAGCTTCTGGGTCTGCGCCGCGACGGCCTCGGCGTTGACATCGTCGAGCGGGAAGTCGGTCTGGAACAACCGGAGCAGCGCGACGACCAGGACGCCGAGATCATCGACGGACAGCCGCGCGGGGATCGCGAGCGAGGTCTGGGCGAGCTTGAGCGCGCCGCCCGCCGCGAAGCGGATCGTGTCGCCGCCGGCGCCCGCGATGCCGCCGCCGATGATGAGCGACAGCGGGCTGGTCGGCTCGGCGACCATGACCCAGGGCTGGCGGTTGGCGATGTAGACGTCGATCTCACCGAAGCCGAGGCCGCTGGCCACCGATTGCGCGACGGCCGCGACCGGGTTGTCGCGTGCGCGCAGCCGGTCGCCGCGGGTCACGCCGTAGGGCCGGAGGTCGACGCCGACGTGCTTGGCGATGCGGTCGCCGAGCAGCCGGAACATCTGGCGCAGGTCGCGCGGCACGCCGCGCGGGAACAGCACGTCGTCGGCCTCGGACTGGGTGAGCAGCGACAGCTCGGGCTGGCGCGACAGCTGGAGCAGGCGCTGCTCGGGCTCGCCGCTGGTGCCGAGCAGGTCGGCGAGCTCGGCGGCGGCGCGGGCGATCGGCAGCGAGCCGGGCACGCTGGCGACGGCGAGCGCGGCCATCGCGCGCGAGATCACGCGGTAGGCCACGCCGTCCTGCGGGTCGGCGGTGACCCGGGCGCGCATCGCGCCGGCGACGCGGCGCAGGTGGACGCGCACCGACGCGATGTCGTTGGCGTCGCGGTAGAACTGCACGAGCTGGGCGAGCGCCTCGTCGTTGGTCGGCGCGCCGTCGAGCGCGAGGTTCAGGGCGCGCTCGGCGCGCTTCACGTCGCCAAAGCCGTGCTTGAAGATCCGGGCGACGCGGTGCAGGTGGGCGGCGCGGCGATCCGGGTCGGTCTCGTTCTTGACCAGCCGCTCGCATGCGCCGAGCGCGAGCTTCCACTCGCCGGCCTGGGTCGCGAGGTCGGCGAGCCGGACCAGCGTGTTCTCGTCGTCGGGCTGGTACGTCAGCGCGCGCTGGAACGCCTTGAGCGCCATCGGCACGTCGACCAGGCGGTCGGCGTAGATCAGGCCGAGCCGGAAGCACAGGGTCTTGAGCACCTCGGGGGCGTGCTCGAGGCGGGCGCGGGCCATGAGCGCGTCGGCGGCCTCCTGCCAGTTGCCCTGCTCCCATGCGATGTCGGCGACCGCGGCGTGGGCGCGCAGGTCATTGGGATCGGCGTCGAGGATCGCGCGGTAGTGGTCCTTGGCGGTGTCGCGATCGGACAGGAAATTGCGGTGGAGCTCGGCGAGCGCGCGGTGCAGCTCGATCCGGGCCGCCGGATCGGTCTCGACCTCGAGCCGCATCGCGAGCAGGCTGCCGAGCTCGTCGTGGTTGGCGTCTTCCTGAAGGAGGATCCGCAGCCGGAGGAACGCATCGCGGTGGCCGTGATCGGCCTCGAGCGCGCGGCGGAACGCGGCCATCGCACGGTCGCCGACCAGCGCCTTGTCCATCAGCGCGACGCCGGCGAAGTGGTGGAGCGCGGCGCGCGCGGGGCCGGTCGCGCCCGCGGCCTGGCGGGTCGCGGCCTCGGCGACGTCGATCCAGAGCTGGCCCTTGAGCGCGGCCTGGCGCCAGCCCTCGAGCGCCGGGACGTGGCCGGGGAACGCGGCGTCGGCCTTGCCGAAGCGCTGGACGGCCTCGTCGATCCGGCCGATCTCGGCGAGGGTCTCGCCGGCGCGGGTCCAGAACGCCGCCTGGCTCTTGCCGTCGCCCTCGAAGTACACCGCGATCTTGTCCTCGAGATCGGCGAGCTCGGGTGAGAACCCGCTGCGCCGCACGACCAACTCGAGGTGGAGCAGGGCGAGCCGGGTCCGCGGATCGACCGCCAGCACGCGGCGGTACAGGTCGGCGAGCTCGACCTCGGGACGGCCGTCGCGGCCGGTGATCGCGGCGAGGTCGATCAGCAGCGCGACGCGGTCGCGCGCGAGGTCCTCGGGCGTCGCGTCGAGCTCGATCGTGCGCAGCCGGAGCAGCTCCGAGAGCTGATCGGCGGCGGCGTACTGGCGCTCGAGCCGGTGCAGCAGGTCGATCCGCGACGGGTCGGCCTGCGCGGCGCTCTCGAGCGCGAGCTGGGCGGACTCGGGGTCGGCGCGCAGCTCGCTGTCGATCTGGGCCAGGAGCTCGTAGGCGGCGGCCTTGCCGGCGCGGTCGCCGGCGTCCTCGGCGATCCGGAGCTGGGCGAGCGCGAGCGCGGCGAGCGGTGCGGGCTCGCGCAGCTCGGTCGCGACCCGGATCAGCGGCACCGCGGCGAGCGGATCGCTGGGCCGGAGCTCGAGGGCGCGCTGGTAGAGCCCGAGGGCGCCGAGCGCATCGCCCTGGGCCGCGGCGAGGTCGGCGTCGCGCACGATCCGCGCGAACGCATCGGCCGAACCGGCGCTGCCGGCCGCGGGATCGATCCGGCGCGTCGGTCGCGCGGTCGGGCGATCGCCGGCGCGGCGCCGCGCCGCGGCGAGCAGATCGGGGACGACGCCGAGCTGGGGCAGCGCCTGCTCGACCTTGTGCAGCAGCGCGGTCGCCCTGGCGGCCTCGCCGGCGTCGAGCGCGAGCTGCGCGGCGCGCAGCCGGAGTGCCGCGACCTCGTTGTGACCGCCGCGGGCTTCCGAACACCAAGCCGAGCGTGCGGCGCGGGTCGTCGGCGCCGGGCTGGAGATCGCGCAGGATGGTCTCGTGGCGGTGCGGATCCTCGGCGGCGACCAGGCGGGCGCGGCGCAGGCCCAGGCTCGCCGCGGCCAGCGGCAGGCGCTCGGCGGCCTGGGCGCGGGCCAGCGCGTCGCCGATCAGCGCGGAGTCGCCGAGCCGGCTCGCCAGCACGATCGCGGCGGCGTGCGCCGACGGTGAGCTGCCGCGCTCGAGCACGCGCTCCCAGGCATCGAGCGCGGTCGTGGTGACCACGCCGGCCTTGCCCTCGCCCTCGCCCTCGGCATCCTCGGCGCTGGCGGCGCCGACCGCTTCCTCCCAGGCCAGCGCGCTGCGCAGCTGGGCGACCTCCTTGTCGAGGTGCTCGCCGGGCTCGTCGGCGAGCGCCGCGAACAGCCTGGCGCGCTCGGTCCACTTGCCGGCCGCCGCGAGCGCCTCGCCGAGGGCATCGCTGAGCGCGACCGAGCCCGGGTGCACCGTGCGGCCCTGCTGCAGCGCCTCGATCGCGGCGTCGAGCTCGCCCTGCGCGATCATGCCGTAGGCGGCGCGCAGCCGGGCGCGCTCGCGCGCACCCTCGGCGGCGGTCGCGAGATCGACGTCGATCGCGGCCTGGGTGGCCTCGGCGGCGACGTGCGCGGTGCGGAGCTGGGCGGCGGCGTAGTCGTCGCCGGGGTCGAGCGCCAGCGCGCTGGCCCACAGCTCGTTGCCGCGCCCGGGATCGAGCTCGGCGGCGCGCGCCGCGGCGTAGGCGCGCTCGGCGTTGGAGCCGGCGTTGTGCGCCCAGTGAATGAACGCGTTGGCCGCGCCGATCGGATCGGCGGCGGCATCGATGTGGTGCGCGGTGAGCCGGGCGACCAGCGGGTCCGACGGCGCAGCGCCGCTGGCGATCGCAGCGGCGGTCGACGCCACCGCCGGCTCGGGCGCCGCATCCTCGTCGGTCTGGCCGAGCTCGCCGACCTCGGCCCACTGCAGCGCGCGCACGGCGGCCGCGGCGGCGGTGACCGGATCGGACGGCTCGACCTGGCGCGCGAGGTCGAGCAGCGCGCGGGCGGCGGCGTCCGACTGGTTCGCGGCGGTCGCCTGGCGGATCGCGCCGAGCAGCGCGGCGAGCGCGGTCGGATCGGACTCGGCGGCGGCCGAGAACCAGCTCGCGGCGGCGCCGGTGTCGTTGTGGTGGGCGGCGAGCACGCCGCGCGCCGATTGCAGCGCGGCGCGCAGCTCGGTATCGCTGACCGCCTGGGCCAGCTGCTCGAGCGCCACGCCGAACTCGTCGGCGCGGCCGTCGAGGAACGCGAGCTCGAGCTGGGCGAGCAGCGCGCGGACGTCGGACGGCGCCTGGTCGAGGATCTCGCCCGCGGCGACCCTGGCGAGGTCCTGCTCGTTGCTCGCCATCATCAGGTCGACGCGGTAGTGGCTGAGCGGCCGGCGCTCGAGCGCCCCCGCGACCGAGATCTCGGCGTCGAGGTGGCGGATCGCCTCGCCGAGGTCGCCGCTGGCCCGCGCCAGCCGGCGCAGCCCGCGCAGCGCCGCGGTCGCCCGCGGATCGGACATCAGCGCGGCGTCGTAGTGGCCGCGCGCCCGCTCGTAGTCGGTGAGCCGCTCGCACAACCGCCCGGCCTCGATGCGCAGCGCCGCCGACGCCGCGCTGTCGTCGACGGTCGCGATCTCGCGCTCGTAGACCAGCACCGCCTGCGCGAAGGCCTCGTCGAGCGTGGCGGTCGGCAGCGGCTCGACCTGCTCAGGCCAGTGCCGCGCGAGCGCGGCGAGATCGAGGGTCGGCTCGACCGCCGCCGGCGCGTTCGGATCGATCGGGATCGGCGTGGCCAGCCGGGTCGACCGCGGCGGCTGCGCGGGCAGCGCCGGCGCCGAGGCGGGCTCGGGCGTGGGCTGCGGCCGGACCCCGAACTCGAGGATCGTGCGGTTCATCGCCGGCGCGGGCGCGGAGGCGGGCGCGCCGCCGATGGGTGGCACCGAAGTCGGCGTCTTGATCCGCGCGTACAGATCGGTGATCGCCGGCGGGCGCAGCGCGCCGCCGCCCTCGGCGATCTGGCCGATCGAGAGCCCGCGCACGGTCTCGCTGGTCGGCACCGGCCCGGGCTTGCGCAGCGGCGGCGGCGTGGTCTGCGGGATGCGGCGCTCGCCCAGCGACGGGATCGGCGGCGCGAGCGGCGGCAGCGCACGCGGCGCCTCGAACGCCGGCTCGTCGAACTGATCGGGGTCGTCGAACTGGTTCGGATCGCCGAATGGATCGGCGCCGATCTGGTCGGGATCGACCTGCGCGGCGAGCTCGTTGCCGGCGAGCGCCGGCGCCTCGAACGCCGGCTCGTCGAACTGATCGGGATCGTCGAACTGGTTCGGATCACCGAACCGATCGGATTCGTCGAACTGGTTGCCGTCGTCGAACTGCTCGGGATCGTCGAACTCGTTGGGATCGGCGAACTGGCTAGGATCTGCGAACTGATCGGGGCCGTCGAACTGGTGGGGGTCGAACTGTTCGGAGGCCTCGAACCGGCGCGGCTGTTCGAACGCCGGCTCGTCGAATGGATGGGCCTCGCCGAACTCGCTGGAGTCCTCGCTGCGCAGCCCGGCGAGCGCGTCGTCGAGCGTGGCGCGCGGCTGCGGGTCGTTGGCGATCTCGGGGATCGAGCTGCGATCAAAGCGCCCGCCCCGCCGCACCGGCGGCATCTCCGGCAGCGCGAGGTCATCGTCGGCGGCGCCGACCGCGGCGGCGACGTCGGAGAAGTCGTCCTCGGCGCCCGGCCGCGCCGGCGGCCGCACCGGCGAGACGTCGTCGTCGAGATCGAGCTCGACCACCGGGCGCTGTCCCGACGGTGGCCGGTTCGGGGCATCGGTGCGGCGCACGACGTGCGCCATGCGGCGGCCGGTCGCGTACGGCTCGAACGACGGGACCTCCGGCGGCCCGGCCTTGTCGTCGCTGACCTGGATGTCGGCGTAGTCGTCGTCGCTGTCGGCGGCGTGGGCTTCGCGCGACGAGAACAGGCGCTGCTCGAGCTCGGCGAAGTCGGCGACCCGCGTCTGCTCCGAGAACATCGCGTCGCTGTCGCGCTGGGCGGCGTCGTCGCGCGGGTCGAACGGCGGCGGCGCGGTCGGCGCCGGCCCGCGGCGCACGATCGCCGGCCCGCGGCGCGGTCCGGGGCTCGGCGGCGGCGCGACCTCGTCGTCGTAGAGCGCGTCGTCCGGCGCCGGCGTGCCCGGGCGCGACGCCGAGGTGAACACGCCGTCGTCCTCGTCGCCGCCGACCGGGTCGGGCGGTGCGGCGGTGAACGCGGGCTGCGCGACCTCGTCCGGCAGCTCGGCGCCGCGATCGTCGGGCTCGTCGATCATGGTGACCGACGGCGCGCGCTCGAGATCGAAGCCCGGCAGATCGTCGTCGGCGCCGTCGTCGGCGGCCGCGAGCGGAACCTCGTCCGGCGGCGGGCTCGCCGGCTGATCGACCGCGGTGGCCTCGGGCGGTGTCGGTGGGGCGCGCTCTGCGAGCGCCGTCTCGGCGCCGGGCTCCGGACCGCCGTGCAGGGCGTCGAACGTCTCGACCCAGGCGTCGAGCTCGGACAGATCGTCGTCGCCCAGGAACGGTCTGGTGCCGGACTTTCCCGGTGGCTTGGAGGTGCTCATCGCCCGCCTTTCAGGCCGATGCCGAGGCGCTCGCGCAACCGGAGGTGATCCTCGGACACCGACCACGCCGTCAGATCGAGCGCGCTCGGGCTGTCGATCAGCGCCTTGCCGCCGCGGCCGACGTCGAGCTGGGCGTGCGCGACGGCGAGGTCGCCCGCCCACAGCAGCCCGACGCGGTCGCCGATCGCGAGCGCGCTCTGTCGGAACGCCTCGACCTGCGCGATCTCGCTCGCTCGGCTCTGCGCGATGTGCGAGACCGTCGCCTTGGCCTTGCGGCTCATCTCCTTCTTCAGGAGCCGGGCGCGCTCGGCGATGCTGGCGTCCTCGCCGGCGAGCTCGGACCCCAGGGCCGGCGGCAGCGGGAGATCGACCGCGCGCAGCGCTGCGGCGATCGTCCAGCTGAGCTCACCCTCGCGCAGCACCGACAGCGGCGCGAGACCCTCGGCGAGCGTGGCGACCGCGCGGCCGAGCAGCCAGCGCTGCAGCGGCTGGGCCGCGGCGGCGACGTCGGCGCCCAGGCACAGGATCGGGGTGTCCGCGGCGAGCGCCCGCGCCGTGCCGTTGCGCGCGGCGCTGATGTAGATCTCGGCGTCGTCGACGCTGAAGCACGCCAGTGCGCCGGCGAGCGGCTCGTAGCGATCGCCGAGCTTCTTGGCCGCGATCCGGTCGGCGCGGGTGAAGCCGAGCTTGCCGGCGTCGACGCCGGTCGCCACCTGGACCGCCGGCGCGATCGCCCGCCACAGCTCGACCAGCGCGCCGAGCGAGCCGCCGCGCAGCATCGCGCGCGCCGCCTCGTCGAGCCGGACCCGCTGCGGCCCCGCGAGCTTGGCGCGGCCCTGCGCGAGCACCTGGCGCTGATCGGGCGACGGCGTGCCGAGCGCCTCGACGCCGACCAGCGCGAGCCACCGCGCGTCGACGTCGCTCTGCCACGCGGTCACCTGGGCGAGCCGCTCGTAGAGCACGGCGTTGCGCGGGTTCTGGCCGATCGAGGCCCGCAGGCTCGCCGCGGCGCCCGACAGCACCTGCTGGCGCGCGGCCGGCTCGAGCAGCTCGGCGAGCTCGCGCACGACGTCGAGGTTGAGCGGGTCGAGCGTGCGGGCGCGATCGAGGGCGAGCCGGGCACCGACGCGGTCGTTGAGCCGATCGCGCAGCATCAGGCCCAGCCGGAGCTCCTCGCGCGCCTTGTCCTGGGCGGTCGGCCGCAGCCGGGCGAGCACGCGGAGCTCGCGGGTCGCGCGGTCCCAGTCGCTGGCGCGCATGCACAGGCCGAGCAGGCGCTCGCGCAGCTGGCCATCGTCCGGCGAGGCCTCCACGACCCGCTCGAGGTTCTCGATCGCGCCGGCGAGGTCGTTGTTCTCGGCCAGCACCTGCGCGAGCTGGAGCTCGATCTCGGCGCGGCGCTGCGGGCGGGTCTCGGCCGACAGGCAGCGCCGCCACAGCGCGACCGCGGAGTCGATGTCGCCGGCGTGCATCGCGAGGTCCGCGCGGAACCGCAGCACCTCGACGTTGCTCGCGGCGCGGTCGAGCAGCGCGTCGAGATCGGCCATCGCCGCGGTGTGATCGCCCAGGCCGTGCAGCAGCGTGGCGCGCTCGAGCAGGAGCGGCACCATCTGCTTCTCGACGCCGTTGCCGGCCTCGGTCTCGGACTCGAGCCACGCCAGCCGGTCGGCGAGCAGGCCGATCAGGGTGGTGACGTCGGCGCGGGTCCGGACCAGCGAGCGCCTGGTCGGGCCCGCGGGTCTCCGGATCGCGCGGATCGATCACGCTCGCGGTGTCGCGCAGGAGCCCGAGCTTGGCGGTCGGATCACCGAGCACCTTGGCGAGCTCGTAGCTCGCGTGCGCCCACGCCGGCCGATCGCCGGCGCGCAGCGCCATCCGGCGCAGCGCCTCGAGCGCGCGCAGATCGCTGGGCTGCGAGGCGAGTACCGCGGCGACCACCGCGCCGGCCTCGCGCAGCCGGCCGCCGAGCTCGAGCGCCTCGGCACGATCGAGCTCCCACGAGGCGCGCGACGCCGGGTCGTCGGCGAGCGCGGCGCGCAGCTCGAGCACCTCGGCGCGCGCGAGCAGCGCGTCGATCGCGCCGGCGTTGTCGGCCGCGCTCTCGATCACCGGGATCGCGCCGGTCTCGGCGAGCACGAGCAGCGCGCTGACGTCATCGGGAGCCGCGGTGCGCGCCGCGGCGACCCGCTGGTTGGCGAGATCGAGATCGCCGGTCGCAGCGGCCATCGCGGCGGCCCGCAGGTGCAGCGCCGCCGCGGCCTCCGGCATCTCGACCGACGCGGCCAGGCCATCGTACGCCGCCGACAGCGCGGGGGCATCGAGCCGCCGCGCGGCGATGAGGGCAGCGCCGATCAGCGCGCCGCGCCGGCTCGGCTCCAGCGTGGTCGCGGCGGCGAACGACTGCTGCGCGCGCTCGAAGTCCTCGAGCACCAGCGCGTACATCCAGCCGCTGTCCTCGGCGAGCGCCGCCCCGAGCCGCGGCTCGGTGGTCCGCCCGGCGAGCGACGCGGTCGCCTCGACCCGCATCACGGTGTCCGCCCGCGCCGACGCGAGGTCGGCGAGCGCGAGCGCCGCGCTGGTCGCCGCGACCGAGGCGTCGTCGTGCAGCGCCAGGGCGCGGAACACGTCGGCCGCGTCGTCGAACTGCCCGCTGCGCTCGAGCGCGCGGCCGAGCAGCCACTGCGACTCCGGGCTCGGATCGATGTCGGCGATCGCGCGCCGCGCGGTGACCTCGCCGAGCCGGTCGCCGAAGCTGGCGCGGCAGCGCGCCGCGCCCTCGAGCGCGGTGCGATCCTCGGGCAACCGGCCGAGCCACTCGTCGTAGACCTGCGCCGCCGACGCGGTGTCGCCGAGCCGGACCTCGAGCACCCACGCGGCCTCGCGCAGCGCGCGGCGGGCCGCGGCGCCGTCGGGCAGCGCGCGGGCCTCGGTGCGGCGCTCGGTGACGAGCTCGGTCCACTTCTCCTGCGCGCGCAACAGGTCGATCAGCGACTCGCGCGCGAACGTGTCCTCCGGCCACAGCGCCAGCACCTGGCGGTACAGCTCGGTCGCCTGCTCGACCGCACCGCCGCGCTCGCGCAGCCGCGCCGCCGCGAGCAGCGCCGTGCCCCGCCGCATCGCATCGGGCTCGAGGCCGGCGAGCTCGGTCAGGAGCTGGGCGCGATCGTCGTCGCGGCCGAGCTGGGCCAGCGTGGCCTCGAGCCGCCAGCGCAGCGCCAGGTCCGACGGCGCGAGCTCGACCAGCTCGGTCTCGAGCTGGAGCACCGCGTCGAGCTCGCCGTGGCTGCGCGCCAGCCGGATCGCTCGCTCGACCAGCGCGCGCCGGGCGTCGCCCTCGACGGCCGCGGCCTGGGTCTTGAGCCGCGCCAGGGCCTCGGCGAGGTTGCCCGTGGTGTCGTCGAGCTCGGTCAGCGCCTCGAGCGCCACCGGGTGGTCCGGCACCGCCTCGAGCGCCTTGCCCAGCGCGCCGCGCGCCTCGTCGAGCGCCTCGGCGCCGCCGACCTCGTACGCCAGGAGCTCGGCGGCCTGCACGTACAGCGCCGCCGCCGCCGCCGGATCGGGCACCGGCTGCTGGCCCGGGCCGAGCCAGGTGCCGAGCAGCGCGGCCTGGGCCGCCGCGAGGTAGGTCCGCGCAAGATCGCCGGCGTCGCCGCGGGCCAGCGCGTCGCGCTCGGCCGCCGAGGTCAGCACGATGAAGCCCGGCGCGGAGGCCTCGAGCGAGGCCAGCAGCGAACGCGCCTCCTCGCGCTGGCCACCGCGCAGCAGCGCGTCCGCGCGCCGGATCGACAGCACCATCGCGCGCCCGGGATCGCCCTCGACCGCTTGCCAGCTCTGGACCAGCTCGGCGAGCGCGTCGTAGCGGCCGAGCTCCTCGGCCAGCTCGGTGAGATCCGACAGCACGAGGGGCTCGCCCGGCAACAGCGCGATCGCCTGCTGCAGCACGTCCCACGCGCGCTCGGCGGACTCGCCGCGCGCCAGCTGGGCCTGGCGGCGGCGCAGCGCGACCAGCTCGCGCCGGATCCGCTGCGCGCGCTCGGGCTCGGCCGCCGCGGCGGCCGCGTCTGTACCGCCGAGCACGGCGGTCAGCTGCGCGACCAGCGCGTCGATCGCCGCGGTGACGTCGCCGGGTGCGCCATGCGCCTCGGCCAGCTCCGGTGCGCCCTGGGCCAGGCTCGCCGCCTGGTCGAACGCCGCCTGGGCGCGGCCGTGCTCGGTCTGCGCCGCGGCACGCGCCACCTCGAGCCAGTAGGCGATCTTGCGCGCCGGATGCTCGACGGCCTCGGCCAGGAGCTCCCAGACATCGAGCAGCTTGCCGACGTCGCCCCCGCGCGCGACCAGGCGCTCGAGCTCGAGCAGCGCCGCCTGGTGCTGCGGCGCGATCTGCGTCGCCTCGAGCAGCGCCGCGCGCGCCTCGCCCGCGTCGTTCATGTGCTCGGCGCAGATCCGCGCCTTCTCGAGCAGCAGATCGGCGCGCTCGTGGTCGTCCCGCGCGTAGCCGACCTCGGCGTCGATCAGCTTGACCAGGTTGGGCCACAGCGCGCGGCGGTAGAACACGCGGCGGATCGCCCACAGGTTCGCGCGCAGCGCCGGATCGAGCCCGAGCGCGCGGCGGTACGCCTTGGCGGCACGCGCCTCGTAGGCGAGCCGGCGCTCGTAGACGTCGCCGAGCTCGTCGAGCGCGCGGTCGAGCACCGTGGGCGACTCGAGGTGGGCCTCGAGCGGCTTGTCGACGACGATGTTGGCGACCTCGGTCGAGACCTCCACGCCGCCGGCGACGAGCGTGGCGATGTCCGGGCTCGAGCCGATCATGCCCTCGAAGCTCTCGCCCAGCGACGGCAGCGTCGGCCCCGTGCGCCGGCGCTCGCCGGTCGTCGTGATCGCGTCCGGCCCCGCCGCGGGCGGCTCCTGCGCCCGGGCCTCACCGTCGCTCGTCGTGTCCGGCTCGGCGGCCGGCTCTCGCGGCAGCGCAGGGGCCGCGCCGGTTCCTCCGCCTACCATCAATCCGGTGTCGGCGAGAGCTTGCGCGGCCTCCGAAAGCGTCCCCGGCTCCCCGGGCTCGGCGGCCGGCTCGGCCCGAGCGTCCAGCCGCGGCGGCTCGGCCTCACGCGGCGGGATCGACACCGGCGGCGCCGTCACCGACAGCCCCGGCGGCGTCGATGCCGTCGGACGCGGCACCAGCGGCGGCCGCGTCGAGCCCAGCGGCGGCGTCTTCACGCTGGCGTTGCGCGGCGGCACCGTCACCACCGGCGGACGCGTCGCCGGAAGCGGCGGCGGCGTCGGCACCGGCGTGCGAAACGTCAGCGACGAGCGCGGCGGCGGGATCGCAGGCGCCTCCTCGACCTCCTCGATCTCGTCGATCTCGAGCGCCGCTTCGCGCGGCTCCTCCTCGTCGGCCATCATCGCATCGACGCGCGCCGCGAGCGACCTCGCCCGCTCGCTGAGCTGCGGCAGAATAGCCGTATCCGGCGCGTCATCCCCGGGCGTGCCGGTGTCATCTTCCGGTGGCGCTCCCAAGTCACTCGAAGTTCACCAGACCCGGCGAAACGTGTCAACGCAGGGGCACGACATTCCCGGTATTTGGGACTTCTTCGCACGCTCGGTCGCCGGCGTTGTGCAATACACCAGCCGTGACCGCGTTCCGGCTTGGCGATGCCCCACTTACGCTCGAGATCCTCACGGCCGTGGCGCGCGATGGCCGCCGCGTCGAGATCGGCCAGCACGCACAAGGTGCGATGCAGCGCGCGCGCGCCGTGGTCGACGAGGTCGTCGCCGCCGGCGACGCCGCGCCCGCCGTCTACGGCGTCAATACCGGGTTCGGCGCGCTCGCCGAGGTCCGGATCTCCGCCGACCAGGTCACGCGGCTGCAGCAGAATCTTGTACGATCCCACGCCGCCGGCGTCGGCGCCCCCCTGCCCCGCGACGCGGTGCGCGCGATGATGCTGCTGCGCGCGGCCGTCCTCGCCACCGGCCGCAGCGGCGCCCGCCCCGTGTGCTGCGAGCGGCTGTGCGAGCTGCTCAACGCCGGTGTCCACCCCGTGATCCCGTCGCGCGGCAGCGTCGGCGCCTCGGGCGATCTCGCCCCGCTCGCCCACCTCGCGCTCGGCATGATCGGCGAGGGCGACGCCGAGCTCGACGGCCAGATCTT
>VBLP01000364.1:11586-16680 GCA_005887925.1 Deltaproteobacteria bacterium | reverse complement strand
GGTCCGGCACCGCCGGCACAGCGCCTCGTGCTCGCTCGGCTCCGCGCACCGCGGGCACGCCGCCCCGATCTCGACCAGCGACGCGCGGCACGCCGCGCACAGAGTCACCGCGGCCGCGCCGCACGCCGCGCACTGCGGCCGGAAGATCCAGTCCATCATCCCCCCGTTATCGGCCGGTCGCGCGCCCGGTTGCGTCCGGACGTGCAACTCCGCGCCGACCCTGTAGACTCCCCGCGCCGTGCCCCCGGCCGACCCCTGCTACCTCTACGAGCCGGACTTCATCGACGCCCCGGCGCGCGCCGCCATCCTCGCGTGGCTCGCCACGCTGGCCCCGCTCTGGGAGCTGCGCTACTCGACCCGCCGGCCGCCCCCAGGCCGCCCGCAGCGCGCCCTGCTCCGCCCCGTCTACTGGCTGGGCAACTGGCAGTTCGCCTGCCTCGGCTACTACGAACCGCCGCGCCGCACCCACGACGTCGCCGTCACCGCCGAGCCGTTCCCGCCGGTCCTGGCCCGCCTGGTCGCCCAGATCGAGCGCCGCGTCCGCGACGGCTTCCCGCCGCGCGTCGTGCCGCGCCGCTGGCACCTCAACACCTGCCTGGTCAACTTCTACGGCGACCGCACCGACGGCGACCGCGTCGTCGACGCCGCCCGCGTCGGCGAGCATCGCGACTTCGAGCCCGGCCCCGTCGGCTCGCTGTCCCTCGGCGAGCGCGCCCGGTTCCAGTTCGTCCGCCGCGGCGCCCCCGACGCCCGCGACGCCCCGCCCGTGCGCACCCAGTGGCTCGACGACGGCTCGCTCCAGGTCTTCGGCGGCCCGCGCTGGAAGGACGACCTCCTGCACCGCGTCCAGCGCGTCGACGACAAGCACAGCCTCGACCTGCCCCCCGCCATCGCCGGCTTCCGCACCCGCCGCGTCAACTTCACCTTCCGCTACGTCCCCGACGAGCACATCGTGCCCTTCGCCTGCCTGCCCCCCGCCGCGCGCGACGACGTCCGCGACTACGTCGCCACCCTCGCCCGCAGCTCACCGTTCTTCGCCGCCGCACTCGCCGCCGAAGCAGGCCAGTCCGCTGCCGCCTCGCCGTGACGAACGGCCGGCGTTGTTCCGCACGATTCCGCGGAATCGCCGGAGCACCGCCGGTCTCGCGTCCCACGTGGGACCGAGGTGAGCTCAGCCGTCCGCACGCCTCCGCGCTCGCTGCCCAAGTGGGCCAGCCCGCCGCCGTGCCGTGACGAATCGCCGGCTGGCTTCCGCACGATTCCGCGGAATCGCCCGGAGCACCGCCGGTCCCGCGTCCCACGTGGGACCGAGGTGAGCTCAACCCGTCCGCGCGCCTCCGCGCTCGCTGCCGAAGCAGGTCAGCCGCCGCCGCGCCGTGACGAATCGCCGGCTGGCTTCCGCACGATTCCGCGGAATCGCCTGAAGCATCGGTCCTGCGTCCCACGTGGGACCGAGGTGAGCTCAGCCCGTCCGC
Source organism: Deltaproteobacteria bacterium (assembly GCA_005887925.1). Classification (GTDB taxonomy): domain Bacteria; phylum Myxococcota_A; class Polyangia; order Haliangiales; family Haliangiaceae; genus JABFXX01. The sequence continues at coordinate 15,205 of VBLP01000364.1, read as the reverse complement.
GCGCTCCGCGCTCGCTGCCCAAGCAGGCCAGCCCGCCGCCCCGCCGCCATGACGGCGGTCGGCGTCGCTCTCCGCACGATTCCGCGGAATCGCCTGGAGCACCGGTCCCGCGTCCCACGTGGGACCGAGGTGAGCGCAGCCAGTCCGCGCGCCGCCGCGTACTGAGCCTCGCGAACGCGGACCGCGGTTCGCAGAAGCGGCCTACCGTCGGCTCACGCCCCATCGAGTCGCGCGCCTTGACGCAGCGTCCGCCTCAACCACCGCGACCGGGACAGACGGTCCATGACAGCCTGGGTGCGGGGGCCCGCAGAGTGATATCGTGGTCCTGGGCCACGTGGGGGTCGACGTCTTCATCGTTCATGGTGCGCCGGACAAGGACACGGCGCTCCGTCTGCGCAAGGCACTATCCGATCTCGGCGTGACCGCGTTCGTCGACAAGCCCGACATTCCACCCGGCGCACCGTGGGACGAGACGCTCGACCGCGAGCTGCGATCGTCGCTCCTCCAGGTGGTGCTGCTCGGCGACGGCAAGCGCTGGTACCCGTCCGAGGAGATCCGCATCGCGATCGATGAGATGTGCGCGCATGGCAGCCGCGATCGCGTCGTTCCGGTCCTGCTGAAGGACCGGCAGAAGCTGCCGTACGGGCTCGGCCGCGCGCAGGCGCTGGACTGGGAGGGGCCGAGCAGCGTGGCCGCCCGGCTGCGCGACAAGGTCGCAGCGCTGCGTGGCGCACGCATCGTCGACGGCAAGCCCGTGGCGGCCCAGCGCCGCATCCGGGTGGCCGTGCTGGGATTTCGCGATGACCTGGCAGACGAGCTCGCGACCTTGCGCCGGCGGATCGCCCAGCGCACCGCCATCCTCGACGGCGACGTCCAGCTGATCGACCTCGCGCGCGAGGCCGTTCCCGACGTCGACCTGCGCGTCGTGCTGCTCGGCAGCCGGCACTGCGGGCGGCTCGATCTGGTTCACGATCTGCTCGCTGCCGCCACGCGCGAGCCCGCGTCGTCCACCACGCTCGTCGGTGCGATCAACGTGCACCTGCGGCAGGTCCCCGCGGCCTACAAGGCCGAGGCCAAGGAAGTCCTGTCGCTGGACGCCCCCATCACCGCAGATCTGGCGAGCGCGGTCATCGATCAGCTCGATGACCAGCTCGCGACCTGGTACGCGGCGCGCTTCCCATCGCGGCCGGGGATGTCGATCGCGCGCGAGCGCTGGGAGGAGCGCTATCTCCAGGACAAGGCACCGCTGTGGCGCAAGGGCGATCCGAGCGCCCTGCGTACGCTGGGCGGCGCGCGCGCCGATCGCGTGCGCTGGTACGTGCACCTCAAGGCGGAGCGGCCCTGGGTGGAAGTCCAGGGCGAGGTTCGGCTCGAGAAGACCGCGGCCGTCGAAATGGTGCGCCTCCGTGACAACGGGAAATCCAAGGTCGGCCTCCAGCGCGAGGGCTGGCCCGCGCTGCCGGCCGTGCTCTGGTGGTGGCACGACGCACTCCCCGATCGTGACGAGTTGCGCAAGTATCCGGCTCTCGCCTACAGCTCAGCCCTACTTCGCCCGGCGTTTCGCCATCACGAGGCGACCGCACAGCAGCCGTGGCTGGATCCCGTCCTCAGCCATGCATTGCTTCCGCGCTGCGTTGTCGTCGGTCCGGCCGGCACCGGCAAGACGGTGCTGCTCCAGCATCTGGCGTGGGTCCTCGCCACCGAGGAGGCGCCCGGCAACGCAAGCGAGCCGGTGCATCGCGTCGATCGCGCCGGCGTGCGCGGCGACTGTCCCGTGCCGCCGATTCCAGTCCTGCACACCGCCACGACGCTGATCGATCACCTGCGCGGCCGACCGATCCGCGAAGCGCTGGTGGCGCTGCTGCGATCGAGCGACACCTTCGGCGATGACACGGATGCCGAGACCGTGCGCGCCGGGATCGACACCGGCCGCTACGTGTTCCTGATCGATTCGCTCGACGAGGTCCCCCGGCGCCAGGACCGCGAAGCACTGGTCGCCGCGCTTGGCACGCTGACCGGCCCAGCGCCGCGTGTCATCCCGACGACCCGGCCCAGCGCGCACACCGCGGTCGAGCTCCCCGAGGGCTTCGTGCGCGTCGATATCGCGCCGCTCGACGAGGATACCGTGCTCCGCCTGACCCGGGCCTGGCTCGCGTGCTGGGCGCCCGGTGAAAACCTCGACACCGTGCTGCTGGCGATTGCCGCGATCCGCTACAACTTTCCAGCGCAGACCGACGAGCGCTCGCCGGTCGAGAACCCGCTGCTGCTCAGCTGCATCCTGCAGGTCTACGCGATGTACCGGCGGCTCCCGGATGACACGGCCAAGCTGTACGGCGACATGGTGCGCGTGCTCTGCGAGGCGAAGATCCGCGCAGCCGACGATCGCGATCGCGACACGATGGTCGAGCGCTATCGCGAAGCACTGCGCGAGCTGTCGCTGGCCAGCCAGGAGCTCGGTGGTACGCGCCTCGCCGTCGACGCTGCGCACGAGCTGCTGGTCGCGCGCGGGTTCGCCACGCGCGGCACGGCTGACAGCTGGCTGCAGTCGCTCGCCAACCATACCGGGCTCGTGCGGTTCGAGGGCGCAGGCGAACACGCCGTGATCCGTCCGTGGCACCGCAGTTATCAAGAGTACCTGGCGGCCGAGGCGATCGCGCTGATCTATGCCAATCGTGCAGCCGACTGCGTGGCGTGGCTCCGTGAGCCCCGCTTCGAGCGTGGAGCTCGCCTCGACGATCCGGCGTGGCGCGGCACGGTGCGGTTCCTGATCGGCGCCGCGGTGCATCAGCACCGGGCCTGGGGCGTGAGCCTGATCGATGCGCTGGCGGCGGTAGCCGGAACCCGCGCGCCCGATCAAGCGCGGCTGTGTGCCGTCGCGGTCAAAGGCGCCGCAGAGTACGCCGGGACGCTGTTCCAGAACGAGCCGCTGCGGCGCGCGCTGCCGCACACCGTGGTCAATGCATTCGCCATCGATGGTGCGGACTGGCCGATCCTCGACCGCATCGACGTGCTCGATGCGCTTGGTCGTCTCGGTGATCCGCGTCTGCCCGACCCGCGAGAACGCGGCCGCTCCGCCCGCGATCTCGGCTGGGTGGAGGTCCCGCCCGGCACGTACAAGACAGGAGCCAGGCCAGCTGTGGTGCAGGATCCGACTGGGATCCGTGGCAAAGGCGCCTGGAAGAAGCTGCCGCGCCACACTGTCCTTGGCGACCGGGACCACATCCCAATCGATGGGGACCCAGCGGTGCCGGCGCAATCACGCTCGCAGCAACTGCTTGATCCGGTTCCGAACGACCGGCTCGCGAGATCCGGGCACGCTCGCGCGCAGCGCGTTCAGAAGAAGATCGCGGCCGTTCACACACCGCTGCCGCCCTCCACGCGAAACAGCGCTGGATTCTGGATCCGGCGCTGGCCGGTCACGGTCGCCGAGTTCCTGCCGTTTGCCGAACAGCGTCCCGACGTCGTGAAGAAGTTCTTCGACAAGGCCGGGAAGCGCCTGCTGGGCGACGCTGCCTGGTCACAGTGGGCGGACAGCTGGCTAGCGCAGGCCCGATCGCCAAGCCGGCCCATCGTCGAGGTGAACTGGTATGTTGCCCGCGCCTTCTGCGCATGGGCACAA
>VBLP01000364.1:0-11558 GCA_005887925.1 Deltaproteobacteria bacterium | reverse complement strand
GAGATCGCGGCTCGCCGGAACACGGATCGTCTGTGCCCATGGGGAGATGCCAGCCCTCATACCGGCGAGCGGGCGGCGGCTATCTATATCCGAGACAACGCGTTCGTAGGTACAACTCCCGTGGGAGCGTTTCCACGTGGGCATACGCCCGAAGGAATCTGGGACATGGCCGGGAATGTCTTCGAATGGTGCGCGTCGCGATTCCCGGGCGCCGTCGAGGACGATCTGCGGATCGGCGGCGACGGAGATATCGGTTCGGGCGAGGTCGTGTATCGCGGCGGTAGCTGGGCACGGGGGCCTGACGCGCTCGCCATCAGCTACCGCGGTGACCACCCTCCGGGATTGTTCCGCAGCGATGTCGGGTTCCGCGTGATCTGCCGGCCAGCGATCCGCCGCCGTTCACGCAAGACCAGCGGGTAGCTCACCGTCCGCGCAGGTGGCCGAGCCGGTGCCGCGCGAGGCGCGATGTCGTCGCGCAGGTGGCTGGAGCAGTACGCGCCGCGGAGCGCTTCGGGGATCAGCGCTCGTCTGCGCTATCGACCGGCTTCGATCGGAGCGGTCGCGATGATGCCGGTTCGAACGATGACCGAATCCTTCATGATGAACCCGTTCGCGCCGGACTCGACGTCGCCACCGGCGACGCGGCCGAGCGTCTCGCTGGTGAGCAGGCGAATGGTCTGGGTGCGCAGGGCGAGCTTGCCGGTGGTCGACTTCTTCATGACGACCCGTGGTGCAACCGCAATACCATCGAGATGTCGTCGAAGTTTCGCGTAGATCTCGGAGCATCGGCGTCGCGCATGCCGAATCGGCGCGCCGGCGCCGCGCGGAGCGCCGGTACCGCGTGGGATGTCCAGGTCCGGTACCGACCGCGGATCACTCGGCCGCGAGCGAGACCAGCGTCACCGGCGCCGCCAGGGCGAGCTCGAAGCGGCGGCGGCGATCGAGCAGCTCGCCGCCGACCTCGATCGGCGACTCGGTGTCGAGCTCGATCGCGACGCGGTCGCACAGGAAGTCGTGCACGTGGTGGGAGAAGTACTCGCCGCGGAAGGCTGCGGGCGTGCGACGCACGATCTCGAACAGGCTGGCATCGCCGCAGCGCAGGTGGAAGCGATCGCGGCGCGCGCCGGCGAACGCGAACATCTTGAGGCCGAAGCCGAAGAACGGGATCGTCGCGCCGGCGATCAGCGTGCAGGCGCCGCGCCATAGCACATCGCCCGCGGCGACCTGGCGTCCGGTCGGGCCGCCCCGAGCCATCTCGATCGCCGGGGCGCCGAGGTTGGTGACCACCGCGCGGGCCCGTGCGCCGGTCGCAAAGCGCGGTAGCGAGCGCAGCGCGACCGAGAGCGCGTAGCGCGCCGCGCCGCCGACCAGCCACCGGGCGCCCGGCACGCGATCGATCACCTGGCCGACGGCGTGGTGGTCCTCGAGCAGCTGGGCGTCGACCCCGAGCCCGACGAACGGCGCGCGCACGCCGAGCGCCTCGACCAGCGGGATGCTGCGCCAGGTGCCGTCGCCGCGGACCAGCCGCGCCAGATCGCCCGCGGGGTCGCCGCCGGCCCCGACGGCGTCGGCGATCGCGTTGCCCGAGCCCAGCCGGAGCACCCCGATCGCAGGCTCCGGCCGCCCGGTGCCGCGGCAGGCCTCGGCGACCAGCGCCAGGCCCATCACAACGGTGCCGTCGCCGCCGCCGAGCACGATCAGGTCGAGCCCGCGGCGGACCTCGTCGTGGATGACCCCGCGGGCATGATCGAGCGAGGTCGTGAACCGGACGCCGCCGGGCAGCGCGCGCTCGAGCGCGACACGCAGGCCGCCGTGCAGGCGGCGCACGTTGCCGTTGACGATCGCGACGGCCCTCACCCGGCCACGATATCCGGCCGCGCCGGCCATCGCGAGTATCTGCCCGCCGATGTCCCGCTGGCGACAGCGGGGCCAGGCAGCGATCGCCCAGCGCGCGGCATGCGGCCTACGAGGCCGCGATCGCCTCGAGGCGGTCCAGCCATCGAGCGAAATGCGGACAGCGCGCGCGGATACGCTCGATACCTATGGCTGCGACAGCGATGGGGCCGTGCAGCGTCTTCTGGTAACCGGCAAATGCATTGCAAAGCCGCCGGGAGGGCGCCGTCAAGAACCCCTCGTCGATGTCCTCCGGTGTGTGATACGCCGCGGCAACTGCAGCGATCGCCGTGACGACGTTCGAATCGTCGTCGAACATCCACGGCTCCAGGCACGATGGCGCGGCGAACACCCAGGCCTCGAATTCATGCAGCGCGAGGTGCGGCAAGAACCGCGTGTCTCCGACCGCCGCGGCCCAGTGGGCCTCGACGTGGGCGACGCGCTGTGCGGGACCGCCGGACGGCCGATCGACCATGCCCGGGAAATCCGCCGGGAGCGCGTAGTAGTCCAGCAGCGTCGTGATGACCGATGCGTGCGTGTCATGAAGCAGGAGCCCCAGGTCGCGCCGCACCTGGCCGTAGCCCGTGACTCCGCCTTTGAAGTGAGCACCGCCGACAGCTCGCTTGGTCTTCACGATGGTGGGAACCAAGGCCAGCCCCTTCGCCAGCAGGTGAGGTCCGAGACATTCGTTGACGAACCGCTCCTCCGTCTGCCCCTCGACCAGCACGAGCCCTCGCTTCATCTTCGGTCACCGCGGTCGTCCGCCGAGGACGTTCTTCAGCCACAGCTCGCCGAGCGAATACTCCTGCCTCCATTCGTCCAGCGCCTGGTCATCGAGGCGCCTGAAGGTGGACTCTCCATTACTTCGCTCGGTCACGATCACTTCGTCGGCGTTGAACTGATCGAGCAAGGTGACAGACTGGGTGGCAAGTAACACTTGTGACCTGGTTGCGGCGCTGCGAACCAGCGCAGCCAGCTGCGTGATCGCAAATGGATGCAATCCAAGCTCGGGTTCGTCGATCACGATCAGCGAAGGCAACTCGGGCTGTAGCAGCAAGGTCGCCAGACAGATGAAGCGCAGCGTGCCATCGGACAGCGCGTCGGCCGTGAACAGTGCGTCATCCGTCTTGTGGCGCCACGCGAGCTGGATGACGTCGGGATTGACAGCATCCGGCGCGAGCGAGAAGTCGTCGAAGAATGGCGCGACCGCGCGAACAGCCTCGACGATGCGCCGGTAAGAGCTCGGAGCCGAAGCTTTGAGCGAGAACAAGAACGGCGCGAGATTGTCGCCTTCCGTGCGCAGGGCGCGGTTGTCGTCGAGCTTGCGCTTCTGCTTCATCGGCGCCGACGCGCCGGTATCGTGAAAGTGGAAGCGGCGCCAGCCCCTCATCGTAGCAGCGACGAGCCTCGCGATCTCGCTGTGTCCCTGACTGTCCCGGACACTGCTCAGCCCCGTCTCCTTGTGACCGCCGGACCCTATTGCTACGCCCGTCGCTCGAAGCGCATCCTCATCGAGGGTAAAGACACCAGGGGGCGCAGCTTCGAAGCGTGGTCCAGGTGGTGCAGGCCACACGACTTCGTCCTCGAACACCAACGTGTCGCCGGCACTCGAAACGAGAACTGAGGTGTACGCGTAGAGCCCGAATCGCAGCGAGATGCGTAGCGCCTGCGTTTTCTTGCGTCCAAAATGCAAGATCGCATCCGCCCCTCCCTGGCGGCCCACGTGAAGCTGCAGGCGATCATCGGCGAGATCGGCAAGCAAACCGAACAAGCCAAGGAGGTTCGATTTGCCGGCGCCGTTTGCGCCGATCAGCACGTTGATGGGCCCCAGGTCGATCTTCGCCGAGCGGATCGACTTGTAGCCATCCACTGCGATGCAATCCAGGGCCGTCATCTCGCCCTCAGCTTGTCACGGAAACGATCTTGCGTCGCTACCGGCTATGGCCTCAGTCAAGCTCCGATAGCCTGCAAGAAGCCGGTGACCTCGGCCGCGAAGCGGTCAGGCTGGTCGATGTGGACCCGATGGCCGGCCGGCTCGATGCCGGCCCAGCGCACGCCGAGCGCCTCGCGGCACGCTGCGCCACGCCCTGTCGGACTCAATGCTTCGCGCGCCAGTCGGCCCACCACGTGGGCAGCACCTGATGCGAGCGCCTCATGACCTCATCCGCGGTATCACCGCCGAGGGCGCCGGCATCGACCAGCCGACGCAAGAACACCGGAAGGGAGACCAGCCGTTCACCAGGTGCCCACAGCTCGCGAAGCGCGATCCACATCGCGCCCTTGTCCGCTCTCCCATGGGAGCGGGGCAAGCACATCGAGGCCGAGGAGCGCGCGGACCTCGCCGTCGGTGAGATGACCCGCATCATAGCCGCGGCGCGTGAGCGACCCGAGCTGTAGGCTCGGTGCGTCGACGACGGGCAGGCTCGTGCTCCATGGGCGCGACATGGCGGGGGCTTGCTGCCGCTCGAGCCAGTCCCTCAGTCCCATCGAGATGAAGCCGAGATTGCACAGGTGATTCGCGGTGACTTGCCACGTGCTGCCGAATGCGTCGCGCGCCATCGCGATGAGGTTCCGCGACGCGACCTCGCCAGTGACGCCCGACGGAGCACCGATGAGCTTCCGGAGGCCGGCCTCGGGCAGCAACAACTCGGCGGCGAACGCGCGCGCGCGTTGTTCAGCCTGCCGCGCCTGACGGTCGTCGTCGAAATCCACCACGACATGAACGCCACCCGCGTCCGGATCGAAAAGCACGTGGCAGAGCTCGTGGGCGAGCCATACCCGAGCCAGCGGTTCTCTCGGGTGCGTAATCGGTGCGAGCACGATCGCGGCGGCGTCCTCGGCCTTCACCGCAAACGCGGATGACCCGATCGTGGCGAGTCGGCGAACGAGCACGGTGACTCCGCAGACACGCTCGACCAGCTCGCGGAGATCGGTGAACGCATTTGCATCGTTGCCGACGGCGTGCCGGAGCTCGCGCGCCAGCAGATAGCCTTGTCGTGCAGGCGAATCCGCCGCGTCACCCGCCACTTCCCGCGTCTGGAGCCGGTGCTCCGGGAAAAGTCCCACATCCTCCGAGACAAGACGCGCGAGCTCGTTCCTTGCCCGCGCGTGTGCCAGCGCGGCGTCGAGCGCCGGGGCTTCGGCCATCGTGAAGTCCTGGTGGACACCGCGGTGCCGCAAGAACACGCTGGGCTGTGCTCGCCTCTTGATCTCGCCGGCCCGCAGGGCAATCGAATCGATCTGCAGCGCGTTCGCGATGTTCTCGAGCCGAGGTCGCCGACCCGGAGGCCCTGGCGGGCTCGCTCCCCGGCGATGGCAGCACCGATCACGCGGAACATACCGCTGTATACGCGACCTCCTGGGGCACCGCAACCTCCGAGAATCGTTCACGTCCAGGACGCTGGACCCAGCGGAAAGCGACGCCACGCAACGGCCCTCGCCCGACCACGATATCCGGCCGCACCGGCCATCGCGAATATCCAGCGCCGCCGCTGCGCTGGTTCGTCGGTGGAACGAGCCGCGATAGCTGATGCGGTCCGTCCGGTCGGGATCGGATTCCTGCCTGCGATGCCTCCGGACACGAGCGCGCTGGATCCCGCATGTGGGCGGACCGACCGCGGTGCGCGCAAATCGGCTGAGATCGAACGCCACGCCCGCGTGGTCAAGGACGAGATGGTGCGGGTCTACGCGGTAGAGATCGCGCAGGGCACGCGCAAGGTCACGCTGGACGGCAAGGCGGTGCGGCCGCTCGCGCGCTACTTCGGAGGCTTCAACGTCGTGGTGTTCACGCCCTGCAATGATCGCCGTGGGTACTCAATGTGCCGGTCAGCCTGCCACGCCGGCGCTCGCCGACGGGGTCGCTGCGGCTCATCGGTGATGTTGCGGCCCCGAGCGCCGATCGGGTGCAGTCCTGGGCCCGCAGTGCAGGCGCGGGCCTGCATCACCGGCCGTGGCGGGCGACGAGGCCATGCGCACTTGTTGCGCATCTGCGGCGGAACGCCGCTTGCTCGCACGCGGTGCTCTGCGTTCCCACGCACCACAGTCCGCGATATGCGACGTCGCGGTCGGAAGGAGAAAGTATGGCGTACGGAAGATTCGTCCGAGGAGTCTCGCTGTTCACGCTGCTGTCCAGCGGCGCTTGCGCCACGGAATCGAATGGCCCCGATCCGCAGCCCGGTGCCCAGCGGTTGATCCCGGTCGACTCGGTCCTGGACGAGGCGTTTCATTCGCCCGGCGATATCGCGCACTCCGCGGCGATCTATGCCAGGCACCGCACCGACCACCTCGGGGCGGGCGACCAGTGGCAGGTCCGCTCGGCGGACATCGGCGTCGACGGCCGGACGCACGTGCGGCTGGATCAGATGACGGCCGGCGTCAAGGTGTTCGGCGGCGACGTGGTCGTGCACGGCGACGACGCGAGGTTCAGCTCGCTGTCGGGCAACGTGCTGGGCGGCGCCGCGGCGGTCGACGTCGTGCCGCTGATCGAGGATAAAGGCGCGCTGATCCTGGGCAAGAGCGAGTATGCCGAGAGGGTCACCGATGCCAGCGCGCCGCTGGCCTACGATCGCGAGGCGGCCGAGCTGGTGATCCTGCCCGGCAACGCCGAGCGCGACGCGCGGCTGGCCTGGCACGTCAGCTTCCACACCGAGATGCAGGGCGGCGCGCCGCCGGGCGTGTGGAACGGCTTCTACGACGCCCGGAGCGGCGAGCGGCTGTGGTGGTTCAACGCGATCGACACGCTGTCGGAAGCGTCGGGGCCGGGCGGCAACCCCAAGGTGGCGCGGCAGTGGATCAACGCGCTCGACGTCGAGCCGGCGGGCACGCTGTTCCAGATGAACACCGCGCGCCTGGTCACGACCAACATGAACAACGGCACCGCCGGCTCGGGGACCATCGTGGTCGGGCCGCTCAACCCGATCAGCGACGCGGCGATCGACGACGCGCACGGCTTCGCCGAGAACACGCTCAACATGCTGCGCGACTGGCAGGGCTACAACTCGATCGACAACGCCGGTTTCGTCATTCGCAGTCGTGTACATTATAGTGTCAATTACGAGAACGCATTCTGGGATGGCACGCAGATGACGTACGGCGACGGCGGCACGACCTTCTATCCGCTGTCGGGCGCGGCCGACGTGGTCGCGCACGAGATCGACCACGGCTTCACCACGTTCCACTCGAACCTGATCTACGCCCAGCAGTCGGGCGGCATGAACGAATCGTTCTCCGACATCGCCGGCGAGGTCGGCGAGGCGTTCTTCAAGGGCACCGCGCCCGACTTCGACGTCGGCCGCGACATCTTCCGCGCCAACAGCGCACTTCGCTTCATGTGCAATCCGCCCGCCGACGGCCGGTCGATCGACAACTTCGCCAATTACAATGACGGGCTCGATGTGCACTTCTCGAGCGGCATCATGAACAAGGCATTCTGTCTGACCGCGCGGCGGTTCGGCAGCGGCAGCCCGACCGGCCCGGCGACCCAGGCCAGCGTGCTGCGCGCCAGCCGCGCGTGGTACCTGGCCAACGCGCATTACTGGACGGCGGGCTCGACGTTCCAGCAGGGCTGCCAGGGCGTGTTCGACGCCGCCGGCGCGCTCGGCTACTCGGCGACCGAGCTCGCCCAGATCCGGCAGTCGTGGATCGAGGTCGGCATCACCTGCGGCACCGCCGACGCGCTCACGATCCAGCGCTGGGCGACGCAGCAGGGCGGCTTCTGGGACGCCCAGAAGTGGGTCTCGGGCGACTTCAACGGCGACGGCAAGACCGACATGGCCAAGGTGTTCAACGACGGCGGCCTCGCCGACATCGACGTCCACCCGTCGACCGGGTTCAGCTTCGGCATCCAGCGCTGGGCGACCCGCCAGGGCGGCTTCTGGGACGCGCAGAAGTGGATGGCCGGCGACTTCAACGGCGATGGCAAGGCCGACATGGCCAAGGTGTTCAACGACGGCGGCCTCGCCGACATCGACGTCCATCCGTCGACCGGGTCCAGCTTCGGCATCCAGCGCTGGGCGACCCAGCAGGGCGGCTTCTGGGACGCGCAGAAGTGGATGGCGGCCGACTTCAACGGCGACGGCCGGTGCGACGTCGCCAAGGCGTTCAACGACGGCGGCCTCGCCGACATCGACGTCCACCCGTCGACCGGCGGCAGCTTCGGCATCGAGCGCTGGGCGACCCGCCAGGGCGGCTTCTGGGATCTGCAGCAATGGGTCGCCGGCGACTGGAACGGCAACGGCCGGCGCGATCTGGCCAAGGCGTTCAACGACAACGGCCTCGCCGACCTCGACGTCCATATCCACTGACCACAGTCAACGCCGATCGACCGCGACCGCAAACGGACTGCGCCGGACTGCAAAGATCGGGAGTAGCCGATATCACGCTGCACGTACCGTGATTCGCTTCGATCGGTGAGCGATCTGCGCGGCAGCGCTGGTAGCAGCTGTCACCAGCCGGCGCGGCCAGGTGGACTTCGTGTCTGCACGAGTGCATTGTCTCTCCCACAAAGCGAGGGACGATCCACATGGTCAAAGGCCCCAGTCTCGTGCAATGGCTCAGTATCTTTTCCGCAATGGGATCCGCAATCGGGTTGGCAGCATGCGCCATCGGTGACAACGCCGATGGCACCACTGCCACCCGAGATCGCGATCGCGCGGTCGAGGTGCTCCAGCGCCAGGCCGGCGCGCCGGTGACGCTGGAGGTCAACGAGGCCGGCATCAGCCGGGTCGTGGCCATGGCGCCGCGGTTCTCGCTCGCCGGACATGCCAGCGATCCCGTCGAGGCCGCGACCGGCTTCCTGCTCGATCACCACGACGTGTTCCAGCTCAGCGCAGCCGACGCGTCGAGCTTCGTCGCGACCCGCGTCGATGTCGAGCCCCGGAGCGACTTCCGTCACATCACGCTCCAGCGGACGTTCAACGGCATTCCTGTGTTCCAGGGTGCCATCACCGTTCACATGGATCCGGCCAACGCGGTGTTCCGCGCGGTCGGCGACGACTTCTACCGGATCGCCGAGCCGACCAACCGCCAGCTGCTGACACCGGCCGACGCCGCCACCGCCACCGTGAGGGCGTTCGGACTCCCGCTCACTCCCGCGTTCGCAGCGAGCGAGGGGCTGCGCACCACGTTCACGGCGACGGGCGCGCTCGACCCGCTGACCGTGGAGCCGCGGATCTTCCAGGTCGCTCCCGGCGACGACCGCTTCGCCTATCAGACGACCGTGTCGTGGCTCGACGACCACAAGCAGCAGCAGTACCAGCTCACCCTGATCGACGCCCAGGACGGGTCGTCGCTCGCCAGCTACTCGCTGGTCAACACGTTCACCGGCCGGGTGTTCACCGCGACGCCCGGGGCCAACCCGACGACCGACACGCGCGTCGTCGTCTCGTTCACTGGCGATCCGGTCGCCTCGCCGTCCGGCTGGGTCGACTCGACCCGCAAGACCCGCGGCAACAACGTGATCTCGGCGACCGACCTCGACGCCAACAACACGATCGGCGCCAACGAGGTCCAGCCGACCGCCGATGCCAGCGACGCCTTCGACTTCCCGTTCTCGCCAATCCAGGACTCCTCGCTGTTCCGGGAGGCCGCGGTCACCAGCGCGTTCTACCTCGCCAACAACTGGCACGACCGGACCTACGCGCTCGGCTTCACCGAGTCGGCCGGCAACTTCCAGACCAGCAACTTCGGACGGGGCGGCGCACAGAACGACGAGGTCCAGCAGGACGTCCAGGACGGCTCGGGGCTCAACAACGCGAACTTCGCCACGCCGCCCGACGGCTCCAGGCCGCGGATGCAGATGTTCCTGTTCACGATCAACGGCGGCGTCCAGGAGGATGGCGACTTCGATCCGACCGTGATCTACCACGAGAACACGCATGGCCTGTCCAACCGCCTCGTCGGCGGCGGCGCCACCACCTGCCTCCGCGCCCTCCAGTCCGGCGGCATGGGCGAGGGCTGGAGCGACTGGGTCGCGGCCTCGTTCCTGAACGACCCGGTCATCGGCGCCTACGTCACCGGCAACGCGACCGTCGGCATTCGCCAGTTCTCGATGGCGGCCTCGCCGTTCACCTACGACGACATCAAGAACGGCACGCTCGCCGAGGTCCACGCCGTCGGCGAGCTGTGGGCCGCCACCTTGTGGGACGTCCGCACCGCGCTGGGCGCGGCGACCACCGAGCAGCTGGTCGTGTCGGGCATGAAGCTCACGCCGTGCAATCCGTCGATGCTCGCGGCGCGCGACGCGATCCTCCAGGCCGACGTCAACCTCACCGGCGGCGCCAACCGCTGCGCGATCTTCGGCAAGTTCGCCGGCCGCCACATGGGCACCGGCGCGTCGTCGCCCAGCGACAGCTCGACCACGACGATCGTCACCTCGACCGCGGTCCCGCCCGAGTGCGGCGGCGGCGGCCAGGTCACGCGGACGTTCACGTCGACGGACGTCCCCAAGGCGATCCCGGACAACAACGCCACCGGCGTCCGCAGCGCAATCGACGTAGCACCGGCGGGCCTCGACGTCCAGCACGTGACGGTCAGCGTCAACATCACCCACCAGGCCCGCGGCGACCTCATCATCCAGGTGAGCGCGCCCAACGGTCAGACCGCGACGCTATCGAACCGCCAGGGCGGCAAGCAGAATGACTTCGTCGCGACGAACCTCGACATCACCGGCAGCTTCACGATCGGCAGTCCGGCGACCGGACAGTGGCAGCTGTTCGTCCGCGATCTCGCCCGGCGAAACACCGGCACGATCAACTCGTTCAGCCTGACGATCACGTCATCGAACTGAGCGGCATCACCTCGCGCAGGAAGCCCGCGACCTCGGCCGCAAAGCGCTCGGGCTGATCGATGTGCACCCAGTGGCCGGCCGGCTCGATGCCGGCCCAGCGCAGGCCGTGGCGGTCGAGCAGGTCGCGGCTGTGCCGGCACATGCCGTCGGGGACGCCGGCGACGAACAGCACCGGCGCGCGCAGCGCGGCGAGGCGCACCCCCAGCGTCTCCGGCTCGCTCATCGCGACCAGGTCGAGCGCGTGGCGGTGGAAGGCGTGCGGCGAGGCCAGCACCATCGCCGCGTGGTAGACGCGCAGCGCCATGTCGGTGCGGCCATCGTCGTAGACCTGGGCGCGCATCGCCGAGTACCCGAACGCGAGGAAGTTGTCGAGATCGTACGCGGCCGCCTTGGCGCTGAACGTGCAATCACCGATCGACAGGTTGCCCTCGACGTCGACCACCGCGCGCACCGCGGTGCGCTCGGCGATCAGCTGGGCGAGCACCCCGCCCATCGAATGGCCGACGATGGCCGGCTGGCGATTGCCGATCCAGTCGGCGAGCCGCTCGGCGAGCCGCTCGAGATGATCGACGTGCTCGGGCCACGGCGAGCGGCCGTAGCCGGGTAGATCGACGAGCACGTGCGAGTAGCCGGCGAACGCCGCGTGCGATGCGATCGCCTCCAGGCCCTGCGACTGCTCGCCGAGGCCGTGGATCCAGAGGATCTCCGGGCCGCTGCCGAACCGGCGCACCATGATCGCGTGGCCGAGCGCGTGTTCGAGACTCCATCGCATGGCGTATCCCGATCCGCACGGTGACACGCAGCCCGCCGCCGCGTCATCCCCCGATCCGGCCGATTCGCCCGGTACGTCTACCCGGCGAACGCGCGGCGGATGCGGTCG
>VBLP01000363.1:8757-13503 GCA_005887925.1 Deltaproteobacteria bacterium | reverse complement strand
ACAAGAAGCTGGCGCGGCGCTTTGAGCGCGTCGGCCTCGGGTTTCCGCTGTTCGGCCAAGACGAATAGCCAGTGGTCTGTCCCGCAACCAGAAGAAGCTGGCTCGCATGGCGGGACACGCGGCGGAGCGCTAGCGGGCACAATCCCGAACACTTGCAGAGGACCGCGTGCGTCCGGTTGTCCCGCGAAAGCAACGCGAATACGGATTGGCAGAACACCCCTTTCACCGGACGCGATCTCGTGTTCTGTAGTGACGTGGTGAGTCGGCCGACAGAGTCGCAAGCGTATGCGGTATCCACCATGGAGCATGACCCTGCTGCATCGTCTGCGTTCGGCGATGACGAGGTCATTCAATTACGCGAGTGGGGCACGAAGCGGGTTTGTCAATTGTCACATCGCCTTGTTCAGGATGGCACCATCGAGACGTCGACAACATGTTCGCTGCATGTTGCCGAGGTGGGCATATCGCCCAAGCACATAGAGCTGATCCATGAGCGCGATCAGTGGCGCATTCAAGCCATGGAGAGGACAGTCTGCCTGCGGCAGGACGGCGAGCCTCGACAAAGCTTCATCTTGACACCGGGCGTCGAGGTAGGCATCGGGAGAACCACCTTGATCGCGGAGAGCCGGCGCTCCATGGCTCTGCGCGAGTTTTGTTCGCGGGTGCTCGGATGGGGCGCGAGCCGGATGCGGGCTGTCGAGCACGCGCTCCGCGCGCTCCGATTCGCAGCGGCGTCGCGGTCCAAACTGGTTCTCCACGGCGAGGAGGAGCTTGTCCCTCTTGCGTACGCGCTGCACCGTCGGGTCCTTGGCGCCGATGCGCCTTTCGTCGTCTGCGATTCTCGTCGTGGCGATCTGCCGGCTTCGGTTCGCTCGCCGGCCAGCCGCCGGAGTGCCATGGCTGCATTCGAGCTGGCCGCGGGAGGTTCGCTGTGTGTGCAGAGCCGCAGCTTGCCGCCCGACCTGCCTGAGCTCCTGAAGTCGTTCTACGAACCCGACCACCGCGTACAGCTGATCGTCTGCACGCAGCGCCACGGGCGCGACGAGATCCTCGGAGGCTTGATGCCGATCGAAGTGCCACCCATCGGCGCACGTGAAACCGAGCTATCTCGGATCGTCCATGCGTATGCGGAAGACGCAATCGCCGCGCTCAACGCCGCGGCCTCGAGCTTTTCCGATGACGATCATCGTTGGGTGATGCAGGACGCGCGGTCGCTCTCGAAGATCGAAAAGGCCACGCGCCGCGTCGTCGCGCTCCACATCACGGACAGCGTCAGCCAGGCGGCTCGGCTGCTCGGCATCGCCCAGGTGTCGCTGTCTCGCTGGCTCGATCGTCGGATGCCGCTCCCGACCCGTACGGTCCGTGCAGCTGGACGAAGGTCATGAAGCGCGACCGACACAGGGAGCCACCTTCCAGAACGGCATCCAGGAGTGTCCCGGTACCGTTCCTGTTCCGCCGGGCATTGCTGAGCCTTCGAGGCGGCAGCGCGAGAGAGGTCCGCACGCGCATCGCGGCGCATCAGCTCGCCGCGGTGCTCGAGATCGAGACCAAGTATAACCGCGCCTGGTCCTCCGGCAGCTGTGCGATCGCTCCGATCGCAGCGTCGGCAATCTCGAGCTCGGGGTGGGCCAGCGCGGACAGCTCCGGTGGCAGGTGGCCGCTCGATGCAACTCGAGACGTCAGTCCCGGGTTGCCTCGTCGCGCAGGCGCCGGTACAGCGGGACCAGATCACTCTGGTCGAGGGCTTGCTCGAGCAGCGTGAGCAGCTCCTCGATCCGCCGGTGATCGAGCGACGAAGCCCGGCTCGCGATGAGCTCCCGGACGTCCTCGAGGTCCTTGGGGCGGGCCGCGAGGAGCTTGGTAACGATCAGGTTCTCGGGCGACAGGACCGGAACTCGGCGAGCTCCGACCCGCTGCAGCTGGACCTCATCGCGGAATTGCTGCTCCAGGCCGGGTCCGGCGATCACGAGATCGATGGGGAGCTTGGTGCCACGGTGGACGACGGGGATCACCCGGGTGAGCGCGATGAATTCGTCGTCATCGAAGCGCGGTGAGAAGCCCGCCTTGCTGAGCTCGGACACCAACGCCCGCGGGGTTAGCGCGCCGAGATCGATCGTCAGATCGAGATCGGCCGTGGTGCGGGGGAACCCGTGGAGATTCACCGCCTGGGCGCCGAATACGTACCAGCGCAGGCCGAGGCGCTCCGCGAGATCAGCGAACGCGACGAGTGCGCCTTCGAGGGCGGGAGCCTTCGCGGGTCGCGCTCGTGCGGGCCGCGGGGGCCGCGGGGGCCGCGGGGGCCGTGCGGGCCGCGGGGGCCGTGCGGGCGAGCGCCGCCGCGACCCTCCGGTGCGTTTCGAGGTCTTCTTCACGTTCCTGCGCGCTCGGCCATGCTGGGTTGCGTTGCTGCAGGTCGATCCGCAGCTGTTCTGCGATCGAGAGTGCCTCGGCGAGCCCGCCGCGTTCCAGTCGTCCGCGCCAGTAAGCGCGCTTGTGGGCGCGGAGCAGCCGCCAGTCACGACCGACGTAGGCCCGTACCGAGGCTGGGTCGATCGTCCGGATCATGTCCGGACTATACGTCAACGGAACGTCAACGGACCGCCCGGGGCACGACCCCGCCCGGCCGGTTGGATCGACCCTACAGCATCGCGCAGCCGCGGGCCTCAGGCCCTGTTCCGAGACGCGGGGCTCGCCGATCTGATCAGATCAGATGAGATCAGAACGCGCGGCCCTGGCCGCCGTCGACGGGGATGCACGCGCCGGTGATCCAGCGCGCGCGGGCCGAGGCGAGGAACGCGACGACCTCGGCGACTTCGTCGGGGGTGCCGAACCGGCCCATGGGGATGTCGCGGTCGACGAACGCGGCGATGCCGGCGGGGTCGGCGGCGCGGCGGCGATCCCAGCCGCCGCCGGGGAACAGGATCGAGCCGGGCGCGACCGAGTTGACGCGGATGCCCTGGCGGGCGTAGTCGCGCGCGAGCGCCTTGGCCAGGGCGATCACGGCGGCCTTGGCGGTGTTGTAGCCGGGAGCGCCGCCGGCCTCGCGGCCCCAGATGGAGGTCAGCATGGTGATCGAGCCGCCGCCGCGCGCGATCAGGTGCGGGACGGCGCGCTGGGCGACCCGGGCCGCGCTCCACAGGTTGGTGTCGAGCGAGGCGGCGAGGTCGGCGTCGTCCATCGCCGAGGCGGTGCGCGCGAACGACTTGCCGACCACGGTGACGACGACGTCGATGCCGCCAAGGGCCTGGACGCAGCCGTCGACCGCGGTGGTCGCACCTGCGGCGGTCGCCGCGTCGGCGGTGATCGCGACGTGGCCGCTGCCGGGGAGCGCGGCGACCGCGGCTTCGAGCTCGGCGCGCCCGCGGGCGACCGCTGCGATGCGGCCGCCCTCGTGCGCCAGGGCGAGCGCGATCGCACGACCGATGCCGCGGCTCGCGCCACTGACCAGGCACAGCTTGGCAATCCGCCTTGCTCCCGTGCGACACGCTCCGGCGCATCGCGGCCGGTGCCACGGCGACGCCGCCATTCGATGCGGGAGCTGCCGCCGCGACGACCTGAACGCTGCTACCCAGGGCCGTGAAGATCGAGCGGAGCAACGGCGCGCGAAGCGACGGAAGGGCTCGAAATGATCCGGCTTTCCTCTCATCCGACCGGCATGGATGCTAGACCGACGTGATGGACCAGCCGGCGGAGGTCCGCGCGCGCTTTGACGCCGTGCTCGGCGAGCCGGTGGAGCTGTCCAGGCGCGAGGATCGCTGGCTGGCGCTCGGCGCCGACGTCATTGGCTTTGCCGCGGTCGACGCCCGTGGATGGGCGCGGCTCGTTGCCGAGGGCCGGCTGCTGGTGCGGTGGCGCGCGGCGGGGGTGCCGGCGCCACGCGTGCTCGACGAGCGCGCCGCGCTCCGCGTGCAGGTCCGCGATCGGCTCCACGGCCTGACGGGCGAGGCGATCGAGCCGCTGCTGTTCGGCGGTGCGCCACCCGACGCGCGCGGCCGGTTCGCCGACGACGCGCCGCTGTCCCGGTTCGGAGCGCGCCTGGCGGCGAGCTACGGCGAGCTCGCGGCGCAGATCCACGCGGCCGCCGCGCTGCGCGACGATCCGAGCGTCACCGCCGCGACCATCGAGGCGGTCGCGCGCGCGATGCCGTGGCTCGCCGCGACGCCGCCCGCGACTGCCGTGATCCACGGTGATCTGCACTTCCACAACCTGTGCCTCTCCGCCGATGGAACGATCACCGGCGTGTTCGATCTCGGCGACGCCGGTGGAGACGCGCCCGAGGCGGACCTGCAGTACGCGCACTCGCTCGGCCCGCGCTTCGTCGCGGTCGCGGTCCACGCCTATCGCCGGCCACTCGACATGAACGCCATCCGCCGCGCGCATCTCCGGACCGCGCTGACGCACATCCTCTGGCATGGCCCGGGAACGCCGCGCCACCGGTCGATCGTCGCCTGGATCGAGGCGGCCTTCGCCGCGCTGGCGATCGGACCGTAGCGCTCAGCTGACGTCGTCGTGCCGGCGGCGAAGCCCGTGCCACTTCCGCAAGCCGCCGCTCCTTGGCATGCGCCGCCGATCATAGCGCGGCGCGCCCCGGCGGTCGCGCTCAGCCCAGCGCGGCGCTGCGCAGGCGGTCCGCGGTCAGCGGCAGATCGCGGACGCGCAGGCCGGTGGCGTCGAAGATCGCGTTGGCGATCGCCGCCGCCGTCGGGCCCTGGGACGCCTCGCCGGCGCCGAGCCACGGCTGGCCCG
>VBLP01000363.1:0-8716 GCA_005887925.1 Deltaproteobacteria bacterium | reverse complement strand
GCTCGCGGCCTGGACGAAGCCACCCTCGAGCTGGTTCGCGATCCCCTCCGGATCGACGATCTGGCCCGCGTCGCCGGCGATCACGGCGCGCGCGAGCCGGACCTCGGCGCTCGCGTCGTCGACGGTGAGCTCGACCGCCACCGCGCACCAGCTGCTTCAGGCGCGGTGCTTGCCGCCGATCGTCCCGTCGTCCACGAGGCGATCCAGCCGGTCGAGGAGCGGCTCTGCCGGATCCGACTCGAGCGCTGCGAACTGCTCGAGCGTGAGCTGTGCGAACGGATCGGGCCCCAGGTCCGCGGCCAGGGTCACCCGCGGCAGGTGTGAGGTCGTACGGCACGCACGACACCAGACCCAGATGGTGCCGGTGCGCTTGGTCGGATTGAACACATGAAAATAAGCGCGCAGCCTGGCTGCGCCGCACTTCGGACAGTCGATGTCTCGTTCGCCGCGAAGCGTGCGGCTTGCGGCTCCCATGAACGGAAACTGATACGGTCCTCCGGCTTCGATCCAGCGTGCCATCACTTCTCCAGCTTTCTCTTCACCAGTTCCCATAGCTCCTCGCCCGCCTTCTCGGCGAGCGCCTCGCTCGAGCTCGCAATACCAGCGGCGAAGTCCTTGATGTGCTTGGCTTCATGTCCAAAGCTCTTCACGGCCTCTTCGAGCGAAGACAGCCCCTTCTCGGTGAAAGTTATCACGGGACGGCCCTTGGCATCCAACGTCATCACGCCGGCACCGTCCCGCGATACCCACGCATAGACGGTTGACGGGTCTGTTCCACTCGCACGCAATGCATCGAGGTCGGCCTTGGTAGCCTTCCGTAAATGATACCCCGACGGACTGACGCCTGACCTGCCCAGTGTGTTGCGTAGCCGCTTGAGCGAGACTGGACCGGTCTGCTCGATCTTACCCCCCTTGCGCAGGACCCGGCTGGCTCCCATCTCCTGCTCGGCAGCGCGAAACACGCGCTGATCGGCCTCGAGTTGCCTGATCATGCGCTGGAGTTCCGCGACCTCGGTCGTGGTGAGCTTGCCCCCCGATTTGAGGTTGGAGCTCCACTTCTCAACCGTGGCGGCTTCCGCACCCTGCTTCTCCGCGGCGCGGAGGAGCGCCATCACCTCGTCTTCGGTCCGCCCGACCTTGACCGCGATCTTCGCGAGATCGGCGCCCACCTTGGTCATGCCTCTTGCGATCACACTTCCGGCAACCGGCAGCACAGCGGCGAGTCCTGAGACCACGCGCTCGGTCGTCGACATCTTATCGCCGAAGATCGTGTATCCGGTGATCGCCTCTCCGAGCAGGACGATCTCGCCAACGACGGGAACCATCGTGATCGCCATCTCCCAGGTCGTCTTGGAACTGAGGATATCGCCAAGGATGTCGAAGAAGTCGTCCTTATGACGGCGCGGTGCGGAGTTGCCTTGATACCCGTGTTGCCACGCGTCGTCCTGGATGAAGTGAAAGCCAAAGCTGTGGACGTTTTTGTTGTCGCCCACGCTGAACTTGTAGTCGCGGATCGTATTCTCGATCGAGAAGTCGATCCGGATTGCGTACTCCGGCTTGGTGTCGCCATTCCAGTCGAACGTCCAAACAGTTGCTTGTTTCTCGGGAAGAGTTTTCAAGATCACAGGATCAAACTTTGTAGGGTCCGGGATTGCAACTTGCTGCGTCCAGGGTACAGCCGGGACACCCCAGTTGCCCCAGGACATCCAAGTGTCATCCTCGTTGACCTCGCGGCCTCGGACATCCCAGTACTTCATCGTCAGCTGGCGGGCTCGTTCGAAATCAGCAGGTGAGACCACGACGCGGACTTCGCCGCCAGTGTCCCTTGGCATGAGCTCGAACGAAACTACGAAGTCGTCGTTTCCCGCATGCAACACGAAGTCGCTCTGCGCTGCGGGTCTCGCCTTGGCCATCTGCTCGGCGCCGTTGTCAGCGGCGGCGGGGAGCAGCAATGGCACCGTGGGAGCGACTAAGGTCTGGTCGTCGGCCCAGGCGTGTCCGATACGGGCTGCTTCCGCTTCTGCGTCGGCAGGTCCGGTCCCTCCATCGGTGGTTCTTGCGAGGCGCGATTGCGCCAGGTGCACGAGCTCGTGTGCGAGGAGGTAGCGGCCACGTCGAGTTGTGGCATCGTAGCGGTCCGGAGCGAGATAGATGACACCGGCCTCCATCAGCCCACTGGCGCCAGCTGCCGCGACCCGCCGCCCGGCTGCTTCGTCGCTGCGCACATCGACGGTGGCTGGGTCCAGTCCGAGCCGGGGCGCGAGCGAGAGGACCGCTTCGCGCGTCGTCGCAGACTGCGGCGGGTCGCCATTTCTCTCGGCCATCGGAGTGTGGACCGAGCTCGGTAGCGCCGCGGGATCGGGCGATGGCCCCGGCGATAGGGCCGTTAACAAACGGTGGACCTCATGCCGGCTTCCAGGCGCATCGCGGGGCGCATTGTCACCACCCATTTGCTGTTCCCAATGCTGCGCTTCGGTCAGTACGCGCGTGGTCTTGCCAGGGCTGCTCTCGTGGAATGCATCGCTGGACCATTCCATACCCGCTGCGAGCAATCCGCTGCGCGTGACCTGGCCAGGCTCCCACTGCAGAAAGCGCCGTGCCGCAACCAGCGCGGCGATCTGATGAAATCGCTGTCGCGCTCGAGGCTCGTCACATCGCCCGGAGCCATCAGTCGTCTCCCGGCGGGCACGCTGCCATATTGCCTGCGCCACCGATGGCGATAGACCGTGGCCGCGGCCCTCCGTGACCGGATCGAAGTCACGCAGATCGCGCGAGCGATCGAGCATGGAGCCGCGTAGCAGCCGCTCCCTCATGACCACAGGACACTGCCGGGAGGCTGTAGATCAGTGCCGCTATCGCTCGCCACTCGTTTCGACACGACAATCCTTCCCGTTCAGGCCACCCTCGCGCGAACACCACGAAGTCGAGCACCATAGGACAAGTCACGCATCGAGCGCAGCGAGAAATTCGTGAGATCAGCATGTCGGCATGCGCACCGGGTGCAACTTCTGCGCTGACGCACAAACTGCCGCACGCCGGAACGCCGGCGGCATGCGACTTGCGCGTTCGGCGAACCTCCTCGCCCGACGTCAAGCGAGGTGAGTCTCGCCCGTGCGACGTCGCGGCTACACCAGCGCGGCGCTGCGCAGGCGGTCCGCGGTCAGCGGCAGATCGCGGACGCGCAGGCCGGTGGCGTCGAAGATCGCGTTGGCGATCGCCGCCGCCGTCGGGCCCTGGGACGCCTCGCCGGCGCCGAGCCACGGCTGGCCCGGCCGATCGAGCAGCACGGTCTCGACCTCGGGGACCTCCGCGAAGCCGAGGATCGGATAGCTCTGCCAGTCGGTCGACGTCACCCGCGTGCGATCGAACGTCACCTGCTCGTGCAGCGTCCAGCTCGCGGCCTGGACGAAGCCACCCTCGAGCTGGTTCGCGATCCCCTCCGGATCGACGATCTGGCCCGCGTCGCCGGCGATCACGGCGCGCGCGAGCCGGACCTCGGCGGTCGCGTCGTCGACGGTGAGCTCGACCGCCACCGCGCACCAGCTCTTCTGGTTCTTGTAGCGCGCGAAGCCCAGGCCGCGGCCCACGCCCGAGCGCGCCGGACGCGGCGCCGTCCGCCAGCCCAGGCGCTCCGCCGCGGCGGTGAGCACGTCGCGGGCGCGCGGGTCGGCGAGCTGGCGCAGGCGGAACGCGAGCGGGTCCTCCCCCGCCGCGACCGCGAGCTCGTCGACGAACGACTCGATCGCGAACACGTTCGCGTACGCGCCGAGCGCGCGCAGCGACGACGTGCGGAACGGCGACCCCGCGAGGAAGTGCTTGACCACGCGGCGGCGCGGGAACGCGTACAGCGGATCGGCGTTGCGGTGGATCCCGAAGTGATACGCGAGCACCGGCCGCGGCGTCGGCCGCGACATCGGCGCCGCGCGGTGCCACGCCGCGAGCAGTCCCGAGGTGGTGGGGCCCTGTGCGAACGCGCGCGAGACATGCGCGAAGCTGCGCACGTCGTGGTTCCAGTCGATCACCGCGCCGCTCGCGTCCAGGCTCGCCTGCAGATCGACGACCGTCGCGGGCCCGTACGGCTCCCACGCGTGCTCGTCGCCGCGCGTCCACTGCACGTGCACCGGCCGCCCGGGCAGCGCGCGGGCGAGCAGCGCCGCGTCGAGCGCGGCGTCGTCGGCGCCGTTGTGGCCGTAGCAGCCCGGGCCCTCGACGTGGATCACGCGCACGCGCTCGGCGTCGATGCCGAGCGCCTGCGCGAGCGAGATCCGCAGCGGCGACACGCCCTGGCTCGCCGTCCACACCGTCAGCCGGCCGTCGACCTCGTGCGCCAGCGCCGCCGACGGGCCGATCGAGCCGTGCATCACGAACGGCCGCGTGTAGCTCGCGCGCAGCGTGTGCGCGGCGTCCGGCGGCGTCGCGATCGGCGGCACCGGCGCGTCGACCGCCGTCCCGTCGATCACCGGAAAGCTCTGCGGCGCGGCGGCGCGGAGCTCGGCGAACAGCTGCGCCTGCTCGGGCAGCCGCTCCGCCTCGGCCCAGCGCGCTGCCCGGCGCAGCCGCTCGAGCGCCGCCATCGCCTGGCCCGCGCGCGCGGCGACGACCGCGACGAAGCTGCCATCGCGCACCACCGCCTCGACCCCGGGCATGCCGCGCACCTCGCCGTCGTCGAGCGCCACGAGCTCGGCCGTCGGGCTCGGCGGACGCAGCACGCGCGCATGCAGCATCCCCGGCAGCCGCAGGTCCTGCACGTACACCGTGCGGCCCGTGACGATGTCCTCCATCCCGATCCGCGCGCCGGGCCGGCCCAGGATGCGGTACTCGTCGGGCCGCTTGGGCCGCGCGTCGCCGGTGATCCGGCGCTCGAAGCGCTTGCCGCCCAGCAGCGCGAAGTAGCTCGTCGTGCGCGCGACGCCCGGCGCCCGCACCGTGCCGTCGTCGACCGCGAGCTGTGCCACCGGCGCGCCGAGCTCGGCGGCGGCCAGCTCGAGCAGATGCGCGCGCGCCTCCGCCGCCGCGATGCGCAGCGCCGTGCCGCTCTCCTCGAGCGAGTTGCTGCCCACCGTGAGCAGCTCGTTCGGCCCCTCGGCGGTGTCCGCCGTGTGGACCCGCACGCGCGCCAGCGCGACGTCGAGCTCGTCGGCCGCGATCCGCGCGAGCGCCGTCTTGATCCCCTGGCCGAGCTCGACCTTGCCGGTGAACACCGTCACCGTCCCGGCCGCATCGATCCGCAGCCAGGTGTCCAGCGCGGGGTTGCGCTCCAGGCTCGGCGGCATCATGGCGCTGCCTCCCGCGCCGCGAGCTCCTGCGCCGCGCGCCGCACCGCGCGCAGCATCCGCGGATGCGCGCCACACCGGCACAGGTGGCCCGCCAGCGCCGCGTCGACCTCGGCGTCGCCCGGCGCGCGCGTGCGCTCGAACAGCGCGACCAGCGCGATCAGGATCCCCGGCACGCAGTAGCCGCACTGCGCCGCTTGCTCGGCCACGAACGCGCGCTGCAGCACATGAAGCACCCCGTCCGCCGCCACGCCCTCGATCGTCCGCAGCTCGCGCCCGACGAACGCATCGGCCGGCGTCGCGCACGACAGCACCGCGCGCCCGTCGCACAGCACCGCGCACGCGCCGCACTGCTCGAGCCCGCAGCCGTACTTCGTCCCCGTCAGCCCGAGATCATCGCGCAGCACCCAGAGCAGCGGCGTCTCCGGATCCGCGTCCACGTGGCGCTCCTGGCCGTTCACTCGGAGCTCCATCGCCGGCGATGTTAGCAGACGCACTTCGAAGATCAGGTTCGACGCGAGGGTGCAGATCGCGAATCGGCGCCGTCGGCCGGCGCTGGCGCGCAACGCAACGGGTGGTAGATCGACGCGTACCGTCGTACAGTACCAGCGCTGCACCGATGGCCAGCCGCAAGCTCAAACGACGAACGGCATCTCGCTCGAAGGCGACGGGAAACGGTGCGCCTCGTATCTCGTCCGCTCGGACTCCGGAGATCTTCATCGCGAGTGCGACGGAAGACGTGCGCGTTGCGCGCGAGGTCGAGAGCTGGGTTCAGCAGGCTGGCGCACGTGCGCGCCGCTGGGACAGCGAGTTTCCTCCAGGCTGGTTCACCCTGCAGCGATTGATCGAGATCAGCCAGCAGTGCGACGGTGCGGTCGTCATCGCCAACGGGCTCGACAAGGCCCGGGTCCGAGGACAGACGCAGTGGCTTCCTCGGGGGAACGTGCTGTTCGAGCTGGGCCTGTTCATCTCGGCGCTGTCCGTGTCCCGGACGGTGCTGCTCGCGATCAAGGGCCCGCACCTGCCATCCGACCTCAACGGCCTCACCTACGTCGCCTACGGTCAGGCCGGCGACGCGGTGGCGCGGTCGGCAGTCGATCACTGGCTGCGCGATGAGTTCTTCGATGTCGCAGAGGCTCGCCGGGCGCTCGCCCTGCGAAATGGCAAGAAATACAGCTGGGACGATGTCACCCGAGGCATCAACTACATTCAGCTTCGACTGGAGCAGGGGGGCTTTGCGCCCGACTGCGTGCTCGGCCTGGGCCGCAGTGGCGGCATCGTCGGTGGGCTGCTCGCGTCATTTCTGGGATCCGCATCGATCGCCCTCGCAGATCTGGAGTACTTCCATCGGCCAGGTCCCGGCGTCGCGTACGATGTGGACTTGAAGGCGAGCGCGGCCGCGCTCGCGGTGCTTCGCGGCAAGAAACACGTGCTGGTGGTGGAGGGAGCGACGACGACGGGAGAGACACCCAGAAAGGCGGCCGAGCTCCTGAAACGACTGTTCCCCGGCATCGAATTCCGCTTTGCCGTCCTCGTGCAATGCGTCGCCAGCCGCTTCGTTGCGGATTACTACGCCTATGTCGAGCGAGGCACGCTGATCTCGGCCGCAGGTCATAGCCTGCTGCCCTGGCACGGACCGAAGTCGCGGACCTTCCTGGCGCCTGCCGCCGATCGCGTCGCGATCTGAGCCCGGTAACTCGCGCATAGAGCGACGATCGCGGGAGCCAGGGAATCTCGCAGTACGCCACCCCCGCGGCCACAGGCTGGGCCGCCGCCGCAGGCGGGTGTACCCGGGCCGCCGCTGCACGGGCACACCGACAGGTACTTGGGCGGGTAGCGCCGGCCGGGCAGGGTCGATTTTTCCAGCACCGGCATTCGCGCGCGCGGTGCTCGGCGGGCCGTCGGTTTTCGGGTCGCCGGGTCGCCTGAATTCGCGTAAACCGATGATGGGCGTTCGAGGGAGCGAGGTAGGAGCGATGAGCGAGCGAGGGTTGGCGGTGGATGGTCGGCGCGGGCGTGGCAGATATCAGGCGTCTCGATGGGACGGGATGGCGTGCGGCAGGTGCGCGGCGTCTCGACACCGCGGGCCTGTGCCGGGAGGTGCTCCGTGACGGACCGGCCGCGATTGGCGTCCGGCGGCCAGAGCCTGCCTGCGGACGGGCCGGTCCGCACGAACCGCCTCCCGCATCATCTGCACGAGCCGCCGGACCAGCCGTGGAAGTGGCCGCTGCCGACCGCCTGGCTGCTGGGCATCAAGCTGCTCGGGTCGCTGCGCGACATCCTGCTGTCGTCGGTGGCCAAGGTCGACCTCCGCACCTGGATGACGGCCGACGAGGTCGTCGATCTCACCGACCACGCCGTGACCGACCGCGGCGAGCCGTGTTGCTACATCGACTTCATCGCCGACACCGGCGACTCGCAGCGCATGGTGTACCAGCTGGCCCGGCTGCTGAAGCAGGAGCGGCTGCAGGTCAGGTCCTGGCAGGATGGCCGCGAGGTCACCGAGGAGCTGCCGCGCGGCTCGCTGCTGGTGATCGGCGGCGACACCGGCTATCCGATCGCCACGCACCGCCGGCTGCTCGATCGGGTCTGCGCGCCGTTCACGTGGGCGCACGAGGAGCTGTCCGAGCGCGAGCGGCGTGCGCTCGACGCGCGTCCGGTCAGCTTGCTCGCGGTTCCCGGCAACCACGACTACTACGACGGTCTGCGCGGCTTCGAGGCGCTGAGCCACAGCCCGCCGGTGCGGACCGCGCGTCCTCCGCCGCCGCGCTCGCCTCCGTCGCGCTCGCCTCCGCCGTCGGAGCATCCGCTCCGGCTTCCCGGCTACAAGCTCGAGCAGCACGCGTCGTACTTCGCGGCCGCGCTGCCGTTCGGCTGGCGGCTGTGGGGCCTCGATGTCGAGCAGCGCAACATCGACGACCGCCAGGTCGCCTTCTTCCACTACGCGGCGCGCTGGGAGCGCGGCGTCGGACCGCAGCGAGTCGCCGCGCCGGTCGATGCGCCACCGCCGCCGCCGCCCGATCGGCTGATCCTCGTGACGTCGCGTCCCGGCTTCGTGTATCAGGCCGAGAGCGATCACGCCGAGGTGCTCAAGGAGAGCTTCGAACCGCTCAAGCTGACTCCGGCGTTCGCCCAGGATGGCGCGCTCGCGCACGATCGCGTCCGGCTCGATCTCTCGGGAGACGTCCATCTCTACGAGCGCTACTGGGGCACCGACTGCGACGCGATGCCCGATGACGTCGACACGATGGACGAGGCCCGCGCGGCCGGCCGCGCACTGCCGTTCGACGCGCAGTACGAGCCACCCGAGTGCTACCGCGAGGCCGGCGCGCAATCGACGGTGCGTGCCCGCGGCAACGACTTCACGGCGCGCAGCGCGGCCGGCGTGCGCCACAACTACGCAGCGGTGGTGTCGGGGCTCGGCGGCGCATTCCATCATCCCG
>VBLP01000356.1:774-8294 GCA_005887925.1 Deltaproteobacteria bacterium | reverse complement strand
GCCCGGCCGCGTCCACAGGCCACCTCGCGCGTGCACCGCGCTCACGTTGTGGCGACTCGTTGCCCGTCCTCAGGTACCCGCAGCGCGTCGACGCAGCCGCCAGGAGAACCGACCTGCGGCGGTTTGCGTCCATCGCCGAGACTTCGTGGGCGGTCGAGAACCTGATCAATTCCGACCCCTTGACGCTGACCGATCGGCATTGGGCCTAGACCGGCGGTCATCGCTGTCCGGCGCGCGGACATCCAGCCGATGGCCGACCGGAAACAGCTGGACGTGCAGCCGCTGCTCGGCCCAGCCCCACAGGCCGCGCGGCACGAACAGCGCGAACGCCACCGCGGTGGTGCCCAGACCGATCAGGTACCAGGCGCCGAAGTCGGCGAACCAGTGCTGGATCGCGAAGAACACGATGGCGCCGATCAGCGGGCCCTCGAAGGTGCCGAGGCCGCCCACCAGCACCATGAAGATCATCGAGGCCGTGGACTCGAGGCCGAAGACTTGGCCAGGGTCAGCGCACCGGCCGCCGCGCAGCCGAACGAGGCCAGCACGAACAGCAGGCGCTTGCCGGCGTAGACCCGGACGCCGAGCGACGCCGCGGCTTCCTCGTCGTCGCGGATCGCCTGCAGGCCCGCGCCGATCGAGCTGCGCAGCAGCGCGAAGATCGCGCCGAGCAGCAGCACGCCGAACCCCAGCGTGAGCCAGTAGGTGTAGGCCTGGCGATCGGCCGGGGGATAGACGTTGAGCCCGGTCAGCGATACCCCTGTGCCGCCGCCGACGCTGGGATCGAGGGCGATCAGTAACGCGAGGACCTCGGCCACCACCCAGGTTCCGATCGCGAACTGCCCGCCGCGCAGCCGCAGCACCAGGAGCGAGATCGGCACCGCGAGCACGCCGCCGATCACCGCCGCGGCGACGATCGCGAGGTACGGCGGCACGCCGCGATGGCTGAGCACGATCGTCGCGTAGGCGCCCAGGCCGATGAACGCTTGCTGGCCGATCGAGATCAGTCCGCCGTAGCCGGCCAGGGCGTTCCACATCCCGGCCACGAGCGCGAGGAGGAACAGCTCGGTCAGCTGATCGATCGCATAGCTCGACAGCACGAACGGGGCCACGGCGAGCGCGACGATGCCGGCCGCGATCGCGGTCAGCGACCGCCGCGACCGCCGGGTCCCGCGCTGCACGGCGTAGCGGCCTCGTCCCGTCTCGATCGCAGTCATGGTCGCGACGTCCTGGCTGCGAGGGTCTTGCCGCGCGGGCTGGCGAGCACGGCCAGGAACACCAGGTGGCCGCCGAGCAGCGAGTACTGCGGATCGATGTGACCGCCGACGGTCTGGGCGATCCCGAGGATGATGCCGCCGACGAGCGTGCCCCACAGCGAGCCGGTGCCGCCGATCACGACGGCCTCGAACGCGAAGATCAGCTGGGTCGGGCCGCTCGTGGGCTCGAAGGTCGAGCGGATCGCCAGGAACGCGCCGGCGAGCGCCGCGGTGGCGACCGCGACGGCGGTGGCCCGCGCGTACACGGCGCGCGCGTCGATCCCGACGAGCTGCGCGGCATCGGGGTCCTGGGCGGTCGCGCGCATCTCGCGGCCCAGGCCCGTATGGCGCAGGAACAGCGCGAGCCCGCCGAGCAGCAGCACCGCCATGGCCAGGGTCGCGATGCCGAACCACGAGATCGCCAGCTCGCCGGTGAGCCGCCAGCTCGCCGTGGTGACCCGGCCGGCGGCGGCGCCGAGCGAGCGCACGTCGGGCGAGAACACCTGCTGCAGCACGTTCTGGATCACGATCGCGAGGCCGAACGTGGTGAGCAGCGGCACGAGCGGCCCCCCGGCGAGGCTCCTGCGCAAGAGCGCGAGGTGCAGCCCGTAGCCGGCGACCAGCATCACCGGCACCACCGCGACCATCGCGACGAACGGCGAGACGCCCGCGCGGGTGGCGACGACCCAGACCAGGTAGGCGCCGACGACGGCGATGTCGCCGTGCGCGAGGTTGATGATGCGCATGACGCCGAACATCAGCGACAGGCCGCAGGCGAACAGCGCGTAGACCGCGCCGAGCAGGACGCCCTGGATGACGACGCTGACCCAGATCACGGCGCCCTCGGCACGAGCCCGAAGTAGGCCTCGGTCACCTGCTCGCGGCTCAGCGCGGCGGCGGCGCCCTCGAGCACGATCCGGCCCTCGAGCAGGCAGACCACGCGGTCCGCGATCGCCAGGCCGCGGCCGAGGTCCTGCTCGACGAGGATCACGGTGGCGCCGGCCAGGTGCGCCAGCGACTCGTACACCGCGTCGACCGCGCGGGGCGCCAGGCCGAGCGAGACCTCGTCGAGCAACAGCAGCCGCGGGTTGGTCATCAGCGCGCGGCCGATCGCGGTCGCCTGCTGCTCGCCGCCCGACAGCGCCGCGGCGCGCCGGTGGCGCAGCGGGCGGAGCAGCGGGAACGCGTCGAGCACGGCATCGACCGTCCACGGCCCCGGGCGGCCGTGGCGACCGGCGACCAGGAGGTTCTCGACCACGGTCATGTCGGGGAACAGCCGGCGGCCCTCGGGGACCAGCGCGATGCCGAGCCCGACCCGGCGGTGCGCGGGCAGCCGGGTCACGTCGGCGCCGGCGAACCGGATCGCCCCGGCGGTCACCGGGTGCGCGCCCGCGATCGCCCGGAGCAGCGTGGTCTTGCCCGCGCCGTTGGCGCCGACCAGCGCGAGCCGCTCGCCCTCGGCGACCGCCAGCGACACGCCGCGCACCGCGGGCAGGAGGCCATGGCGAGCCTCGAGGCCCTCGACCGCGAGCAGGGTCGCCGCGCCCGTCCCCGCGTCCGTCACCGCGTCCTCCGGCCGAGGTAGGCGTCGATCACCACCGCGCTCTCGAGGACGGCGCGCGGTGGGCCCTCGGCGATCACGCGCCCTGGACCAGCACGTGCACGATGTGCTCGATCCAGGCGATCGCGACGCGCTGCCGTCGCAGCTCGCGGATGGTCGCGACCAGCTCGTCGGCCTCGGCGTCGGTCAGCCCCGCGCCGATCTCGTCGAGCAGGACCACGGCGGGGGCGGTGGCGAGCGCGCGGGCCAGCTCGAGCCGCTTTCGGTGCAGGAGCCCCAGGCTGTCGGCGCGGCGGTTGGCGAGCTCGGCCAGGCCGCACAGCTCGAGCACCTCGATCACGCGGGCATACGCCGCGCGGCCACGCAGCCGCGCACCGGCCGACGCCCCGACGAAGGTGTTCTCGAACACCGTCATGCCGCCGAACGGGCGCGGCACCTGATGGGCGCGGCCGATCCCGCGCCGGCAGCGAGCGTCGGGCCCGAGCCGCGTGACGTCGTCGCCGCGCAGCCGCACGGTCCCCGCGGTCGCCGGCACCGATCCCGCGAGCACGCCGAGCAGCGTGGTCTTGCCGGCGCCGTTGGGCCCGACGACCCCCACCGCGTCGCCCTCGCCGATCCGGACGTCGACCCCGTCGAGGACGACCAGCTCGCCATAGCGCTTGACGATGCCCCTGCCCTCGAGGAGGGGCGCAGCGTCGATCATCGGGGCGGGGTCAGGCGTAGGCGTGGAGCTTGGCAGCGATCGGGACCTTGGGATCGGACGAATTCTCGCAGATCGCGAACTCGAGCTTGTACGGCCCGCCCGCCGCGGCGACCCACTGGCCGCCGACGATCGGCGTGGCGACCACGTTGGCGACCGGCCCCTTGCCCCAGGCCAGATGGCCGATCGGCGTGTCGACCTCGAGCGTGGCGATCGCCCTGGCCAGCGCCGCCTTGTCCTTGGGGTTGGCAGTGGCCCTGAGCGCGGCAGCGGCGGCGTCGAACAGCGCCAGGCTCGGCCCGAGCTGCTGGTTCCACTGCTTGCCCGACGACTTCTGGTAGCCGTCGCCGAGCTCCTGCGACGACACATTGGTCAGCGGCGAGCGATACGGCCAGGTCGGCGACCAGTAGCAGCCGCCGGCGATGCCGACGCCGATGTCGCCGAGCGCCTCGACCTGCGACGGGAACAGGCCGGTCTTGGCGATCTGCGCGATCTTGGGCTTGTAGCTCTGCTGCGCGGCCTGCTGCCAGAACGTCGCGAAGTCCGGCGGGATCGGAAACGCATTGAAGATCTCGCACTGCTCGGACTTGAGCCTGGCGATCATCGACGAGTAGTCGTTGGTGCCGTCGGTGTAGGCGCCGGGATCGACGACCGTGTAGCCCGCCTTGGCGAGCAGCGGGCCGAGGTTCTGGCGGATCGCGTTGCCGTCGGCGTCGTTGGGCCACATCACGCCGAGCTTCTTGTTGGTCTCGATCTGCGGCCAGAGGTGCGTGTACGCGTTGGCGAACTGCTCGACGCCGAAGCAGAAGTGATAGGTGAACTTGAACGGCGACGGCGCGCCGGGCTTGCCGCCGCGCCCGAAGTACCACGCCTCCCACGGCACGACCGTCGAGATGCACGGCACGCCCGCCGCCTCGCACGCGTCGGACACCGGGTTGACGGTCTCCGGCGTCGACGTCGTCAGCATCAGGTCGACGCCGTCGCCGGTGATCAGCTCGTTGGCGACCTGCGCGCTGCGCTGCGGGTTGGACTGGCTGTCCTTCTCGACGACCACGACCTCGTACTGTTTACCGCCGATCGCCAGGCCAGCCGCGAGCGCTTTGCGCGCCAGCTCGAGGACGTAGCCATCGGGCTCGCCGAACCCGGCGGTCGCGCCGGTCCGCGGGCTGACAAAGCCGATCTTGAGCTGGTTACCGCCCGCCGGCGTGCCCGACTTGCGGCAGCCCGCGAGCAGCGGGCTCGCGGCGGCCATCCCTGCGACCGCCAGCCCGCCCTGGATGATCTGTCGCCGTGACGGCCGGCGTGGAATGACACCGGAGCGCTCGCGTGCTGGCCGTGACTTCATGGGAACCTCCGCGCAGCCGCTTGGTCGTATAGCGAACAGGTGTGCTCGTATCGAACAGGCCGCGCCACGGTAGGTCCGGCCGCCGCGGGCCGTCAATCACCGCGTGCGGAACACACCTGCTCAGCGATGGTTGCGCGTGAGCGGTAAAACGCGAGACGCAGCGCGGCGAACCGCCGGTCACTTCTTGGGCGGCGGCGGTGTCGGGGGCGCGGCCGGCGGCGGGGGCGTCGGCTGCTTGCCGAGCGTGTTGGCGCCGGCCATGGCGCACTGAGCATCCTGTGGCGAGGTCCCGCCGCTCACACCGATCGCGCCGACGATCTTGCCCTCGACGACGACCGGGATGCCGCCCTCGACCGGCGTGACGTCGGGCAGGCCGAGGATCGCGTTGCGGCCGTTGGCGATCGCGTCCTCGAACGCCTTGCTCGGCCGCTTGAACCGCGCCGAGGTCCGCGCCTTCTCCTGCGAGACCTTGACGCTGCCGACCTGGGTGCCGTCCATCCGCTCGAAGAACACCAGATCGCCGGCGGTGTCGACGACGGCGACCGCGACGGCCCAGCCGTTCTTCCTGGCCTCGACGGTCGCGGCGGCCGCGGCCTTGCGCGCCGCCTCGACGGCGATCGGCGCGCCGTAGGGATTGGGCCACTGCTGCGCGCGGGCGTCGCGCGACGCGAACACGAGACCCAGGACTGCGAGAACGATGGTCATGCGCAGATACGGCTTCATGGTAGCGACCTCCGTCAAACGGGGTTTTGGAGCGGCGCGACTATACCCCCATCACCCGAGCATCGTGCCAACCCAGACCTCGTGAAACATCGCCGGCAGGCGCTTGTAGAATGCGGTCAGGTCGCCGCCGCGATGCTCGTCGAGGTAGCGCGCGCGCTCGCTCCGGAGCCGGGCCATCAGCGGCTCCTTCACCGCCGGGGCAATATGGAGCAGGCCGGCCTCGATCTCGGGCCCGCCCGACGGGCCGCGCGGCACGATGCGGGCGGCCAGGTAGTCGCCGCGGCCGATCGCGCGCGACGCCTGGCGCTCGTTGACCGTGAGCGTCCCGCCCTCGATCGCGTCGCGCAGGATCAGCGACGCTCCCGGGCTGGCGTCGACGACCTCGTAGATTCGCATCGACGACCGCGCCGCCGCGGCCAGGAACGCGCGCTCGCCATCGCCGAGCTGGGCGCCGGCGAGGAAGCGCTCGACCGCCGAGCGGCCGTCGGCGCCGCGGTAGTCGAACGCGAACCACAGCTGCTCGACGTCGTCGAACAGCTCGGCGCGCTCGGGCGGCAGCTCGTCGGCGCGGCCGGCGAACTGGCCCCAGAACTCGAGGTCCGCGCGGCCCTCGTCGTCGGTGGCGAACACGTCGATGTACTCGTTGAGCCGGACGAACGCCGAGGTCCGCTCGTCGCGCGTGTAGCGGTCGGCGGTGCGCGGGTCGCCGCAGCACTTCTTGTACTTGCGGCCGCTGCCGCACGGGCACCGCTCGTTCGGGCCGATCTTGGTCAAGGCAGCTCTCCGTGCAGGATCCGGGCGAGCTTGGCCGCGTCGATGTTGCCGCCCGACACGATGCAGACGACCTTGCCGGTGCCCGCCTTGCCGGCCAGCGCGGCGGCGACCGAGACCGCACCGGCGCCCTCGGCGACCACCCGGTTGCGCTCGGCGAGCAGCTTGATCGCGTCGGCGATCGCGCGCAGCGGCATCGCGAACGAGCCGTCGACCAGGCCCCGCACGATCGGCCACATCTCGGCGAGCAGGCTCTTGCTGCCGCAGCCGTCGACGAAGCTCGGCGCGTAGGCGACCTCGGTCGCCGCGCCGGCGGCGAGCGAGGCGGCCAGCGGCGCGGCGGTCTCGGGCTCGGCGGCATAGATCCGCGTCGCGGGGTGCAGCGCGCGCAGCGCCGCGGCGATGCCGGTGGTGAGGCCGCCGCCGCCGTACGGGATGATCACCGCATCGGGCGCCGGGAGATCCTCGGCGATCTCGACGCCGATCGTCCCGTTGCCCGCGAACACCGCCCTTCGATCCCCTCGAAGCGGTGCTCCTGGAGCGCGGTCCACCAGCGCGGAAAGGGCACCGGCACGATCGAGCCTCCGAGCCGCCGGATCGCGGCGAGCTTGGTCTGCGGCGCATCGTCCGGCACGACGACCGTGCACCGCACGCCCATGGCCCGCGCGCACCACGCCACGCCCTGCGCCATGTTGCCCGCGCTCGCGGTGAACACGCCGCGCGCGAGCTGGGCATCGCCGGCCTGGGCCATCGCGCTGGCCGCGCCGCGCAGCTTGAACGACCCGATCGGCTGGAGGTTCTCGAGCTTCAGGTAGATCTCCGCCGGCGCGTCGATCCCGAGCCGGACCAGCGGCGTGCGGACCACGTCGCGGCCGATCCGCGTCCGCGCCGCGCGGATCTCGTCGAGCGTCGGGGGCCCCAGCGTCGTCGTCATGCCCCGTACTACACCGCATCCGCGGCGTGGGCGCAGCCGGGTGTCGCGACAAACGATCCCACGGGGAGGTCCCCCGCCCCGCCGGGCTATCCCGGCGGCTCCCGCCGACTACCCGCTCGCGGTAGGGTTGCCGGCGATGCCAGGACCTGCACGGACGATCGCGCGCTGGCTCGGCCGCGGCTCCAAGCGCGTGTCGCGCGCCGGGCTGTACCCGTTCCTCGACGCCGAGTTCG
>VBLP01000356.1:0-730 GCA_005887925.1 Deltaproteobacteria bacterium | reverse complement strand
CACCGTCACCCAGCTCGACATCGATCCCGAGCTCGAGCCCGACGTCGTCGCCGACATCACCACCTGGCAGGCGCCCGCCCCATTCGACGTCGTGGTGATCTCCGAGGTCCTCGAGCACGTCCCCGATCCGCCGGCCGTGGTCGCGAACCTGTTGCAGCTGCTCCGGCCGGGCGGACGGCTCGTCGCCACCGTGCCGTTCATCTTCCCGATCCACGACGAGCCCCACGACTACTACCGCTACACCCGGCACGGCCTCGCGCACCTCCTGCGCGACTTCCGCGACGTCACGATCCGCGCCCGCTCGACGTGGCCCGAGGCGTTCGGCGTGCTGGCCGTCCGCGTCGCGCACGAGCGCAGCCGGCGCGCCCTCGAGGTCGTCGTCGTGCCCGCCGTCCTCGCCGCGATGCCGCTGCTCCGGCTCGCCGGCCGCCTCCTGCCGAGCGAGATCATCACGTCGGGCTACACCATCGTCGCCACGCGATGATCCGGCGCACCTAGGCAGGCGCTCGACCATGGCGCACGAACCGCCGCCTGGAGGACTGGTCGGGGTAGCAAGGCGTCACGATGATCCGGACGCGCCGGACGATCTCGGCGAGCTGCCGGGCAACCTCGGTGTCCTTGCGGCAAGGGTGCGTGAGCTGACGATCCCGGCCGGATAGCCTCCCCGGCAAGGCTACGCATGCTCGGACGAGATCGACTGGCCCATACCCGCGAGCGGTTGGCGCGGTGG
>VBLP01000361.1 GCA_005887925.1 Deltaproteobacteria bacterium | reverse complement strand
GGCTACGGCCACATCCACTACGCCGAGGCCCACAAGACGATCGATATCCGCGCATAGCGGCGGTGCGGCTCGCGCCGGATGACCGCATCCGCCGTCGACATCCGCGTGCCGTGGATCGCCGGGCGGATCTCGCCGACACTACGGCCATGACATTTCGAGAGGCCGAGCTCGTGCTGTTCACTGCCGATCTCGCCGGCTACGCCCGGGCCACGGCGCACATGCCACCGCTCGAGGTCGCCGAGCTGCTCGAGGGCTGGTATCGCGAGCTCGACGCGGTGATCGGCAGGCGCGGCGGCCGCGTCGTCAAGTACATGGGCGACGGCTGCCTCGCGACGTTCCCGACCGACCGCTGTCTCGCCGCGGCCGAGGCGGCGACCCAGCTGCTCGATCATCGCTCGGCGACCGGCCTCGAGATCCGGGTCGGCGTGCGCATCCACCTCGGGATCGTGGCCGAAGGCGAGGTCGAGGTCGGCGCCGACCGGCGCTACGACGTCTTCGGCAGCGCGGTCAACGACCTGTTCCGCATGGGAGGCGCCAGATCGGTGCTGATCATCGAGCCAGTGTACCATCGGCTGCCGGAGGACCAGCGCGGATCCTGGCACAAGCATCACGTGCCGGCGGTCTATGCATGGGCGCGCTGACCGACGCCGGACAGGGCTGGCCCGCGCTTGCGCCCGGTCAGCCGCGCGGCCCGTCGGTCAGCTGGATCTCGGTATGGCGGGCCTCGGGCAGCTTGCTGGGATAGTCGAGCGTCGCGTGCAGGCCGCGCGACTCCTTGCGGCGCCGCGCGCTCTCGATGATCAGGTGCGCGACCAGCGCGAGGTTGCGCAGCTCGATCAGGTCGCTCGTGATCTTGAAGTCGATGTAGTACTCGCGGATCTCGTCGCGCAGGATCTCGATGCGGCGGCGCGCGCGCTCGATCCGCTTGTCGGACCGGACGATGCCGAGGTACGACCACATGAACCGCCGGATCTCGTCCCAGTTGACTCGCCGGGCGGGCCGGGGATCGGCGCAGTGGCGCCCAGGAGCGGCTCGTCGAGCGCGGCCAGCGCGGCCCGGCGGCCGAAGACGAAGCACTCCGACAGCGAGTTCGAGGCGAGCCGGTTGGCGCCGTGCAGCCCGGTGAACGCGCACTCGCCGATCGCGTGGAGCCCGGTGATCGTGGTCCGGCCGTCGTGATCGGTCTTGACCCCACCGCACATGTAGTGCGCCGCCGGCACGACGGGGATCGGCTGGCGGGTGATGTCGATGCCCAGGCCGAGGCAGCGCTCGTGGATGTTGGGGAACCGGCCGCGCACGAACGCCGGATCGAGGTGGGTCATGTCGAGGAACACCGAGTCGGCGCCCGACTTCTTGAGCTCGTTGTCGATCGCGCGGGCGACGATGTCGCGCGATGCCAGCGACTTCATCGGATGGTAGTGCTCCATGAAGGTCTCGCCGGTCGCGAGCCGGAGCACGCCGCCCTCGCCGCGCATCGCCTCAATGCCGTCGCCGGTCGCGATCTCGGGGTTCGACGTGTAGACGTAGACCTTGCCGGTGCCGCCGGTCGCGAGCACCGTCGCGCGCGCCAGGATGGTCTTGACCTCGCCGCGGGCGCGGTCGAGGACGTAGGCGCCGAAGCACGCCGGATCGCCGCCGTACTTGGCCATCGACAGGAGGTCGACCGCGATCTGATCGTGCAGCACCGTGATCCGGGGGTTGCGGGCGACCGCCTCGAGCAGCGCGCGCTGGATCTCGCGGCCGGTCATGTCCTGCCAGTGCACGACCCGGTTGTGGCTGTGGGCGCCCTCGCGGCCGAGGTCGAGGCTGCCGTCGGGCGCGCGCGCGAGCCGCACGCCGGCGTCGAGCAGGCGCTGGACCTGCGCCGGCCCCGCGGTGACGCACATCTCGACGACGTCGCGGTCACACAGCCCGTCGCCCGCGGTCAGCGTGTCGGCGATGTGCTGCTCGAAGCTGTCGTCGGGCGCGAGCACCGCCGCGACGCCGCCCTGCGCCCAGTTGGTGTTGGTGTCGTCGGGCTGCTTCTTGGTCAGCACGACCACGCGGCCGTGCTCGGCGGCGAGCAGCGCGAAGTTGAGACCGGCGATGCCGGAGCCGATCACCAGGTAGTCGGTCTCGAGGGGCTCGGCCATGTGTGGTGCGACCATACAGCTTTTGCGCTCTCCGTGTGAGCGGGCTACGATCTCGGTCGTGCCGCGCCGGTGCGTGATGCTCGCTGTGATGCTCGTCCTGGGGGCGAGCGTTGCGGCGCGCGCCGACGTCTACACCTGGACCGACGGTGAGGGCGTCGTCCACTTCACCAACATCAAGCCGTCGGGCGGGGGCGGCAAGTGGAAGAAGGTGCAGTGGGCCGGCCCCGACTTCGGCTCGAAGGCCAGCGCGAAGCGCGGCTCCTGCGAGCGCTGCGACAAGGTCCCGGCGACCGACACCTCGCCCGAGCGATTCCACCGCTACGACCAGTACATCCTCGAGGCGTCGCAGCTCTACCGCATCCCGGTGCCGCTGATCCGCGCCGTCATCAAGGTCGAGAGCGACTACGACACCCACGTCGTGTCGTCGATGGACTGCAAGGGCCTGATGCAGGTCCATCCCGCCGTCGAGGTCGACATGGGCGCCCAGGGCGACATCTTCGATCCCCGGACCAACATCATGACCGGGACGCGGCTCCTGCGCTGGCTCGCGAACCGGGTCGACGGCGACCTCGTGCTCACCATCGCCGGCTATCACGCCGGGCTGGGCTCGCTCGCCAAGTTCGGCTACACCGTGCCGCCCTACGCCTATACCCGGCAGTACCTGAAGATGGTCCTCGAGCGCTACTACCAGTACAAGACCGAGGAGCAGCGCGCCCTGGCCGCCGGCCGCTGACTACCTTAGACGGCGCGCGCGGCGAGGTTGGCGACCACGGTGACCAGCTCCGCCGGGTCGACCGGCTTGCCGATGTGGATGTCGTAGCCGGCCATCATCGCCTGCTGGCGATCGACGGCGCGCGCGTACGCGGTGAGCGCGACCGCGGGGATCCGGCCGCCGCGGTGGTCCGGCAGCGCCCGCACCTTGCGCATCAGCATGAAGCCGTCCTCGTCGGGCATGCCGATGTCGGAGACCAGCACGGCGGGGCGGTAGCGGCCGAGCAGGTCCATCGCCTCGGCCGCGCTCGCGGCGACCGTGACCCGCGCGTGCGCGCGCTCGAGGATCTCGGTGAGAATGTCGCGGCCGTCCTGCTCGTCGTCGACGATCAGGATCTCGAGGCCGCGGAGATCGAGCTGGTCGGCGCGGCCGCGCGGCGCGGGTGCAACGTCGAGCTCCGGGGGATCGGTGGCGGCGCGCGTCCGCACCGGGGCGCTCGGCAGCCGCACGGTGAACAGCGCCCCGCGGCCCTCGCCATCGCTGTGCACGGTGATCGTGCCGCCGTGGAGCTCGACCAGGTGGCGCGCGATCGCCAGGCCGAGGCCGAGCCCACCCCGCGTGCGCGTGAAGCTCGGATCGGCCTGGCGGAACCGCTCGAACACGTACGGCATGAACTCGGCGCGAATGCCCTGCCCGGTGTCCTCGACCGCGATCACGGTGTGCGCCCCGTCGCGCTGCATCCGCAGCTGGACGCGGCCGTCGCGCGGCGTGAACTTGATCGCGTTGCTGAGCAGGTTCCACACCACCTGCTGCAGGCGGTCGCGGTCGCCGAGGATGTGGTCGAGCGTGGCGTCGAGCGCGAGCTGGAGCTGGACGCCCTTGGCGGCGGCGGCGAGCCGCACCGACTCGACCGCGGCCTCGACGAACTCGATCGGGCGGGTCGGCCGGGGATCGATCCGGACCTTGCCCGAGATGATCCGGCTGACGTCGAGCAGGTCGTCGATCAGCTGGGCCTGGTTCTGCGCGTTGCGCTCGATCACCTCGAGCCCGTGACGCGTGCGCTCGATCGGTAGCTCGCCCTCCTGCAACAGCCGCGCCCAGCCCATCATCGCGTTGAGCGGCGTGCGGAGCTCGTGCGACACCACGGCGAGGAACTCGTCCTTGGCGCGGTTGGCCGCCTCGGCCTCGAGCCGGGCGTCGCGCTCGCGGCGCAGCAGCTGGTCGCGCTCGCGGGCTGCCTCGTCGCGGATCTGGCGAAGCTCGAGGTGGGTCGCGACGCGCGCGATCAGCTCGCGCGCCGAGAACGGCTTGACCAGGTAGTCATCGGCGCCCGCCTCCAGCCCCTCGACCCGCGCCTCCTCGCCGGCGCGCGCCGACAGCATGACCACCGGGATCGTCCGCGTCGCCGGATCGCAGCGCAGCTCGGCCAGCAGGCCGAAGCCGTCGAGCTTGGGCATCATGACGTCGGTCAGCACCAGGTCGGGCGGGCTGGCGCGCGCGGCCGCCAGCGCGGCGGTGCCGTCGCCGACCACCTCGACCTCCCAGTGCGGGCGCAGGAGGCGCGTCACGTAGTCGCGCATGTCCGCGTTGTCGTCGGCGACCAGGACGCGGCCGCGCGGCAGGTCACCGATCGCCGGCGCGGCGTCGATCGCCTCGGTGTCGGGCAGCCAGCGCAGCGCCTCCTGCAGGAACGCCTCGGTGGTGCCGCGGGGCGAGCGCGCCGCCGCCGACCCGATCCGCTCGGGGTCGAGGTGCTGGCTGCCCTTGGGCAGCGTCACCGTGAACCGCGTCCCGACCCCGACCTCGCTCGCGACCTCGACGCGGCCGCCGTGCAGCCGCACCAGGTCGTTGACCAGCGCCAGGCCGATGCCGGAGCCCTCGTGGGTCCGCGCCTCGACCCCCTCGACGCGATGGAAGCGCTCGAACAGCCGCGGCAGCTCGCCGGCCGGGATCCCGACCCCGGTGTCGCCGACGGTGAGCGCGACCTCGCGGCCGCGGTCGACCAGCCCGACCGCGATCTCGCCCTCGAACGTGAACTTCAGCGCGTTCGACAGCAGGTTGAGGACGATCTTCTCCCACAGGTCGACGTCGAGGTAGATCGGCTCGTCGATCGGCGGACAGTCGACGCGATACGCCAGCCCGGCGCGCTCGACCGCGGACCGGAACACGCTCGCCAGCTCCACGGTCTGCGCGGCGATGTCGGTCGGCGCGTACAGCGCGCGCATCCGCCCCGCCTCGATCCGCGAGAAGTCGAGCAGCGCGTTGACCAGCTTCAGCAGGCGCAGCTCGTTGCGGTAGACCGTCTCGAGATCGTCGCCGCGCAGCGCGCGGTCGGCGCGGCGCAGCGCGTCCTCGGTCGGCCCCAGCATCAGGGTCAGCGGTGTGCGGAACTCGTGGCTGACGTTGGAGAAGAACGCGGTCTTGGCGCGATCGATCTCGGCGAGCGCCTCGGCGCGCCTGCGCTCCTCCTCGAGCGCGCGCGCGTTGCGGATCCCGGTGACGATCTGCGCGGCGGCGAGCTCGAAGAACGTGCGGTAGCCGGCGTCGAGGACGCGGTGCGGGCTCACGCCGCAGATCAGGACGCCGTACGCGATGGCCTGATCGGGCGATGCGAGCGGCACCGCGATCGCCTCGCGCGGCTGCTCCGACCACGGGCTCAGCGGCAGCGCATCGCGGCAGCGCGCCAGGTCGTGCACCGGCTCGATCCGGCGGTCCGCGGCCACGCTGCGCAGCGGCCACAGGCACGCGCCTGCGTCGGCCGCGAGGTGGACCGCCGGCGGCGCCGCGTCGTGCAGCCTCGCCGCGTCGAACCCGACCTGCGCGACCAGGCGCGCCTGCTCGCCGGCGTCATCGAGCAGATAGAACAGCGCGAACGGCACGTCCCACTCGTTGCCTGCCAGCGTCGCCGCGGCGGCGGCGCACGCCTCCTCCCCCGTTCGCGCCTCGGCCGCGCCGCGGGTGCCGAGCTCGCGCAGCGTGCGGAGCTGGCGCGCGGCGTATATCTGCTCGGTCGTCTCGGTGACCGTCGCGAGCACACCGCCGATGCCCGTATCCGGAACGCTGTCATCGGGCACCGCGCTGTACGCGACCCGGAAGTGGCTCTCCTCGGTGAAGTGCTTGCGCCGGATCGGCAGCAGCAGGTCGTCGCTCACCGACGCCGGGCCGCCGCGAAACGGCGACTCGATCATCGGCCCGATGATGTGCCAGATCTTGTGCCAGCACGCGCTGACCGGCTGGCCCATCGCCTGCGGGTGCTTGCTGCCCAGCACCGGCCGGTACGCATCATTGTAGATCTGGACGAACTGCGGCCCCCACCACAGCAGCATCCCCGAGTGGTTGTGCAGGACCAGCGCGACCGTCGAGCGCAGTGCCTGCGACCACTCCTGTACCGGGCCGACCGGTGTCTTCGACCAGTCGATCGATCGGGCCAGCTGACCAGCCTCGCCGCCGCCGGCGAGGACGCGATCGACTTCTGTCATCACGCGACTCGTGATCAAACAGCGCGCCAAGTTCGCCGGGCCGGTTTCGGTCCGACCAGCACACCGTCGCACCCCGATCCGAGCGACCTTGACACAGTCGCCGCCCGGTGGCCGCGGCCTCACGTCATGAGAACATCCGACGGAACCGCCATCTCTGCGGCCGCTTCGGCCACGGTTGTCGCAGAAGCCCGGCTTCGGATGCGGTTTCCCCGACGTGGAGCCTGAACAGAAGGCCGGTGCCGTGTCTGGGCGATCACCGAGCGCCGATTCTCGCCCGGCTCGATCGCCTCAGAACAGCGAGAGCTGGTTGGTCGGCTTGCCTGGGCGCCGGAACGTCGTCGGGGCCTCGGCCTCGCTGAACATCGAGCCTTCGCGCTGGCGGTGGCCCAGGCCGAGGCGGGCGACGGTGGCGCTGAACATGGTCTGGATCATCTCGGCGTACACGCCTTCGCCGCGACCGCGCACGCCGAACCGCGCGTCGTAGAGCTTGTCGCCGCCGCGGGTCTCGCGGATGCGGTGGAGGATCTTGTCGGCGGCGAGCGGCATCGCGCCGCGGATGCGGTCCTCGAAGACCTGCTTGACGGCGCCGGGCAGGCGGAGCAGGACCCAGCCGGCCGAGCAGGCACCGGCCGCGGCGGCGCGCTC
Organism: Deltaproteobacteria bacterium; assembly: GCA_005887925.1. GTDB lineage: Bacteria > Myxococcota_A > Polyangia > Haliangiales > Haliangiaceae > JABFXX01. The sequence continues at coordinate 19,904 of VBLP01000361.1, read as the reverse complement.
GAGCACGCTGACCACGGCGCGCACATCACGCCGACGGGGACGCCGGCGGCAGCGAGGGTCTCGATCAGCTTGAACCGGCGATCGGGGGACGGGGCCCACGGCTCGATCGCGCGGGCGGAGGCGTTATCGCTGAACGCGAGGCTGACGCTGATCCCGAAGCGCGCCTGCTCGGTGAGCGCGAGGAACAGATCGATGTCGCGCTCGACGAGGGCGCTCTTGGAGATGACGCTGACCGGGTTTCGGTACTCGAGGCAGACCTCGAGGCAGCGCCGCGTCAGCTCGAGCTCGCGCTCGACGGGCTGGTAGCAGTCGGTGACGCCCGAGAACATGACGAGCTCGCCCTGCCAGCTCGGTTTGTCGAACGCCTCGCGGAGCAGGGCCGCGGCGTTGCGCTTGACGACGATCTTGGTGTCGAAGTCGGTGCCGGCGCCGAGGTCGAGGTACTCGTGGGTGGGGCGCGCGTAGCAGTACGCGCAGGCGTGCTGGCAGCCGCGATACGGGTTGACGCTCCAGCGGAAGCCGAGATCGGGCGAGTCGTTGTGCGCGAGGATCGAGCGCGTGTGGTCGTCGATGATCGCGATCTGCGACGCCGGTGGCGCCTCGCCGTCGTCGTAGGCGACGACCTGGTCGTGGAACCGGTTGGGCGGGTTCACGGTGGGCCGCGACTTCACCGGGCGAGTATACTGAACCGATGTATAGATGTCAGGGTGAGCCGTCGAAGATTTGCTCGATCTCGGCGGCGAGATCGGCCGGCAGAGGCGGGGCGGCGGCGGCCGCGACGCCGGGCAGGAGGTGGGCGCGGCGGTGCAGCCGCGGTAGCGCGATGGCGCGATCGAGGACGTAGCGCAGCGCGAGCTCGGCGACGTCGGCGCACGCGATCGCGTCGCGGCGGGGCGCGTCGCGGCGGGCGCGCTCGGCGGCTTCGAGCGCGGGCTCGCAGGACCGCGCGGCGGGCGGCTCGTGCTCGACCAGCGTCGAGAGCCGCGCCATGGCGACCGCGATGCGCTCGAGCGTCGCGGCGTCGAGGTCGTTGCGATCGTCGCGCGGCGGGAGCCGGACACCGGGGCCGAAGCCGCCGGCGAGGGTACCGCCGGCGAGCGGCCGGCGCGCGAGGACGGCGAGCTCGCGCCCGGCGGCGGCGTCGATCACCGGCTGCGCGCGGCGATCGCAGACGCAATAGACGACCGACACCGCGGCCAGCCACGGCTCGGCGACGAGCGCGGGCGCGGCCTCGTGCTCGGGCTCGTCGATGACTGCCCCCCAGGCCACGACCTTGCCCTCGCCGACCAGCCGCGCGCAGGTGCCGACCAGCTCGGGCCACGCCGCCGTGCCGCGCCAGGCCGGCCGCAGCGCGAGCTGGGCGAGCGGCAGGGCGTCGAGCCGGGTGGCGCGCAGCGCGGCCTCGACGCGGTGCTGGATGTACGGCATCGACAGGCGCTCGCGCAGCCCGCGGCCCGGCGCGTCGGGGCGCTCGTCGAGCAGCGGGACCCGGGTCGCCAGGACGACGCGGTCGCGCGCGCGGGCGGCGCGGACGGCCTGGCCGGCGAGCTTCTGGCTGTCGGCGTCCGCGGCGACGTCGAACAGCGACACGCCGAAGCCGATCGCCTCGTGCAGCGCGTGCTCGACCTCCCGGGCGGGGACGCCGCGGCCGGCCGAGGTCGCCAGGCAGAGGTCGCCGCCGCCGAGCGCGCTGACAGTGGTGGGGCCGAGCCGCCGGGTTCGCACCGCGCGATGGTAGCCGACCTGCTCGGCTGCAGGTCGCACCGCCGCGACCAGCTCGTGGATCCCCGCAGTTGCCGCGGGCGTTTTACTCCGCGCCGGCGCTGAGGTTAGATCCCTGGATGGAACGATCTGGTCCTGCGGTGCCACCGGTCGGGCGCTCGCTGCCGCGCGTCGATGGCGAGGCCAAGGTCACCGGCCGCGCGCTGTACCTCGATGACCTCGACGCCGACGGCGCCTGGCACGGCGCGACGGTGCGCTCGCAGGTGGCCCACGGCGTGCTCGAGGCGATCGACCGCGATCCGGCCTTCGACTGGTCGGAGGTCGCGGTGGTCACCGCGGCCGACATCTGGGGCAAGAACACGATCGCGCTGCTCGAGGACGATCAGCCGGCCCTGGTGCCGATCCGCCGCGCGCGCGGTCCGGCCCCGGATCGCGCCGCTGCCGGCGGTGTTCGACGTCGACGCGGCGCTCGCCGGCGCGCAGCGGCTGTTCGACGCCGGGCACGGCGTCAACGTGTTCAAGCAGTTCGTGATCCGCAAGGGTCACGCCAGCGACGCCGAGCTCGACGCGGTGTTCGCCGGCGCCGCGCACGTGATCGAGGGCAGCTACGCGACCTCGCCGCAGGAGCAGATGTACGTCGAGCCGCAGGCGATGATGGCCTGGTGGCGCGACGGCCGCTGCCACATCGTCGGCTCGATGCAGTGCCCGTTCTACGTCCACAAGGCGATGAAGGTGCTGCTGGCGTGCGGCGCCGACGACGTCGAGATCGCGCAGTCGGTGACCGGCGGCGGATTCGGCGGCAAGGAGGAGTATCCGTCGATGATCGCGGCGCACGTCGCGCTGCTCGCGCGCAAGGCGGGGCGCGCGGTCAAGATGGTCTACGATCGCGACGAGGACATCGCGGCGACGACCAAGCGCCACCCGTGCTGGACCCGGCATCGCCTCGCGGTTGACGCGCGCGGCGAGCTGTGCGCGATCGACATCGACGTGGTGATGGACGGCGGCGCGTACCTGACGCTGTCGCCGGTGGTGCTGTCGCGCGGCGTGTTGCACGCGGCGGGGCCGTATCGCTGTCCGGTGGTCCGGGTCCGCGGCCGCGTCGTCGCGACCAACCACCCGCCGCACGGCGCGTTCCGCGGCTTCGGCGCGCCGCAGACCACGTTCGCCTACGAGCGCCAGATCCAGAAGCTCGCACGGCTGCGCGGCGAAGACGCGCTGGCGCTGCGCAAGCGGCTGGCGCTGCGCGCGGGCGACACCACCGCGACCGGCCAGCTGCTCGGCGCGTCGGTCGGCACCGACGAGGTGTTCGCCGCGATCGAGAGCGTCGCCGGCCGCCCGCCGGTGCGCGACGGCGTCAACGCGCACGGTGCGCCGGTCCGCCGCGGCCGCGGCGTGTGCTTCTACTTCCATGGCGCCGGGTTCACCGGCTCGGGCGAGCAGCGCCTGGCGGGCCGCGCGACGGTCGCGGTCGGCCGGAACGGCTTCGAGGTGCGCTCGAGCTCGACCGACATCGGCCAGGGCGCGATCACGATCTTCACGCAGATCGCGGCCGCCGCGCTCGGCGTCGACCCGGCGCACATCGCCGTCGTCGATCCGACGACCTCGCGGGTGCCCGACAGCGGCCCGACCGTGGCGAGCCGGACGTGCATGGTGGTCGGCGCCGTGATCGACCGCGCGGCGCGGGTGCTGCGCCGCCGGCTCGAGGCGTGGGGCGCCGAGCGCGGCACGTCGGGCCCGCTCGTGGAGCTCGCGCGCGCCTACGCGGCGGAGCCGTGCGCCGAGCTCGCCGAGACCGCGACCTACGAGCCGCCGCCCGGCATCGCGTGGGACGACGCGACCTACACCGGCGCGGCGTATCCGGTCTACGGCTGGGCGGCGTGCCTGGTCGACGTCGAGATCGATCTCGACACCTGCGAGGCCCGCGTCCTGCGCTGCGTGCAGGCGGTCGACGTCGGCAAGGCGATCAACCCGGCGATCGTGCGCGGCCAGATCGAGGGCGGCACGCTGCAGGCGCTGGGCTGGGCGCTGCTCGAGAACGTCGTGTACAGGGACGGCAAGGTCGCCAACGCCAACATGACCAACTGCATCGTGCCGACGTTCGCCGACGCGCCCGAGCTCGAGACGCTGCTGGTCGAGGTGCCGTACCCGTTCGGGCCGAGCGGCGCCAAGGGCGTGGGCGAGATCCCGATGGATGGCCCGGCCGCGGCGGTCGCCAACGCCGTCGAGGACGCGCTCGGTGTCGCGTTCGACGAGCTGCCGATCTCTCCCGAGGCGATCGCGGCGACCCGGCCGCGCTGGAGGCTTCCGTGAAGCTCGCGTTCGAGGTCAACGGCGAGCGGCGCACGGTCGAGACCTCGCCGTGGAAGCGGCTGCTCGACGTGCTGCGCGAGGACCTGCGGCTGACCGGGACCAAGGAGGGCTGCGGCGAGGGCGAGTGCGGCGCGTGCACGGTCGAGCTCGACGGCGAGGTGGTGAACTCGTGCCTGGTGGCGGCCGGCCAGTGCGATGGCCGCCGGATCGTCACCGTCGAGGGCCTCGCGCGGGGCGGCGTGCTGCACGCCGTGCAGCGCCAGCTGGTCGCGTGCGGCGGGGCCCAGTGCGGGATCTGCACGCCGGGGATCGCGGTGTGCGCGGCGCACGTCGTCGATCGCGGCCTGATCGCCGGGTGCGACGACGCCACCGCGCGCGCGAAGATCCGCGACCTGCTCGCCGGCAACATCTGCCGCTGCACCGGCTACCAGCTGATCGTCGACGCCGTGATCGCCGCGGCGCGCGAGGTCGCGCCTGGCACCGAGGGCGCGCGATGACGGCGTACCTCCGGCCGCGCGATCTCGACGAGGCGCTCGCCGCGCGCGCGGCGCACCCCGACTGGATGGTGCTCGCCGGCGCCACCGATCTGATGGTCAACGCCAACCACCGCGCGGCGCCCACCGGCATCCTCGATCTGTGGCGGCTGGCACCGATCTGCTTTGTCCGGGCGGCGGACGGCGAGATCGCGATCGGCGCCGGCGCGACCTGGCTCGAGGTCGAGCGCGACGCCGCCGTCTGCACCCACCTCGCGCCGCTGGCCGCCGCGGCGCGCGAGATCGGCGCGCTGCAGATCCAGGCGCGCGCCACGCTGGGCGGCAACGTCGGCACGTCGTCGCCGGTGGGCGACAGCCTGCCGGTCCTGCTCGCGCTCGACGCCGAGCTCGAGGTCGCCTCGGTGCGCGGCCGGCGCCGCGTGCCGTACCGCGAGTGGTGCACCGGCTATCGCACGACCCGGCTCGCGGCCGACGAGCTGATCGTCGCCGCCCACCTGCCGCTGCCCGGACCGACGACGCGGACGGTCTGGCGCAAGGTCGGGACCCGCCGCGCCCAGTCGATCTCCAAGGTCATGGGCGCGGCCGCGATCACCCTCGACGGCGACGTCGTGATCGACGCCCGGGTCGCGCTCGGCGCGATCGCCGATCGGCCGGTCCGGATCGCTGCGGTCGAGGCCGCCGTCCGTGGCCAGCGCCTGGCCGACGCAGCGCACGCCGCACGCGCCGCGGTCGGCCCGGCGATCCAGCCGATCGACGACGTCCGCTCGACGGCGAGCTATCGCCGCGAGGTCGCCGAGAATCTGGTCGCGCGATTCTTCCATGGCATGATGCAGCGTGCCGATCGATAAGGACCCCAGCGCGGCGGCGCCGGAGCCCGGCGACCCCGGCGAGCCCGCCGGCGACGAGGCTGCCGGCCGCGCCGCGGTCGCCGGCGAGCCCGTCGACAGAGGGCGTGTCGCGGCTCGGCGAGGGCGTGTCGCGGCTCGGCGAGGGCGTGTCGCGGCTCGGCGACATGTCGCGGATCCCGGTGGTCGGCTCCGGCGTGGCCAAGCTCGGCGAGGGCATCACCCACGTCGGCGAGCAGCTGCACGTCCTGCCGCAGGTCGCGCGGACCCGGCGCGGCCGGCTCTTGATCCGCAGCGTGATCGTCGGGTTCATCCTGGTCGCGGCGTGGATCACCGTGATCGTCGCGCTCCAGCTCCACGGCAACGACACGCCGGACTTCCGGCCGATCGCCGAGCGCGTCCTGGTCGATCTGGGCAAGGGCGCGATCGACGAGGTCTACGAGCAGGCATCGCCGCGGTTCCAGGAGATGGTCCGCAAGGAGCGGTTCAGCGACGACATAACGGATCTCGAGCAGACCGTCGGCAAGTTCCGCGAGATCACCTCGGTCAATGACACGCTGGTCTCGACCGGACCGACCGGCCGGATCGGCCGCGTGTCGCTCACCGTCGCCTATACCAAGGCGACCTGCAAGGTCTCGGTCAGCCTGCACTACGACCAGGGCCGCTGGAAGCTGCTCGGCATCGGCGTCGAGCTGCCGCCGGAGCTCAAGATCTCCCAGGCCCCGCGCGAGGAGCGGGTCAAGGCGTGCAAGGACCCGATGGACATCAAGCGCTGCGACGTCCACCAGGCGGCCGACGCGATCCTCCACAAGCTCAACGACGGCCACGCCGACCAGATCTGGGACGACGCGACCGCGGTGTTCCAGAAGCAGGAGCAGAAGGCCAAGTTCGTCCAGCTCCAGGTCGAGCACCTCGCCGCGCTCGGCCCGTACCGCCGGATCATCGCCGTCACCGAGGCCAAGGTGATCGGCGGCACGTCCGCGACCTTCGATACCCTGGCCGAGTTCGAGAAGGCGAGCGGCGTGCGCACGGTGTTCGGGTTCTTCCGTCGCTCCCGGCTCGAGCCGTGGAAGCTGCGCAGCTTCAAGATCGTGCTGCCGATGCCGCGCGCCGCCGAGGACACCACCGCGCCGCCCGCGCCCGGCACCGCGCCGCCCGCGCCGCCGTCCCGTCTCGTGCCGCGGGATGCGGGAGCGAGATAGCCGGGGCGATCTGCTGCATCGCGTGCGTTTGGATTGCGCCAGACGGGCCGTCCGGCGAATCTCCGGGCCATGCGTCACCCCGCTGTCCAGGCCGTCATCCAGGCCACCGTCCTGATCGCGAGCGTTGCCGGCTCGGTCACACCGAGCGCGGCGGAGCCCGTGCCCCCCGCCACCCAGCAGCTCACCCGCGAGATCTACAAGGAGCTCGTCGAGATCAACACCACGCAGTCGGTCGGCGACACCTACGCCGCGGCCAAGGCGATGGGCGCGCGCCTCGTCGCCGCCGGCTTCCCCAGGGCCGACGTCCAGGTGTTCCAGAGCGGGCCCCGGCGCGGCGACCTGGTCGCGCGGCTGCGCGGCACCGGCAAGCGCAAGCCGCTGCTCCTGGTCGCGCACATCGACGTCGTCGAGGCCAAGCGCGAGGACTGGGGCAGCGATCCGTTCAAGATGATCGAGAAGGACGGCTACTTCTACGGCCGCGGCACCGGCGACGACAAGTACATGGCGACCGCGTGGATCGTGAACATGATCCGGTGGAAGAAGGAGGGCTACAAGCCCGACCGCGACCTGATCGTCGTGCTCGAGACCGACGAGGAGATCGGCGATCGCAACGGCCTCGGCATCCGCTGGCTGATCAAGAACCACCGCGATCTGATCGATGCCGAGTACGCGCTCAACGAGGGTGGCGGGGTCGGCGCCAAGGACGGCAAGCCGTTCGCCAACAGCATCCAGACCGCCGAGAAGATGGTCCAGGGCTTCTGGGTCGAAGCCCGCAACCCGGGCGGCCACAGCTCGCAGCCGCGCCGGGACAACGCGATCTACGAGCTCGCCGACGCGCTCGCCCGGCTCGAGAAGTTCAGCTTCCCGGTCGTGCTCAACGACACCACGCGCGGCTTCTTCGAGAAGATGGCGACCGTCGAGCACGGCCAGCTCGCCCAGGACATGAAGTCGCTGGTCAGCGCCAGGCCCGATCAGGCCGCGATCGATCGGCTGAGCGAGAAGCCGCCCTACAACGCGCAGATCCGCACCACCTGCGTGGCGACCCGGCTCGAGGGCGGCCACGCCGACAACGCGCTGCCCCAGCTGGCGCGCGCCATGGTCAACTGCCGGATCGTCCCCGGCCAGAGCAGCGAGGAGGTCGGAAAGGCGCTCGAGACCGCGTTCGCCGATCCCAAGCTCACGGTCACCCGCGCCGAGACCAACACGCCGAGCGACCCGTCGGCGATGAACCCCGAGCTGCTCGCCGCGATCGAGAAGCTCACCCCGAAGTTCTGGCCCGGCATCCCCGCGGTGCCGACGATGTCGGCCGGCGCCACCGACGGGCGGTTCCTGCGCAATGCCGCCGTGCCCACGGCAAGGACGAGCGGGTCTCGGTGCAGGCGCTGTTCGAGGGCGAGCAGTACCTCTACGAGCTGGTCAAGCTGCTGTCGGGCGGCTGACCGGCCGCACGATCGGCCGCCGCGAGCATGTCGTGGTGCGGACGCGGGCCCAGCGAGCGTCCGATCACCGCGTCACGGCGCGATGCGACCGCCGTTCGCGTGGGTCAGGATGCGGTTCTGCCGCCACGGCGACTTGGGTGTCACGACGCCGAGCGCCGCCGCGAGCGGGTCCTGGGCTCTGCGCGCGACCGCCGTCGGGCACCCGCCGGTCGCGCGATAGAGGAGCGCGGCGGCGACCCGGCCCTCCGCCGGATCGCCGAGCGCGTGGGTGAAGTCGTCGGGCACCGTGCAGCCGTGGAAGATGATGCCGGGGACGAAGCCGTCGGCGTAATCGCCGAAGTTCTTGTTGTTCACACCCTGGAACTGGATCGAGAAGTAGGTCGTGCCGCAGTTGTCGGCCGGGTAGAAGCCGTACGGCTTGCCGCACGTGGTCTCGCCGATCTGGATCACCGGGATGTCGATGCCGCCCAGGCCGTTCATCACCGCCTCGCTCGCCGAGCAGGTCTCTCCGCTGGTCAGCACGAACACGTGCTGGAGGCCGGTCAGGTACGGTAGCGCCTGCCCGCGCGTCGCGGAGAACCCCTGGGCCTGCGCGAGGAAGCCCTCGGGCGTCAGCTTGTCGCCGGTGACCGGATCGACGTCGGGGTGCTTGTCGTTGAACGTGATCCGCTCGAACGTCTTGCCGGCGGTCGCCGTCGGTCCGGCGATCATGTACGCGAGCTCGGAGGCGATATCGAGGTAGCCGCCCCCGTTGTAGCGGATGTCGAGGATCAGATCGGTGATCCCGGCATCGCGCAGCGTGGTGAACGCGTCGATCAGCTCCTTCTCTGCGGTCGCGATGTGATCGGTGAACAGGACGTACCCGACCTTGTCATTGGGAGCCGGCAGCGCGTGGGCGTTCTGGACCGGCACGAGGCTGATGCTGGCCGAGGTCAACGTCACCGAGCGCTGCGCCGTCGCGCCGCGATCGATCACGACGAAGGTGTGCTTCTCGGCGAGGCCGGCGGGGAACAGGCCGTTGTTCAGCGTGTCGACGTCGCTGCCGTTCTGGACGTCGACGCCGTCGATCGTGAGGACCTTGGCGCCGCGGTCGAGGTTGGCGGGCGGGGACGCGGCCGGCGAGCCGGGCTGGACGAACGCGATCACCAGGCTGCGCGGCGGCCGGTTGGCGAGCAGCGCCCATTCGATGCCGTAGCCGGCCGTGACGCCGGACTGCGACATCGCCTCCCAGTCGGCGGTGTCGAGTGTGAAGTGGAACTGATCCTTGTCCTTGCCCGATGCCGTCTTGGCCAGGGTCTTCTCCTGATCGAAGTAGTCGATCGCCGTCGAGTACTTGGTGGGATCGACGTCGGGCACCTCCTTGTACCAGAGGTAGAGATCGTTGGTCCACGACCGGATCCACAGCTGCTCGTCGAGCAGCGAGCCCTGGGTATCGGGGAACGCGTCGCCGGTGACCGCGTCGCTGCCGGATCGCGGCTTCGCGCAGAGCGCGGCGTACTGCGCATACGGGAGGATGTCGCTCGGTACGCCTTCGAGGTTGTCACCACAGGCAGCGAGTCCGCCCACGAGGGCGAGCGAGGCAAGCCATCGCATTGCGATCGAGGCCGTGACCCGCGCGGGCCGGGCGGTTCGGTTCATGACGATAGGATACATGCAGTCTTCAGTTCGCGCGGACGAAATCCGGGTTGCCTGACAGGAAGTTGACGATATTGCGCGCGGCGCGCAGACCCTGGCGCTCGACGGACTCGAATGTGCGGCTGCCCACGTGCGGTGTGACCAGGATGTTATCGATCGCGCGGAACGGATGGTCGGCCGGCGGCGGCTCGTGTTCCAGGACATCGGTCGCATAGCCACCGAGTGCGCCCGAGACACAGCCCGCAGCGACCGCGGCCTCGTCGACTAGGCCGCCGCGCGCCGTGTTGATGACGAGCGCGCCGCGCTTGAGCGTCGCGATCCGCGCGCCGTCGAGCCAGCCGCGGTTCGACGCGCCCAGGCTCATGTGCAGCGAGATCACGTCCGCATCCCGGACGGCCTCGTCGAGGCTGGCCGCGCGAGCGATCCCGTGCGCCGCGGCGAAGCCCTCGTCCCACACCGGATCGTGACCGACCACGGCCATGTCGAACGCGACCGCGCGGCGGGCGACCTCCTTGCCGATCCGTCCGACGCCGAGCAGCGCCAGCCGCTTGCCCGCGAGCTCGCTGCCGGTGATCCGCGTCCACTGGCCGGCCTTGGTGGCGCGCAGGTGCGGCCAGAACTGCTTGGCCAGCGCGATCATCAGGCCGAAGGTGTGCTCGGCGACCGTGGTGTGGTTCACGCCGGGTGTGAACAGCACCGGCACCCCGCGCGCCGTGGCGTGAGCCACATCGATCGAGTCCAGGCCGATGCCGTACTTCGCGATCACGCGGAGCCGGGGCAGGGCGGCGTCGATCACGCGCGCGGTGACCGCGTCGTCGCCGTTGAGCAGACCGTCGAAGCCATCGCCGGTCAGGAGCGAGAGCAGCGCATCCTCGCCGAGCGGCCCGCGCGCCCGCACGATCTCGAAGCCGCTGGCGGCGAGCACGTCGTGGTGGGCGCCGGGAGTGTCCTGAAAGCTCGTCGTGGTCACGAGGATGCGCATCGCGGGCGGACCATAGCGCGGCCGGCCTAGACCGTCCGCCGGGGCCGTACGTGTGTAAGCTCACGCCATGCTGCGCCCGCTGGTCGTCGCGCTCGTCCTCGCGTGGTCGCTGCCCGCGCGCGCGTACGACCTCGGGCGGCCGATGGGCCTGTATCCGCCCGGCGGGGCGCCGGCGCTCGCCATGCTCGACAGCCGGATCGAGATCACCGTGCGCGGCCCGATCCTCGAGACCGTGGTCGTCCAGCGGTTCCGCAACGCCGGCGCCCGTGCGACCGAGGCCACCTACATCTTCCCGCTGCCGGCCGACGCCGCGGTCTCGGCGATGGCGATGAAGATCGGCACGCGGACGATCCGCGCCGCGATCGAGATCCGCGAGGCCGCGCAGCGCCGCTACGAGGCGGCGATCGCGGCGGGCGTCGCCGGCACGCTGCTCGAGCAGGAGCGCCCCGACGTGTTCACCCAGAACGTGTCGGCGATCCCGCCGGGCGGCGTCGTCGAGGTCACGCTGCGCTACGACAGCGTGGCGCGCTACGAGTCCGGCCGCTGGGAGCTGGTGCTGCCGATGGTCGTCGCGCCGCGCCACGTCCCGGGCACGGCGAGCGGCCGGGCGACCACCGGCAGCGGCCGCGCCCCCGACACCGATCGCGCGCCCGACGCGTCGCGGGTCACGCCCGGCGGCAGCCCCGGCGCGGGCGGCGCCACGGCGGTCGCGATCCACTTCATCGACCCGCCGAGCGAGCTCGCCAGCCCGACCCACGAGCTCGGCGGCACGCGCGGCGACGCGACGCTGTCCGATCCGCACTCGGACCACGACGCGATCGTGCGCTGGCGAGCGCCCGCTCCCGCCGCCGGCTGGGTCGAGCGCGACGGCGACGCCGGGTTCGCCGCGGTCGTCGTCGAGGCACCGCCGCCGGCCGCGCGCAAGGGCGCCGTGCGCGTGATCCTCGCGATCGATCGCGCGGCCACCACGCGGGGCGATGGCGATGCCGTCGAGCATCCCCTGATCCGCGCGCTGTGCGGCGCGCTCGACCCCGCCGATCAGGTGCGCGTGATCGGCAGCAACGAGCTCGCGTGGAACCCGCCCGGCGAGGTGCTGCGGGCGCTCGAGCGCGCGTGGGCGACGCCCGCGCCGGTGTTCGATCTCACCCGCGTGCTCGAGCGCGCCCACCCCGACGGCGCCGCGATCGTCCTCGTCAGCGACGGACTGGTCGCCGACGATCAGGCCGCGATCGCGGCGGCGCAGCGCCTCGGCGGCCCCGTCCACGTGATCGGGATCGGCCCCGCGCCGGCGCGCGCGACCTTGCAGCAGATCGCCGCGGCCGGCGGCGGCACCGTGCGCTACGCGGTCGCCGGTGACGACGTGGCCGCGCTTGCCCGCGCCGTGGTCGGCGACATCGCCGGCCCACCCGCGCCGCTCACGATCAACTGGGGCACGCTCGGAGCGAGCGACATCGAGCCTGCCGTGCTGCCGCGGCTCGGCGCGGGGCAGGCCATGCTCGCGCTCGCGCGGATCAAGCGCGTCCAGGCCGCGAACGCGCGGACCCGCGGCGAGCTGTTCGCGTTCGAGTCGCTCGCGGCGCCGCGCACCGTCGACGGCGCGACCACCCCGCGCGGTCCGCTCGCCCGGCGCTGGGCGCACGAGCGGCTGCGCGATCTGCTCGCCGCCGGGCGCGATCGCACGACCGTCGTCGACCACGCGCTGCGCTACGGCCTGGTGTCACCCCACACGTCGCTCGTCGCGATCGGCAGCGACGTCGTCGTGTCCGGCGGCGTCAAGCACAGCGTCGCCGTGCCGGTCTCGGTGCCGTCCGGGATGAACTGGCGCGCCGTCCAGCAGGCGATCGATCCCGACACCGCGCTCGAGCCCGGGCCGGCCCCCGGCAACGCACCGGTTCCCCCCAGGCCGGAGCCCGCCCCCCCGGCGCCCGAGCCGCAGCCCGCCAGGACCACGCCGCCCGCGAAGACGGCACCGCCCGCGACCAAGGCCCCCCCCACGCGCGGTGGCCCGTCCGGCAAGCATCGCCCGTCGCCCAAGGCCGGCGCCGAGGGCGCCGAGGGCGACACGCGGCCGCGCAAGAACAAGAAGGACTCCGGCGGCGCGGCCTCCGGCGACGCGGTCTCCGATCGGGAGGGCCGCAAGTTCGACGCCAAGGAAGGCGTCGCCAACGCCCCGCCCGCGCCGGCCCAGGCCGGGCCAGCTGCCGACGACGACGAGGAGAAGCCCCGCCGCGCCGAGCAGAGGCTCGCCACCGCCGCGCCGCCCGCGGAGACGGCCGAGGAGATGATCAGCCTCGAAGGCAGCACGCTCCGCTCGTCGGGTCGCACGCTGCGGCTCACCGCCGCGCTCGGCGGTGGCCTCGCCTTCGATCGCGGCGCCCGCGGCCTGGGCGCGCTCGACGTCCGCATCGAGACCAACCGGCTCACGGCGCTGGGCGCCGAGGCGGCGCTGTGGCTCGTCGGCGGCACCGACCCCGAGGGCCGCGTGCTGCTGACCGTGGCGCGCGGCGGCCTCGCCCGGCGGTTCGAGCTCGGCTTCGGCGCCGGCCTCCATTTCGGAAACGGAACAGGTATCGCGACCTCCGCGCGGCTGCGCGTCGACACGCCGCTCAGCGCGCTCGGCGGCTACCTCCGCTACGACACCGCCGTGCTGCTGACCCGCCCCAGCCTCGCCGTGGAGCAGGCCCTCATGCTCGGCCTCGAGCTCTCGTACTGATTCGCGCCGGCGACCACACCCTCGTCGCCCGCCTCCTCGCCTCGTTCAAGCGCCCCGCACCGGCGTCTCGAGACGGACGGGGACGACGCGATGCGCCGCAGACCTCATGGCTTGCGATCCCCGCCGCCGCGCAAGATTCACCTTGCGACATCCATGACGACGCGTGGAACCATCGGCCGCGACCAGGGTCGCGCGCCAGCCGCGCAAGATTCACCTGCGACATCCATGAGGATGGACCGCGGGCTGGAATGAACCCCCCCTGGACATTCGAAGTATCTCCCCCGGACATTCGCGTGTGCGCGGTCTGCGGCCGAGGTACGGGTCGTTCGATCGCAGCGCCGTCGATCTCGTGCCTGCGAGCAGCGCGCCGAAATTTGGCCGATATTCATTGCACTTACGCGAGAGGGTGGAGGGGTGGTTCGCGACCGAGAGCGCGTGCGAGCGATGCTCGATCGCAGCGAAGAGGATGTCGCCGACCCACATGAGGTGGTCGGTTCGGCGAGCTGGCCGCCTGCCCGCGATCGAGTCCCAGTAGATCAATTAACTATCTGAAATTACTTGAGATTACCGCGTTTCGCAGATCGGGCTCTGACTTCGGCATCATCCGTGCACAAGCGGCTTGCCATCAAAACCGGCAGTCGTCGGAAACACGGACTTCTCACATGACCAACAGTCTTCACATCGCAGGGTTTGTTGTTGTGGCCTCGCTCGTTGGTTGCGCGGTTGACGCTCCGCCCGAGACGGCTCCCGAAACCCCGACCGTCGCCAGCGACCGCGCCACCGCTCCGGCGAGCACGCCACGGCAGACAGCAAGGGCGCGTTCACGCTCGACGTCCCGGCGAACACGACCCTGACGCTCGCCGCGACCGCGCCGAGCATGGCACCGACGCTGCTGCAGCAGCTCATGGTCTCGCCGGGCACGAGCGCGGCGGTCGAGATCGCGATGGTCACCGGCGATCATTTCAAGAGCCTGGTCGCGATGGGCGCGAACCCGTCGGTCGGCGTGGTCGCGGTCGCGGTCAAGTCGCTGTCGGGCTTCCGCAGCGTCGCCGGCGCCACCGTCGAGCTCACGCCGGCCCTCGGCCGGATGATGTACCCGGCGACCGACGGCATGGCCGACCCGGATCCGTCGATGGCGGCGACCGTGCAGGGCGACGACTCGTACGCATGGGCGCTCGGCGTGCAGCCCCACGTGTCGATCATGCAGCTCGCGCTGCGCGGCATGACGCAGGTCGAGCCGCCGTACGCGATCAACGACATCACCTGGCCCGGCACGTTCACCGTCGACGCCGGCGCGCTCACCCTCGTCACCCTGTTCACCAAGTAAGATGCCGATGAAGCTCACGTACGCGATGGCCACGGTCGCGCTCACCGCGGCGTGCACGACCAAGCCCGCGGATCGCGATGTCGCGCTCGCGACGTCGATCGCGAAGGGACTGCTGGCGGCGTGCCCGGACAGCGACAACCCGGCCGACGAGACCGCTCGCAACCAGTGCGCCGCCAAGCTCACCGACTTCGCCCTGCTGCGCACCGTGATGCGCGAGCCGTTCATCTGGGGCGGCCAGTCCGCGGTTGGCGGCTACCAGCTCGATACGAAGACCAACAAGTTCAACGCCCGGGTGTGGCGCCGGATGTACCTGTCGACGTTCATGTTCGGCAGCGATTACTCGATCGAGCAGACCGCCGATAGCACGGTGCTCCACGTGCCGATCATGTTCCGCGGCGCCATGTCGACCGGCGCGTATCCGTATCCGTTCTGGCACAACCCCAAGAAGTGGGACGCCTACAACTACGCGACGACGATCCATTTCATCATCCAGAACGGCGTGATGATCGGCGCGCTGCGGTCCATCGATCAGGACAAGACGCGCTCCAAGGTCGATCACAGCTGGGATGGTCTGTGGCGCTGGCGCCAGGCCGGCGTGCAGATGCCTTACGTGTCGCTCTACGACTACCTGCTCTCGAAGGACAATCCGCACGCCGTGCAGCTCAACGAGGCGTACCGCGCGCTGGAGGCCAGGATGCGGCAGCATGCCTGCCAGGCCTGCCACGCGCCCGACAACCAGGGCGAATCGCCGCAGCTGGAGTTCTTCGTCTATCCCAACCAGGCGCTGACCGGCCGCCACGACATCGTCGCGCAGCTCGACGCCAACACGATGCCCCCCGAGGACAACACGCTCCGCCTGCCGGCCGGGATCGCGGATTCGTCGGAGCGCGACCTGCTGCTCAAGCTCGCGCGCGACTTCGAGGTCGCCGGCGACGAAGCGCTCGCGTGGGAAGGCGACAAGAAGGCCCAGTTCTGATCCGAGCTTCACCGGGGCGTCGGCGGGGCGGGGTTGACCCGGACCGCGCGCCGCACCGGGATCCCGGGCTCACCCGGGTGAGTCACGAGCATCTGGAAGCGCGTGCTCGGCGAGACCGGGGCGGTCGAGAACACCAGGGCGCCGCCGTCGCCGTCGCGTGCGGGTCCGACGGGCTGCCCGTCCTGTGTGAGCTGGTAGCGATCGCCCACGACACTGGCGCGCACCACGACGGTCACGGCGCTTCCGCTGCGGACGGCGGCCGGGACGGCCGCGATCTGGGGAACCTGCTCGATCCGCGCCGTCCGGGACAGGCGGGCCGTGGCGCGCGTGTGGGCCTTGATCGCACGGAAGTACAGCGTGGTGCCCGCGTCGAGAGGCTCTGTGGCCAGCAGCGGCGGCAGCGGCGGGGTTGCGGCGAGCTCGGCGGGTGTCGTCGCGGTCCACTGCGTGCCGCGCGAGATCGCGAGGTCCAGGTTGATCTGGAGCCCGTAGCTGGGGTCGGCGCCGATCCCCTTGTTTGCGGCGGCATCGCGCTCGTCGGTCTTGTGGAAGTAGGCCGGCAGGCCGAGCGGCGGGCCGTCGGGATCACGACGGACCTCGTAGAAGACGCCGGCCTGGCCGCCGGTGATCTCCAGCGTCCCATCCGTCCGCCCGCCGTCCATGACCACGCTGACCTCGACCGCCGGCCGGGGATCTGGACGCACCAGTATCAGCGCGGCCTGCGCGAGCTGCACGGAGGATGCAATGATGGCCGCGTCCTGGCGGTGCTCCTTCTGAGCGCGGATGAGGATCACGGCATCGTCGCGGAGCGGGGAGAGCGGCAGGCGAAGCGCACCGCCGTTGCCCGACACCGGGGTGCCTACCGGCCGGAAGCCGTCGAGCTCTTCCCAGATCGGAGGCTGCGGGGGCCGGACGACGTGGACGCGTGGCTCGCCGTCGACATCGGCGGCCAGGAGTCCCGCGACTGCGGTATCGAACACGAAGTCGCGATCGGAGACCGTGCGGAGGTACAGACTGTACGTGGCGTCCACCTGGGTGCTGTCGATCCGCACCGTCGCTTCCGCGTCGAAGTCGATCACGGACGACGGCTCCACCGCGACGGCCAGGTCCGCCCTGGCCTGGACCTCGAGCGGCAGCGCGATCTCGAGCAGGTCGGTCTGGGTCTCCCGGTGCTCCGAGGGATCGAACTGCTTGGTCGCGCGAATGCGGAGCTCGAGGTCCTCGTGGACGGGCTCTCCGGATAGGACGATGTCTCCCAGGTTGCCGCGGACGTCGTCCGACAGCCTCCGCTCCGCCCCGCCGACGATCTGGAGGAGATGGTAGTCGACGCCTTCCTGGCTGTGGTCGATCTGTACGCGCACGGAAGCTCCCCACGCAAGAATGCGGGCGGCCTGGTCGGTGGCGGTCTTGACGCTCGGATCGAGGAGCTCGGCATTCACGATCCGCGCGCGGAGATTCACGTCGAGCCCGACCTTCACCGCTGGCTGCGCGAGCAGGTACGCTTCCCGGGTGGTGGCGAGCTTGCGGGCCAGGATGCGGAAGGTGGTGTCCACCCGCATCGGCGGAGTTTGCAGGAAGATCGTCTCGCCGGTGCCCTCGGCGGTGACCAGCGCGCCGTCGCCATCGCCGCGCAGCTCGTAGATCACGCCGCGCTGACTGCGCTCGATCGGGATCCTCGCGGTTTGATCGAGCGGAACGGTGAAGCGATCGTCTCCGACCGGTAGGTCGCGCAGCGGGTACGTCTGCCCCAACCCCAGCAAGTCGATGAGTCGGTCCCGAGCATCGCGCACGCGAAGGGATCCGGGATCGCTCACCGGTTCGAGGCCGAGCTTCATCGCTCGATGGTGCTGGTGGGCGTCGCGCCACTGCTCGTAGGCGCTCTCGAACAGCGGCCACTTGGTCTCGTCCAGCCAGTGGACGAAGGGCGTCAGGTGAGCGGGAGTCTCCTCGCGGACCGTGTGCTCGAAGAAGGCTCGCAGGTCGTGCACTCCATCCGCGCCCTGCCGCAGGCGGCCGCGCCAGGCCGGGAACACGATGCTGAGCTGCAGCGAGTAGGGGTCTCGGGAGACCACATCGGTCAGGACGGGGATCTGACGGTCCAGCCTGCCGGGCGGGATGTGGTCCTGGCTCATCGGGGTGAGCAGGACGTGCTCGATGAGGAACGTCCGCTCTCCGGCCTCCGCCGAGAGACCGAGCCTGCGCTGGATCCGCTCCTGCAATCCCGACACATCAGCTTCGCCGGCCGGCGAGAGGAGGTCCGCTCCGGTGCCTCGTGCGCTGCTGATCCGCGGGTAGTGCTGCAGGAACGCCTGCTTGTCGGCTACGATCCGGTCGCGGTCGGCTCGCGGCTCGCGGCTCGCGGCGCCGAGCAGCGCGAGCGAGTAGTCCGTGAACTGCTCAGCGAACCGGGCCATGAGGTGGTTCAAGAACCGGTTCTTGCGGCTGGACAGCGTCGCGGCAGACGCCTTGTCCTCGGCGATGTCCTGGAGGTGCTCGCGGTGCGTGGCGTCGTCGACTATCCGGATGTCAGACAGACCCAGTGCATCATCGTCGACCATCTGGGTGAAGTATGTGCGCGGGTCCGGTTCGTGGAACGAGAACAGCGATCCGGTGCAGGACAGCTGAGCGAAGTAGCTCGCCAGCAGCTGATCGAAGAACAAGAGGTATGCCTTGAGCTGCTTGGCCTGCGCCCTTCGCCGCTCGGGGGCGGAGTCGGGCAGCCCGGCCGGGCCGATGCCGTAGATCGCGGGGAACTGGTGCTGGATCGAGCGGTACCGGGCGACGCTCCGATCGCGTCCGACGGGGAGGACGAAGTCCCGATGTCCCGGAGAGCGCTGTCTGCGCACCGCCTGCGCGCGGCGCGCGATCAGCGCATCGAGGATCCGCGACGTGTCCAGGCGCGCTGCGAGCCGTCCCTTCATCAAGACGATCGATGTGCCCTGCAGATCGAGCCGCGGCGTCCGGTTGGCGTCCAGGGACAGGCTCCACGGCTCGGGGCTGCCGCCGTCCGCGGACACGGCGATGCTGCGCACCGCCCGGACGCCGGGGATGCTCATGATCTCGCGGATCAGATCCGAGATATGAATCGCGTCCCTGCGGCGCAGCGCTTCCAGCGCCCCGGAGTCGAGGAAGCCATGGTCGAGGGCCGGTCCGTCGAAGATCTCGTCGGCTGGTTTCCCGGCGGCCAGCAGCTCTGCGAGAGTCGAGAACCGCACGGAAGGGGAGACGTGCTCCGAGAGCGCCTGGTAGATCGCGGACAGCACGCCCTCGGCGTCGTCGACCGTCCCGATCTCGACCTCCGCACGGACCTGGATGAGCTGGCCGGTGAGCACCTGGATGTCGTCGAAGTCGGTGCACAGCGGGCGGCACGCGAACAACCGGCGGGCAACGTCGCGCTGGATCTCGAGATCGGAGCGGTCCGCCAGGTCGGCACGCTCGGCGCGCTCGATCACGACCCGGACGATGCCCTTGCGGTGAACAGCAGAGGTGTAAGGCAGGTCGGCTAGAAAGCCGAGCTCACGCTTGTCGTCCTGGAAGTGAAGCGTGGGCCTGGGCTCCGCGACCTCGTCGATCCAGGCGTTGTTCACTCCGTCGACGTCGATGATCAGCTTGCGGAGATCGAGCAGCGTGACCGGGTGCGAGGTGAGGATGGTGGTTCCGCTTGCGCCGGCCGGCCTGCTCGAGGATGCGATCGATCTCCCACCAGTCGCGGTCGATGTGCAGCTTGATCAGCATCATCGCGGAGAAGTCCTGCTCGGAGAGGAACAGCTTGTCGCGGATGAAGGCACGGACGTCGTCCCGGATCCGCTGCTCGTGGAGATCCTCGAGGCTCCTCACCTCCCGCAGACCCTCGCGCTCGAGATCGGGCGCTCCGTCGAGCGCCTTGGCCAGGTTGGCGGCGAACGCGCGCGGGTCGCTCGGGTTCAACCTCCAGGTCGGGTCGCCGTGGCGAGCCTTGCCGGCCTTCTCCAGGATGAGATTGATCGCCTGCCACTCGCCAGCGTCTGCGGCTCGCCGGCCCACCAGCCGCATCATGTCGTGGAGATCCAGGAGGTCCATGAACAGGCTCGCGGCGACGAACTCCACGCGTTGCTTGATCTCGAGCAGGAGCGGATAGGTCATCTCCTTGCCCTGGTATCTGGGCACGGGATCGCCCGGCCGCGGATCGCCGAGCGCGAGCCCGAGCATCTCGAGCAACGCTTCCTCCCGGGTGCCCTTGTGGAGCTCCCATGCCTCGCGGAGCCCGACGATCTCTCTCC
>VBLP01000360.1:17279-34411 GCA_005887925.1 Deltaproteobacteria bacterium | reverse complement strand
CTACCCGACCAGCGACCCGCACATCGCCGACGCCCCCGCGCTCGACAACCGCTGGTTCGGCTCGCAGGCGCTGTACGCGCTGCTCGACGAGCGGCTCGGCGACTGGCGGCTCGCCGGCGGCGTGTCCGCGCTGCGGACCAAGCTCGCCCAGGCCGGCGACCCCGCGCTCGCGGCGATCGACGGCTCGTTCGTCGAGGGCACGCTGCGCGCGAGCTGGCGCCGTACCCGGACCTTCCGGCTCGACGGTCGCTACCGCGCGCGGATCTGGGGCGACCACAGCCGCGCCCAGCGCGCCGAGGCGCTCGCCGAGTGGCGGCCGGGCCCGCTCGACCTCCAGGCCCGCGTCGGGCTCGACGCGCACCACGGCGCGGCGACCGCGCCCGGGCTCACCAGCAGCCGGACCCTGCTGTACCGGGCGAGCGTCGGCTACCGCGCGGCGAGCGCGGACATCGCGATCGGCGCGGCGGCGGTCGCGGCGCTCGGCGACGAGCTGCCGGCGACGCCCGCCGACGATGCCGGCGATCAGCGCGCGCCGTACACCCTCGAGGCCCGCAGCTACGGCTTCGTCCACGCGTTCGCCACGCGCGGCCCGTGGTTCGGCGGCATCGACGGCGAGGCCAACCTGCGCGGCGACGGCGTGCGAGCGCTGTTCCAGATCGGGTTCAGCCAGTGACGCCCGCCCGCCCGCGCGCCGCGATGCGGATCCTGTGCGCGCTGCCGCTCGCGCTGGCTGCGCTCGCGCTCGCCGTGCGTCCGGCGCGCGCCGACCTCGGCGCGGTGTCGCCCGGCAAGCTCGCCGCCGCGCACGCCGCGTTCGAGGCCCAGTGCGAGCGCTGCCACGTGCCGTTCGGCGGCGTCCCGCAGCGCCAGTGCCTGGCATGCCACACCGACCTCGCCCGGCGGATCGCGCGGGGCGTCGGCTTCCACCCCACCGTCGCGGTGCAGCCGTGCACCGGCTGCCACAAGGAGCACCGCGGCCGCGACGCGGCGACGCCCGCGCCGCCGTCGGCGTTCGATCACCGCACCACCGGGTTCGCGCTCGACGGCGACCACGCGCGGATCGCGTGCGAGCGCTGCCACCCGCCCGCCGGCGCGTCGCGGCGCTGGGTCGGCATCGCGACCAGCTGCCGGAGCTGTCACGCCGACCGCCACCGCGGCACGCTCGGCAGCGACTGCACGCGCTGCCATCGCCCGAGCGGCTGGCTCCCGACGCTGTACGGCGGCGCCGATCACCGCACGCCGCTGTCCGGCGGCCACGCCCGCCTGGCTTGCGCGGACTGCCATCGCGCCGGCCTGCACCTCGCGCCCCAGCAGCCGTGCGTGATGTGCCACGCCCAGCCGCACGGCGGCACCACGCGGACCTGCGAGACCTGCCATCGCGTCGCCGGCTGGAAGCAGGTGGCGTACACGCACGCGTTCCCGCCGAGCGCGCTGCCCGGCAAGCACCAGACCGCCGCGTGCCTGGCGTGTCACCCGGCGTTCCGGTTCGCCGGCACGCCGTTCGCCTGCGCAGCGTGCCACGACAAGGACCGCCCGCACGAGCCGCTCGGCGCGTGCTCGGACTGCCACTCGCCGCTGTCGTGGGCGGGCGCGCGCTTCGATCACGACCGGCCCGCGGTCGGGTTCGCGCTCACCGGCCGTCACCGCCCGGTCGGCTGCGCGGGCTGCCACGCCGGCGGTTTCCGCGGCGCCGGCGGGCGCTGCGAGGACTGCCACCGCGATCCGCATCGCCGCCAGTTCGCGGTCGCCGGGCGCGCCGAGCACTTCGACCGCCCGCTCGCCCAGATGCTCGCGCTCCTGGCGATCGCCGAGTCCGGCCGCGGCTGCGCCGAGTGCCACACGACCGACGGCTGGCGGCCGTCGACGATCACCGCCGCGCGCCACGCCGGCTGGTTCGCGCTGCGCGGGGCGCACGCCGCCGCGAGCTGCCGCGGCTGCCACGCGCGCAGCATCGTCGCCACCGCCCGCGCGTGCAGCGGCTGCCACCCCGACGTCCGCCACCGCGGCCGGTTCGGCAGCGACTGCGAGACCTGCCACGACGAGACCGCGTGGTCGCGCGTCACCGCGTTCGATCACGCGCGCACCGGGTTCGCGCTCGACAACGGCCACGCCGGCCTGGCCTGCGCGCGCTGTCACGGCAGCGACGGCCTGCGGCTCGCCGGTGCGGCGGCCCCCACCGCCTGCCAGACCTGCCACGCGGCGCCGCACGGCACGCAGTTCGGCGAGCGCTGCACCGCGTGCCACACCACGGCGTCGTTCCACGCGATCCCGCCGTTCGACCACGCGGCGCGCAGCGACTTCCCGCTCGAGCTGCGCCACGCCGCGCTGCCGTGCCTGTCGTGCCACGACGCGCGCCGCCGGCCGGTGATCAACCGCGCGTGCCGGACCTGCCACGGCGATCCGCACCGCGGCAGCAACGCGTTCGACTGCAGCGACTGCCACCGCGCCGACCGCTGGCGGATCGTGCGCTTCGATCACGACCTCACGGCGTATCCGCTCACCGGCCGCCACCGCATCGCCGCGTGCAGCGGCTGCCACGCCAACCCCACCTGGACCGGCGTCCGCACCGACTGCGTCGCGTGCCATGCGTTCGATCGCCCGCGCAGCCAGAGCCACCCCGGCGACATCACCTGCGAAGACTGCCACACCCCCACCACCTGGCGCGTCGCAGGGCCGCGTGCCGCCCCGCGCCGGGGGAGCCGGCCATGACGGGCTTCGTCGCGATCGGCATCGCCACCGCGGTCGCCGCGTTCCTGCTCGGCCGCGTGCTCGAGTCGCGCGGCCGCGTGTACCGGCTGCGCGTCGAGCTCGCCAGCCCGCCGAGCACGCCGCTGTCGCTGCATCCCCGGATCGACGCCGGCGCGTGCATCTGCAGCGGTGCGTGCGTCGCCGCGTGCCCCGAGCAGGATGTGCTCGCGATGATCGGCGGGCGGCCGCGGCTCGTCCAGCCCTCGGCGTGCGTCGGCCACGCCGACTGCCTGCGCAGCTGTCCGGTCTCGGCGATCGAGCTCGTGCTCGGCAGCGCCGATCGCGCCGTCGAGGTGCCGGTGATGAGCGGCGCGTTCGAGACCACCGTGCCCGGCCTCCACGTCGCCGGCGAGATCACCGGCGTCGGCCTGATCCACAACGCGGTCGCGCAGGGCGCGCAGGCCGCGCGCGCCGCCCTCGACGGCGCCGGCCGCCACGACTGCGTGCACGACCTCGTCGTGATCGGCGCCGGCCCGGCCGGCCTCGGCGCGGCGCTCGAGGCGCGCCGCCGGGGCGCGCGCTGCACCGTGTTCGAGCGCACCGAGCTCGGCGGCGCGATCCGCAGCTATCCGCGCCAGAAGGTCGTGATGTCGGCGCCGTTCGACTTCCCGGGCCTGGGCAAGGTCGTGCTGCGCCGCACCACCAAGGAGGCGCTGCTCGCAGTGCTCGAGGACGTGGTCCAGCGCGCCGAGCTCGCGATCGTCGAGCGCGCCGAGGTCACCGCGATCACGGCGCTCACCGGGCTCCACCCGGCCGGCGGGTTTCGCATCGCGACCACCGCGTGCACCACCACCGCCCACCGCGTCGTGCTCGCGATCGGCCGGCGCAGCACGCCGCGGCGGCTCGCCGTCCCCGGCGCCGACCTGCCGCACGTCGTCCACGGCGTCGTCGATCCCGCGCAGCACGCCGGCCAGCGCGTCGCCGTGATCGGCGGCGGCGACAGCGCCGTCGAGATCGCCGTCGCGCTGGCCGCGCAGCCGCGGACCCACGTCACGCTCGTCCACCGCGGCGCCGACTTCGGCCGCTGCAAGCCCGACAACCAGCGCGCCCTCGCCCACGCGCGCGCCGCCGGGCTCGCCGTGCGGCTCCGCTCGACCGTGCGCGCCGTGACCCCCGACCGCGTCGACCTCGTCACCCCCGACGGGCCGACCGCGATCGCGGCGTCGCTGGTGGTGTGCTGCCTCGGCGCGGAGCTGCCGTCGCGCTGGCTGCGCGGCCTCGGCATCGCGCTGCGCGAGCTGCGCGGCGAGCCCCTGCACGCAACGCCACCCCATCCCTCGAGGCAACGTACATGGTGAAGCGTCTCCCCCGACCCTCCGCGACGATCCCGATCCGGCACGACGACGTCGCGATCGTCGACGAAGAGGAGGACGAGCGGCCGCACTCCGCCGGCCCGCAGCCGGCCCCGGCACGTCCGACCGTGCCATTTCCCGGCGACGCCATGCACCACCGGTTCGCGCGGCCCGGCCGCAGCGCCGGAGAGTCGCTCGCGCGGTTCCTCTACTTCGTGAGCGGCGCCCTGCTCGCCGCCGTCGTCACCGTGTACGGCGGCCAGATCTGGCGCAAGGCGCGCCAGGAACCGCCGCCCCCCGCCGCCGCCGCCGCCCCCCGCCCGCCGGCCGCCGTGCTGCTCGCCGCCGGCGGCCGCATCGAGCTCGCCGCCGACCTCCGCACCGTGACCCGGCTCGCCGGCGACGCGCCGCGCTGGACCGCCCCGCAGCCGACGAGCTTCGACCAGCTCGCGATCACCGGCCCGATCCTCCTCGGCCGCACGCCCGACGCGATCATCGCGCTCGACCTCGAGAGCGGCCGCACCCGCTTCACCGTCGTGCGCTGCCTGGACATCGCCACCGGCGCCGTGCGCTGGACCGCCGCGCCCGCCGCCGCCCACGATTGCACCCGGCCGCTCGCCGCCGTCCCCGGCGCCTACCTCCTGCCCTGCCCCGGCTGGACCGCCGTGATCGACGACCGCACCGGCGCGATCGCCGTCGAGGCCGGCGGCGTCGGCCTCGTCCAGGACGATCCGCCCTACCTGCTGCGCGCGCGCTCGCGACTCACCCTGTCGCCGTGGTCGGCGGCCAAGCGGCGGTTCACCCAGACCGGCGAGCTCGCCTACCCCACCACCGCCGCCACCAGCTCCGCCCTCCTCTACAAGGATCGCCTCGTGCTGCGCGCGATCGAATCGAGCGACGAGCTCGCCGTCCTCGTGCCGCGCACCGGCGCCGCCATCACCGTCGCCGCCCCCGTCTACCGGCTCGCCGACAGCCGGCCGTTCGCCCGCAGCTGCGACGGCACCACCGCGCCGCGCTTCCAGCTCCTCGAGCTCGCGCCGCGGATCGGCGCCAGCTTCGATCCCGCGACCGCCGCCGACCGCGCCCTCGCCCTGCTCGACCTCGAGACCGGCACGCTCGCCTGGACCAGCCGCAAGCTCACCGGCCTGCACCTCCAGGGCCCACCCCAGCCGATCTGCCGCGGCGGCCACTACCTCTTCCCCCTCGAGATCCCCGATCGCACCGGCGTCACCGCCTCCGTTCTCTGGATCGTCGACGCCCAGACCGGCAAGACCGCCGCCGTCGTCGCGTTCGACCCCGACCTCGACACCAGCATCGCCAGGCTCACCGCCGATCAATTCGACGATCAGCGCATCGCCGTCATCGGCCGCGCCGGCGCCCTCGAGCTGCGCTGGCAGCCCCCCAGCCACGGCCTCCACGACGCGCGCCCCGTCCTCGAAGCCGCCCTCGGCCCGCTGCCCTGAGCCGACGCACCGCCGACGCGGTGGCCCTGGATCCGTCGATGTGGCACGTTCTCGGCGTGCCCCCGATCGCACGGCCGACGATCCCGGCGCTCGCCTTCGTCGCCATGCTCGTCTCCGCCGCCGCGTGCAAGGACCGCCCGCCCACGCCGGCCGAGATCGCCGATCGCGGCTGGCGCGCCCACGAGCAGGTTGTCACCGCCGGCGAGCGCGCCGCGACCTGCGCCGAGGCCGGCGCCGCGATGCAGCGCGCCTTCGCCGACCACCGCCCCGACTTCGTCGCCGCCATCCAGCTCGATCGCGCCCCGCAGCGCCTCGCCGAGGCCACTGCGTACCTCGAGGCCCACCAGGACCGCTATGCCGACCTCGAGACCCGCATGACCGGGCTATCCGAGCGCTGCATCGACGATCGCGCCGTCCAGGCCGTGTTCAGCCAGATGGAATCGCCGTAGCCGTCACGGCGCAGGCGGCGGCGTCGCCGTTGCAGTCGCCTCGTCCCACAACTCCTGGACGTCGAACTCGGTGGCGAACGCGTCGTTCTCGGTCGGCAGATCGTGATAGGCCTGGAACGCCGAGAACTGAGCGAATGACCTCGGGAAGACCACGGGCCGGCCTGATGACCAACCCGCTGCAGTCGACCAGGTTGACCTCGGCGGGTTGCTCACAGCCCCTCTGCTTGCACCCATGCCGCGTTTCGATTTCGTTTTGATGATTCGGAATCCGAGAGGACAGACCGATCAGCGTCTATGCCTTTGGCACCGGACACTGCCGCAACGACTCGAAGATCAGTCGCTCGAGCGTCATCTCGCTGCCGTGCGCCACGGCCGCCTCGACCGCGGCCCGCGCCATCGCAGGCTTCCAGCCAAGTCCGGTCAGGGCGGCCTTGGCTTGTGTGCAGAGGATCGCGGCGTCGAGTCTGGCCGCGCCCACGTGGGCGTGCGCATCTGCAATCGATGTGGCGCTCGCTGTGCTCCCGGCTTCGATCTCGCCCAAGTCTTGCCGCGACCTGATGGCGCCCACGTGAGCGCGGATCGTGGGTGCAGTCATCGAGCAGCGGAGCGCATCGTCTGTATTCGCGCCGACTGCTGCGGTGCGGTTCGGGATCGCCACATCCGCCGCGTCCACGTGGGCGCAGGCGCTGGTGACCGAGGTCGTCGCATGAGTCGAGCCCGTGCGCCCGCGTGCAGCGGCCTGGACCTTCATCGATGCCGGGACGCCCACATGGGGGCGGCCGTTCATCGTGGCCGTGCTGGTCGGTGATGGATCGGCAGCGGTGGTGGCTGTCTGCCCGGCTCTGCGGACCACGAGCTGTTCGGCCGTACCCGAGATCGTCAACAAACCAGCGTGGTGGGACTGATGACAATGACTGCAGCACAAGATGAGGTTCGATGCATCGTGACTGCCGCCATCGGCGCGATGGGCGATATGGTGCAACTCGAGGCCTCGCGCGGAGCGGCAGCCATCGACGCGGCAACGGCCGCCGTCGCGACGCCATACGAACCGCGCGACGCTCGGCGCGATGTCCTGATACGCCCGCTCGGGCGCGGGGCCATCGATCGAGCCGATGTGCTGCGCGTCGCACATCGCGCGGTCGACGGCCGCAGGNNNCGCGATCTGGAACTTCGCGCGGCCGATCGACTGGGCCGCGGAAGCGCGGTCGAGCACCGAGTGGCACAGTGTGGCGACGAACGCATCGTCGGGCAGGTTCGTGCCGTGCTCGTCGTCGAGCACCATCCGCGCCTGGCGAAGCAGCGCAAAGGTCTCGGCGGCGAGCTCGAACCGGACCACGTGCGTGCGCGCCTGAGGGTCCGGTGGATCGTCGGGCCGATCGCCGGCGCGATGGCCGGCAACCAGCTCCTCGATCTGGCGAAGGTTCTTGCCGACCGCCGCTGCGATCCAGCCTGCTTCGGTCGCAGGCGTTGCCACGCGGGTCAGCTCGCGCACGGCGGAGAACGCCAGCTCATCAGCGGTAAGCGCCGCGGTGAGCTGGGGCAAGCTGCCGAGCGCCCGCGCTACCCGCAGCCGGTCCTGGGCGGTGCGCGGTGCGTACTCCAGGGCGCGCTCGAGATAATCCAGCGCGGATACCATCCCGAGCGGCCGCCAGATCTGCAGTGCCTCGGCCTCGCGCAGCCAGTGCATCTCCTCGGCATCGAGCGCGGAACGACTGCGCCGGATCGCTCGCAGCGTGCGATCCACGGTTCGCCAGTCCAGCGATGTTTCCCGTGGAACATCCGCCGCCCACGCCAGTACCGGCTCGATCTCCATCACCGCTTCTTCGATTCCCTCAGACAGCATGGCCAGTCTCCTGCTCGTGATTGCGCACCGCTTCTAGCACACGACCTTTCGACGCCATGGCTTGCGCGCCGCGCGACGATTCGATGCGCTCGTCAAAAAAACGACGGCTGCATGCGATTTCGCGCGCACAACACAAACCAGCGCATTCTGAAGCGGATCAATACGCAGTTCGCAAACGTGCGTCCGCTGTTGGCTTGAGGAGCGTCAAGCGAATTCGATACTATGCCAATGATTGCCACATTTAGTACAGAAGCTAGTGGCCCCTGATGCTACCCAACGCGAGTGAGATTGCGGGGTCGCCGAGATATTCACCTCGCAGGTCGCGTCCGCCATATTGCCCGCCAGCGCCCACGTGGGCGTGACTGGTAGATCATGCAGACAGCCAAGCACCGACACACGCGCGTACTCCCGATCGGACCGGCGTTCAAGGTTCCGACCTGCCGGAGCCGAACCCTGGTCAAATCGACCACGTACCGACGCCGATGGGAGAATCCCATCCCTCCTGCCGGAATGGCAAGAGAGGTAGCGGGACCCACCCGAAACCCGAAAGAGCCCAAATTGAAAAGAAAATCGAAAACGCGGCATGGATGCAAGCACAGGGCTGTGAGCAACCCGCCGAGGTCAACCTGGTCGACTGCAGCGGGTTGGTCATCAGGCCGGCCCCGCGGTCAAGCGAGGTCCATCGGTACTCGTATCACTCGTCGAGAGAGACACCCATTCCTGATGAACACCCCGGTCGAGGACTACGACACATCGCAAATGTCTCCATCTTCGCCCCCCGGCGCCCAGTGACATGAGCTCACAACATCCCACTCTCCGCGGCTCGCCTCAAACTCGTTGCTACGCCGGTGCCGACGTCACGCCCCGATCACGACGCGCATGCGACGGCGGCCGAACGAGCCGGCGGTGTCGCTGAAGCGACCCGGGATCGCCGTGCCGCAGGCGGCGCATGCGCCGCGGTCGATGTGCGCCGCGACGATGTCGTGCCAGTCGCGCTCGATGACCGCCGCGCCGCAGCTCGGGCAGCGCGTCGTGCCGCCGTCGCGATCGTGCACGTTGCCGGTGTAGACGTAGCGCAGCCCGGCGCGCAGGCCGATCGCGCGGGCGCGGCGCAGGGTCGCGGGCGGGGTCGGCGGCGTGTCGAGCATCCGGTAGTCGGGGTGGAACGCGGTGAAGTGCAGCGGCACGTCGAGACCGAGGTCGCCGGCGACCCACTCGACGAGCTCGGTCAGCTCGGCGTCGGAGTCGTTGAGGCCGGGGATCAGCAGCGTCGTGATCTCGGTCCACACGTCGGTCTCGTGCACGAGGTAGCGCAGCGTGTCCTTCACCGGCTCGAGATGGGCGGCGCACTGGCGGTGATAGAACTGATCGGTGAAGGCCTTGAGGTCGACGTTCGCGGCGTCCATCCTGGCGTACAGCTCGCGGCGCGGCGCGGCGTGGATGTAGCCGGCGGTGACGGCGACGGTCTTGACCCCGAGGGCATGGCAGGCGTCCGCGGTGTCCATCGCGTACTCGGCGAAGATCGTCGGGTCGTTGTAGGTGAATGCGACGCTCGCCGCACCGGCTGCGCGCGCGGCCTCGGCGATCGCCTCCGGCGCGGCGCGATCGGCGAGCCGGTCCATCTCGCGTGACTTCGAGATGTCCCAGTTCTGGCAGAACTTGCAGGCGAGGTTGCAGCCGGCCGTGCCGAACGACAGCACGCTGGTGCCGGGATAGAAGTGGTTGAGGGGCTTCTTCTCGATCGGATCGAGCGCGAACCCGCTCGAGCGGCCGTAGGTGGTGAGCACGATCTGGTCGCCCTGTCGCGCACGCACGAAGCACATGCCGCGCTGGCCGTCATGGAGCCGGCAGTCGCGCGGACACAGATCGCACTGCAGCCGACCGTCGTCGGTGGCATGCCACCAGCGCGCGGAGGCCTCCGTCATGCGGCCTCGTAGAACGCGATCGCGGCGTACCCGACGACGTCGTCGAGCGGCCCCGCCGTGTCGCCCGAGCTGCGGAGGTCGATGAGCTCGGCGCGCAGCTGCTTTCTGCGCGCGACCCAGGTGAGCCCGTTGATGCCGATCGAGCCGCACGCGTCGTCGGGATCGATCGCCGGATCCAGCGCGACGATCCGGGCGCACGTGCGCTGGTCGCGCTCGCGTCCCTCGGCGTACGGCAGGTAATGCGACAGGTCCGAGCTGATCACGATCAATGTCTCGGGCCCGCCCCACAGCGCCTCGAGCGTGCGGCCGACGGTCTCGGGGCTCGCCGACGACCCGATCAGCGGCACGACCGTCGCGCCGGGCGCGAGCCGCTGCAGGAACGGCAGCTCGACCTCGAGCGCGTGCTCGCGCGCGTGGGCCGCGGCATCGGCAGGCGCGCCGATCTGCCGGAGCGCGTCGAGATCGACCGCGATATCGCCGAGCGGCGTGCGCAGCTGCGCGGCGCCGGGCCAGGCGAGGCCCTCGACGAGCTTCCGGTGCGCCGGCCCGACCAGCACGACGCGCGAGATCGGCGCACCGGCGATGCGCGCGAACCCGGACGCGGCGATCGACCCCGAGTAGACATAGCCGGCGTGCGGCACGATCAGCGCCTTCGGCGCCGGTCCGCGTGGTACGGCCGCGACGAGCTGGTCGACCATGCGCCCGAGCGCGTCGGCCGAGGCCGGATAGAAGCTGCCCGCCACGGCGGGGCGGCGAACCGTCTCCATGCCGATAGCTTGGAACCGATGAGCCCGGCGAGCAATCACGCGCGGCGAGGTCGGTCAGAATCGCACGCTGCCGGCGTGGCCACAGCGGCCGATGCCGCGTATGGTGCGCGCGGAATGGCCGATCAAGAGGAAGACTTCGCCGCGATGCTCGCCGAGAGCGAGCGCGGCGCGCCCCTGACGAAGAAGCGCCCGCGCGTCGGAGACCAGGTCATCGGCAAGGTGATCTCGATCGGCAAGGAGGCGGTGTTCGTCGACGTCGGCGGCAAGGCCGAGGGCGAGCTCGAGCGCTCCCAGGTCAGCGACGCCGAGGGCAAGCTGCAGATCAAGCTCGGCGACACGATCGAGGCGCGCGTGGTCGGCGACGCGGGCGGCGTGCTCACCCTGCGCGTCAAGATCGGCCGCGGCCCCGAGGCGCGCGCCGAGCTCCAGCAGGCCCAGCAGCTCGGTCTGCCGGTCGAGGGCGTGGTCACCGAGGTGATCAAGGGCGGCGTCGCGGTCGATGTGGTCGGCGTGCGCGGGTTCTGTCCGGCGTCGCAGATCGACACGCGCTTCGTCGACGACCTCACGGCGTTCGTCGGCCAGCGCCTGACGTTCCGGATCACGCGCTACGAGCCGCGCAACATGGTGCTGTCGCGGCGCGCGCTGCTCGAGGAGGACCAGGCCCGCCGCGCCGCGGAGACCCGCAAGAAGCTCGAGCCGGGCGCGGTGGTCCGCGGCAAGGTCGTCGGCTTCAAGCCGTTCGGCGCGTTCATCGATCTCGGCGGTATCGAGGGCATGCTGCACATCTCCGAGCTCGGCTATGCCCGGGTCGACAAGCCCGAGGACGTGCTGAGCCTGGGCCAGGAGGTCGACGTCGCCGTGCTCAAGATCGAGCCGGCCAGCAAGGGCGACAAGGGCGAGCGGATCAGCCTGTCGATCAAGGCGCTCGCCAGCGATCCGTGGCGCGAGATCGCCGCCGGCCTCGCCGAGGGCGCCCGGGTCCGCGGCAAGATCACGCGGCTGTCGCAGTTCGGCGCGTTCGTCGAGCTCGCACCCGGCGTGGAGGGCCTGGTCCACATCAGCGAGCTCGGCGCCGGCCGCCGGATCAACCACCCCAAGGAGGTCGTGTCGGTCGCCCAGGAGGTCGAGGCGGTGGTGCTGTCGGTCGACCACGAGCGCCGCCGGATCGGGCTGGCGATGGCTCCGTCGGGCGAGGGCAGCGCCGCCGACGTCGCGGAGGCCACCCGGGCGGCGAAGGCGGCGAGCACGACCAAGCTCGGCACGTTCGCCGACCTGCTGAAGAAGCACTGACCTGGATGGCGGTTCGAATGCCGCCGGCCTGTTCGCGCCGTTCGTCGCCGACGCGAGCGTGCAGCGCCTCGGACGGGCGCGAAGGCCGGCCCACCGGTCGATCCGCAGCGAATCGATCAGCTCTTGCGTATCTGCGCCATCAAATGGCGAGTCGCAGCAAGCCGCTCCACCGGGGACGGATACCGGCGGTTGAACCAGCGCACGAGGTTGTCGAAGTCGGCGCGCTCCGCGTCCGTCCATGGTGCACGGACCCGCGCTTCGAATTCCTCCGGTGACAGCGCGCGATCCTCCCAGGCCTCGAGCTCGGCTCGCTGCTCGGAGGTGATCGTGGGGGGAGGGCCGGGACGCGTCATGGCTGGTTCGAGCGGAATCGCTCCAGCCAGCGTATGTCATCTGCATCGCGGGGGCGAGCACCAAACCGCTTGGTCAGGATGTAATCGTCGATGCACGGGATCGGGACATCGACATCGCCGATCGTCAGGTAGATCCGACGTGCCCAGACGTCCTCGAAGTGGACCATCGTACCGTCGATCGTGCTCACCGAGCGCGCGACGAGGACATCGACGTGCTCGTCGTTCTCGAGCATGTAACGGCCGTTCTTCCGTGCCTCCTCGGGACTGCGGCTCGGCAGCATACCGAACGGGAGCAGCGCCGTGTTGAGCGCCGCGGCGTCGTCGGCCGGGATCCAGAAGTCGTAGTCGCGGGTCATCACCGGCATCCCGAGCGCGATGAGGCCGCGGCGCCCGATCAACAAGGCGCGTACCGGGCCCTCCGCAATCGCGCGGAAGAACGCGACTTCATCGAACGCGCTCGCTGTCATGCGCCGCCAGCCTATCGCACATGCGACCAAAAGACGGTCACCGTGCAGGATCCGCGCGTTCGAGCGCAAGGTCTCTCGCGATGGTTTGCCGCGGCGGAATCGTCGTGGCTCGGCGGTCCATGGACGACGCCGCCTGGCGCGCCAGTGCCTCGAGCGGCTGCGAAGCGCTCGCAGCGCGGGTCGCCCACAGTGGCGCCGCACGGCGAGCTACCCAGGCGTACCCCATCGCGGGCAGCGCGGTGGCCGAACCACTCGACGTGCGTCCTCAGGTGATCGTTGCGGCCGTCATGGTGTGGCGAGCGGCGCATGCCGACGAGCCCGCGAACCTCGACGAGGTCGGCAAGATCGAGGACCTGTCGCTCGAGCAGCTGCTCGAGAAGCCGATCGTCGCCGCCTCCAACATCGAGCAGCGGCCGAAGGACTCGCCGGCGGTGGTCAGCGTGATCGACGGCGACGACCTGCGACGGATCGGCGCGCGCGACCTCGGCTCGGCGCTCGCCGCGACCCGCGGCATCTACGCGACCAACGATCGCAATTACAGCTATCTCGGAATCCGCGGCATCAGCACGCCCGGCGACTACAACACGCGCATCCTGCTCACCATCGATGATCACAAGATCACCGATCCGGTCTACGGGCAGGCGATGACCGGCGTCGAGCTCGGCCTGCCGCTCGGCGCGATCCAGCGGATCGAGCTGGTGCGCGGCGCCGCGTCGTCGACGTACGGCTCGAGCGCGCTGCTCGGCGCGGTCCACATCGTGACCAGCACCGGCGCGACCCGCCCCGGTCTTCACGTCAGCTCGACGACGACGGCGACCGCCGAGACCTTCGCCGATCCGGCGCAGCGGCCCGACGTCGCGCTGTTCGGCCAGGAGGTGTCGGCGAGCTACGGCGTGGTGACCGCCGGCGGCACCGACGTGTTCGCCGCCGGGAGCTACCTGCGCGCGCCCGGGCTGCGTGCGATCTACATGCCGGAGCTCGCGAGCGCGGCCGAGCTCTGCGTCGATCCGCAGCGCGCACCGGTGGCGTGCAACGGCGTGGTCCGCGATGTCGATCACGAGGAGGCCGCCTCGGCCTACCTCGGCATCCACCGCGGCGGGTTCCGGCTGTCCGGCCTGGCCTCGACCCGGTTCCGCCAGATCCCGACGGCATCGTTCGGCACGGTGATCGGCGATCCCGACACCCACACCACCGACAACCGGATCTACCTCGACGGCGGCTATCACGCCGCGCTCGGCGCCGCCGAGCTCGACGCCCACGCGTCGTGGGACTTCTACAACTACCGCGGCCGCTACGCCTACTACACGCCGCCCGACGACGGCGATCCGAGCTACCCGGCCGGCCGCTCGATGTACCACGACGCGGCGACCTCGCACTGGCTCACCGGCGAGGCGCGGCTGCGGTGGCGGCGCGGCGAGCTCGTCGACGGTGTCACCGACGTCGACACCATCGCCGGCGCCGAGGTCGTCGCGGTGCCCAAGGCGTACCAGATCGCCTCGGAGACCGATCGCACCGATCACGAGGTCCAGATCGCGGCGTACGGCCAGGCCGAGGCGCGGATCGCCGAGCGGCTCGTCGCGTCGGCCGGCGCCCGGATCGACGTGCGCCCCGACTCGTACGGCGCGAGTGGGAGCTCGCGGCTCGGCCTGCTGGTCGACGCGTGGCACGAGGGCCGGCTGCGGTTCACGTTCGGCAGCGCGTTCCGCGCCCCCAACCTGTACGAGCGCTACTACTTCACCGCCCAGGCGACGCAGCCCACGCTGCAGCCCGAGCGCGCCTACACCTACGAGCTGTCCGCCGAGCAGTATCTCGGCGACCACGTCCGGTTGATCATCGCGGGCTACCGCAACGACCTCGACGACCTGACCCAGCTGACGATGCTCGACAATCCCGGCCAGACCGCGGGTGACCGCTTCGTGTTCCACAACGGCGGCGAGGCCGACGGCCGTGGCGCCGAGGCCGAGATCGAGGCGCGCTGGCAGGGCACCCAGCTGCGCGCGAACCTCGCGGTGCAGCGCTCCCACGACGAGACCGGCGCCAACCTCCCCAACTCGCCACACACGCTGGCCAACATCTCGCTCGTCGTGCCGCTCGCCGCGGATCGCGCGAGGCTCGCGATCGCGTCCTCGTTCGTCGGTCATCGCAACGCGCCGTCGGGCGCGCCGATCGACGCCGCGTTCCAGACCGATGTCGCGGTCGAGGTACCGCGGCTGGGCGCGGAGGCGGTCGACCTCGGCCTCGGCGTGAGCAACCTGTTCGATCAGCGCTCGGCGGTGCCGGGCTCCGAGGAACACCGCCAGTCCGCGATCCCCCGGGATCCGCGGCTCGTCTGGATCCGGATCGGCCTGCATCTGTGATCCGTGCGGCGCTGCTGGCGTGCATCGCGCTCCTGTGCGCGGCGCGGCCCGCGCAGGCCGACGACGACGCCGACCGCCGCGCGCTGGTCCTGTTGCGCGTGCTGTCGTACGACCGCAACATCGTCAGCCGCGCAGGTGATCGCGTCACGATCCTGGTGGTCTACGACGAGCCGAGCACCACCGACGAGCGCGACCGCTGGCTCGCCGCGCTCGCCGGTGTCCACAAGATCACCGTCGCCGATCGCCCGACCGCGATCCGCACGCACGCGTTCAAGGACGCGGCCGGGCTCGAGGCCGAGGTCCGCGCGTCCCGCCCGGCCGTGATCGTCGTGTGCAGCGGCGTCGACCGCGGCCTCGCGGCGATCCGCGACGTCGCGCGCGCTCACAAGGCGATGACCTTCACGACCCGCGAGTCCGAGGTCGAGGCCGGCTTCTCGGTCGGCCTGGTCGCCGGCGAACGCCGCGACGTCATCGCGATCAACCTCGAGGCCGCGCGCGCCGAGGGCGTCCAGTTCGAGGCCGGCCTGCTCAAGATCGCCAGGCGCATCGGAAAGGATGGACCGTGATCGCCGTACCGCGTTCGCTCCGGGGCCGGATGGTCGCCCTGTTCGGCCTGCTGATCGTCGCGATCGCCGGCTTCATGGCGGTGTTCCTGCCCGGGCGGATCGAGGATCAGCTGCGCACCGCCACCGAGCGCCGCGCGATCACCATCGCGCGCGTGATCGCGGGCGCGGTCGAGCCCGCGATCGAGTTCGAGGACCCCGACCACGCGCGCGCCACGCTGGTCTGGCTCGACGCCCTGGGCGACGCGCGGTTCGCCGTCGTCAGCAACGGCGCGGCGCAGATCGCCGCGTGGCACCCCGAGCGCGTCCCGCCCGAGCTACCGCTCGCGGTCGGCGAGGTCGCGATCCAGTACGTCGCCGATCAGCTCGTGGTCTCGGCGCCCGTCGTCCAGCGCACCGCCGGGCGCGGCGCGATCCACCTGGGCTTCTCCGTCGAGAACCTCCACGTCGAGCGCGACGAGGCGCGGCGCACCGTCGAGATCGCGTCGCTCGCGGTGCTCGGCGCCGGCGCGCTCGCGTGCTTCGTGCTCGCGTCGATCCTGGTGCGTCCGATCCGCCGGCTGACCGAGACCGCGCGACGGATCACACGCGGCGATGCACCGCCGGCGCTGGCGGCCGGCGACGGCGCCGACGAGCTGTCGCAGATGGCGCGCGCGCTCAGCATGATGCTCGACCGGGTGAGCCAGGTCAACGCGCAGCTCGTCGATGCGTCGCGCCACGCCGGCATGGCGGAGGTCGCGACCGGCGTCTTGCACAACGTCGGCAACGTGCTGACGTCGGTCAACCTCACCGTCGGCTTGCTCGGCGAGCACCTCGGCCGGCTGCCGATCGACCGCCTGACGCGCAGCGCGACGCTGCTCGAGGAGGCGCGCGCGAACGGCGACCCCGCCCGGCTCGACGCGGCGATCAAGCTCGCGGCCGCGGTCAGCGCGCGGATCGCGAGCGAGCGCGGCGCCGCGGAGGACGAGCTCGCGACCCTGCGCCGCCACATCGAGCACGTGGCGCGCATCGTGCTGACCCAGAACCGCTACGCCAGGACCGTGAGCATGACCGAGGCCGCGGCGCTCGCCGCGTTGCTCGACGAGGCGATCGAGCTCGGCTGCCCCGAGGCCGAGCGCAAGGGCATCGCGATCACGCGCGAGATCGCGTGCGACGGCGTGGTGCCGCTCGACCGCCACCGCGTGCTGCAGGTCCTGGTCAACCTGATCTCGAACGCGCGCGACGCCGTGCTCGCCGGCACCGTACCGCGCACGATCCACCTCCGGGCCGAGATCAGCGACGGCACACGGACCAGCAGCGGCGGCGACGGCGCCACGCGCGACCTCCGCATCGAGGTCAGCGACACCGGTGTGGGCTTCGAGATCGAGGACGGCGCGCGGATCTTCCAGGCCGGGTTCACCACCAAGCCGCACGGCCACGGCTACGGGCTGCACTCGTCGGCGATCGCCGCGCAGCAGCTCGGCGGCACACTGCGCTGTGCGAGCGCCGGCAAGGGCCAGGGCGCCCGGTTCTCGCTGCGGATCCCGATCGTGAAGGATGTGACTCATGCATGACTCGCTGCAACCCCGGATCCTGCTGGTCGACGATAACGAGGTCCTGCTCGCCGACTACCGGA
>VBLP01000360.1:12537-17223 GCA_005887925.1 Deltaproteobacteria bacterium | reverse complement strand
GCCGGCCGAGCGTGCCGCACTACGACCTGACCACCGTCAACCAGGGCGCCGCGGCGCTGACCGCGGTCGACCGCGCACACGCCGCCGGGCAGCCGTTCTCGGTCGTGTTCCTCGACGTGCGGATGCCGCCGGGGATCGACGGGGTCGAGACCGCGGCGCGGCTGTGGCGCGATCACCCCGATCTCGAGATCGTCCTGTGCAGCGCGCACAACGACTACAGCTGGGACGACCTCGCCCGCGCGCTCGGCCCGACCGACCACCTGCTCGTGCTGCGAAAGCCGTTCGACGCGATCGAGGTCCGTCAGCTCGCGGCCAGCCTGTCCGAGAAGTGGTGCCGCGGCCGCCGGCTGGCCCGGCAGATCCGCGAGCTCGACGCGGCGATCCAGGCCGAGGTCGAGGCGCGGCTCGCCGAGCGCGCTCGCCACGAGGCGGAGCTGCGCCGCCGCGAGCGGCTCGAGGTGCTGGGCCGGCTCGCCGCGGGCCTGGTCCACGAGATCAGCGCACCCGCGCAGCTGGCGTCGGCATCGCTCGACGTGCTCGCAGAGATCGCGGACGGCCTGGCGGGCTGCGCCGCCGGCGAGCGCCCGCAGGACCTGGCAGCGCTCACCGCCGACCTGCCGTCGGTGCTCGACAACGCCCAGCTGGCGATCGGCCGGATCCACGCCCTGGTCAAGCGGATGCGCGCGCAGATCCGGCAGCAGCCGGAGCAGGCGTTCAAGCCGTCCAACCTCGACCACGCGATCCGCGCCGCCCTGGCGCTCGCCGAGGGCGAGTACAAGTACTGCGCCGAGGTCGCGCTCGAGCTCGCCGCGCTTC
Organism: Deltaproteobacteria bacterium; assembly: GCA_005887925.1. GTDB lineage: Bacteria > Myxococcota_A > Polyangia > Haliangiales > Haliangiaceae > JABFXX01. The sequence continues at coordinate 16,407 of VBLP01000360.1, read as the reverse complement.
CGCCGATCCACTGCGACGAGGCCGACATCTCGCAGGCGGTGCTCAACCTCGTGATCAACGCGGCGCACGCCATCCGCGACGCCCGCGGCGGCGCCGGTCCGCTCGGACGGATCACGATCTCGAGCTGTACCGGCGGCAGCTTCGTCGAGATCGCCGTCGCCGACACCGGCACCGGCATCCGGCCCGAGCATCGCGATCGGATCTTCGAGCCGTTCTTCACGACCAAGCCGATCGATCAGGGCACCGGCCAGGGTCTCGCGATCGTCCACGCCTGCGTCGTCGACCGCCACCACGGCAGCCTGAGCTTCGATACCGAGGTCGGCCGAGGCACGATCTTCCGGATCCGCCTCCCGATCGCGGGCATCGCGGCGAGCTCGGCGGGCACGAAGTAGCGCACCGGCCGCGACATCCGCTAGGATGGTCGCGATGAGGAAACTTGGCCTTCTCCTGCTGATCTGTGCAGCGTGTGGCGCAAAGAAACCCGCGGCCAAGCCGGCCGCTCCGGCCCCGACCGAGCAGACCGAGGACAAGAAGTCCCCGTCGCCCGACGCCAAGCCAACCCCGGTGCAGCGCACCGGCGACCCGTGCGACGGCGGCGAGAAGCCGCACTGACGAGCTCGCCCGGCGTCGGGGGCGATGCCCACCCGCTCAGCGCGCGCTGATCCTGGCCTCAGACGCGGACGTAGACGAACTCGCCTGGTAGTCCGTTGATGCCCTTGGCCGGCGGCGCGATCCAGCTCGCCATCTTGCCGGGCTCGTAGACCGGGTGCATCAGGCTCTTGATGTAGACCTCGTCGGCGTCGTCGGGCAACCACTCGCCGCGCCGCGCGGCCCACGTCGCCGCGTCGATGTGCTCGCCGTCCGGCGTGAACGACTCCCCGGCCCACATGCCGATCTGGCGGTGGAACTTGTTCGACGGCAGGCGCAGCTCGAAGTCGATGCCCTCGTCCTTGATCGTCTTGTTCCAGCGGTCGACGCCGCGCTGGCAGTCCTTGATGTACTCGGTGCGCAGCACTTCGTTGAGCGCGTTGCGCATCGCGATGTCCTTGTGGACGACCTTGCCGCCCTCGAGCACGTCCATCGCGAAGTGCGAGCCGACCAGCTTGTGCTCGTCGTAGCGGTCCTCCTTGTAGCGGCCCTTGAGCCCGGCGGCGAACGCATCCGCCGCGTTCGACGACACATCGCCGCCGAACAGATCGAGCGACAGCGAGTACCACAGGTTCAGGTACTTCTGGATCGTCGGCAGGTCGATGCCGCCGAGCGCGCGCGGATCGCCGTTTCCGTCCTGCTTCATCAGCTCGCAGGCGCGCTTGACCACGCGCTGCACCCCGGTCTCGCCGACGAACATGTGGTGGGCCTCCTCGGTCAGCATGAACCGGCAGGTCCGCGCCAGCGGATCGAAGCCGCTCTCGGCGAGCGCGCTCAGCTGATACTTGCCGTCGCGATCGGTGAACATCGTGAACATGAAGAACGACAGCCAGTGCGAGGTCGGCTCGTTGAACGCGCCGAGGATGCGCGGCTTGTCGCGGTCGCCCGAGCGGCGCGCCAGGAGCTCCTCGGCCTCCTCGCGGCCGTCGCGGCCGAAGTAGGTGAACAATATATACACCATCGCCCACAGGTGGCGGCCTTCCTCGACGTTGACCTGGAACAGGTTGCGCAGGTCGTAGAGCGACGGCGCGGTCGCGCCGAGGTCGCGCTGCTGCTCGACGCTGGCCGGCTCGGTGTCACCCTGGGTCACGACCAGCCGCCGCAGCATGTTGCGAAACTCGCCCGGGACCTCGTCCCACACCGGCTGGCCGTGGAAGTCGCCGAACCCGTGGGTCCGGCCCGGCTGCCTGGGCTCGAGGAAGATGCCCCAGCGGTACTCGGGCATCTTGACGTAGTCGAAGTGCGCCCAGCCGTCGGTCTCGACCGACACCGCGGTCCGCAGGTAGACGTCGCGCTCCTGCCAGCCGACCGGCCCCATCTCCTTCCACCAGTCGATGAACTGCGGCTGCCACGCCTCGAGCGCGCGCTGCAGGCGCTTGTCGCCCGCCAGGTTGACGTTGTTGGGGATCTTCTCGTCGGTGAGCACGGAGGTCATGATTACGTCCTCTTCCACTGGAACTGCGGCCGCTCCGGCTGGCCGTACAGCGTGAGTGCGCCATGCTCGCCCGTCGAGTTGGCGCGGGTGAAGATCCAGTTCTGCCAGGCCGACAGGCGGCCGAAGATCTTGGTCTCGAGCGTCTCGGGGCCGACGAAGCGCAGCGACTGCTCCATGCCGGTCAGCGCATCGGGCGACAGCGACGCGCGCTCCTCGATCGCGATCCGCAGCTCGTCCTCGAAGTCGATGTCGTCGGCCGCGATCGTCGCGATCCCGAGCTCCTCGGCCTCCTCCGACGGGATCGGCCCCTCGCTGCCGCGCGCCAGCACCTTCTGGGCGCGGTCCGGATCGCCGTAGAACCGCGCGTCGAGCCGCGACAGCCCCGATGACATGGTCATGAACCCCTCGTTGGCGGCCGAGGTCGCCGCGGCGATCGCACCGTCCTTGTCGATCCGCATGTAGAAGCGATCGGCGCCGAGCGCGAGCTCGAGCAGGCAGCCGGCGAAGCACGCATCACCGCGATCGGCGACCGCGTAGAAGCTGCGCGCGGTGTTGTCGAACCGCTTGAGCACGCGGCGCTGCAGGAGCCGCACCTCGCGGGCGAACCCGGTCGCCGACTTCGCCAGCGCCTCGTCGTGCGCGACGACGAGCTCCGGATCGCCGCTGGTCCGCACCGTGACGACGCCGATGTCGGGCAGGTCGAAGCGCAGCCGCAGCAGCGCGTTGTCGAGCTCGCGGAACGCGCGCAGCGCCCAGACGTCGGCGAGGCCCGGCCCACCGCGCGGATCGCCCAGCTCGGCCGGCGGCGCCGCCTCCGGGCCCTGGATCACGAGGTTTGCCGTCCGCGCGCCTGGGTCGATCGCGATCTCGACGTGGCGGTACGTGATCGCCCGGTCCGTGATCTTGGGCGCGAGCTCGCTCAGCGCGACCGCCGGGCCGCGCACGACCGTCTGCTTCGCCGCGAGCGCGCGCGCCCGCTCGGCGACCGCCTCGTCCCACTTGCTGCGCGACACCACGTGATCGACCAGGCCCCAGTCCCTGGCGCGCTTGCCCTTGATGCCCTCGGCGGTGGTGCAGAACACGTCCGCGCGATCGCGCCGGACCTTGCGCTTGTCGACCAGCCGGGTCAGCCCTCCCGTGCCGGGCAGGACCGCGAGCAGCGGCGTCTCGGGGAACGACACCGCCGAGTTGCCGTCGTCGACCAGCATCGCCTCGTCGCACGCCAGCGCGAGCTCGTAGCCGCCGCCGGCCGTGCTGCCCTTGCAGGCGCACAGCGACGCCAGCCCGGAACTGGCCGAGGCGTCCTCGAGGTAGAGCCGGGTCTCGTTGGTGAACTTGCAGAAGTTGACCTTGAACGAGTGGCTCGACTGGCCGAGCATGTAGATGTTCGCGCCCGAGCAGAACACGCGGTCGAGCTCGGCGGTGATCACCACGACCTTGACCTCGGGGTGCTCGAAGCGCAGGCGCTGGATCGCGGCGGCGAGCTCGATGTCCACGGCGAGGTCGTACGAGTTGAGCTTGAGCTCGTACCCCGCGCGATGCGGATGGTCGCCGTCGACCGCCATCACCAGCGTCGCGGTGTCGCCGGCCAGGCTCAGCTTCCAGTGCCGGTAGCGAGACGGATGCGTCTCGAACTGCGTCGGATCCATACCGTCGTCGTATCAAGCAATTTACTGCTTGTCACGTGGTTCCGAACTGCACTATATTGCATCCGTGGACCGCTACCTGGAGGCCGTCGGCGCCGCAGTACGACGCCAGCGCGACCGGCTCGGCTGGTCGCGCCGCGA
>VBLP01000360.1:0-12489 GCA_005887925.1 Deltaproteobacteria bacterium | reverse complement strand
CGTCGGTGCTGCTCGGCCCCGCCGACGCCGCCGGCGAGCTCGAGCCGATCGCGCTGCTCGGGGTGCGCGGCGCCGGCAAGTCCTCCGTCGGAAGCGCGCTCGCCCGGCGCCTCGGCGTGCCGTTCGTCGAGCTCGATCAGCGGATCGAGCAGACGGCAGGCCTGCCGCTCGGCGAGGTGTTCGCGCTGCACGGCGAGGCCTACTATCGCCGGATCGAGCGCGAGGTCCTGACCCAGCTGCTCGCCGAGCCATCCCCGATGGTGCTCGCCACCGGCGGCTCGATCGTCAACGACCCGACCAGCTTCGCGCTGCTGCGCACCCGGTGCCGCACGATCTGGCTCCGCGCGCACGCCGAGGACCACTGGAACCGCGTCGTCGCGCAGGGCGACCTGCGCCCGATGGCCGAGAACCCGCACGCGTTCGCCGAGCTGCGCGCCCTGCTCGCCGCGCGCAGCGCGCTCTACGCGCGCGCCGACCACACGATCGACACCACCGGCCACCGCGTGCCCCAGGTCGTCGCGGCGATCACCGACCTCGTCGGCTAGGAGCCCGTAGGACATGGAGCCCAGGAGAGCGCGCACGCGGCTCGCCGTGGGCTGCTGCGCGATGGGCGTCGGGGACCGCGCCCGCCGAAGGGCCACCGGTTCCTGCGCGACGGCGCGACTAAATGCGGGACAAGACCCGGCCAATCCTGATCACGATCGCGGCGCCCGAGCCCATCTGCTCGCGGTTGCCCACGACGAGCCGCGTTGGCATTCGGTGTCCCCACGCTCACGGCAGCGAGGCCGCGTCGCCGGCGATCCGCGCCACGAGGGCCTCGGGTAGCTCGCGCTCGTCGGCCCAGGCCAGGCCGACCACGGCGCGGATCATGCCCGAGGGGTCGTGCACCGGCAGCGCCACCGCCGCCTTGCCGTCGACGGCCTTCGCGCCCGGCTTGACCGCGCCCGAGGCGTCCTCCTGCAGGTTGCACGTCGAGACCGGCCTGTCGTGCTGCCAGGCGAGGCCGGCCATCCCCTTGCCGAGCGGGATCCGGGCGGTGACTTCCTGGACCTTGGGTGGGATATTGTGTGCAGCAGTGATCTCGAGGGCATCCCCTCGCACGAGGTGCACCGTCCCCGCGATGGCCCCATGGCGATCAAGCAGCCCCCGCAGCCACTCGTTCATCGACTCATCGAGCATGACCGGACTGTACGCCAGCCAGGTCCCTGCTTGTTGTGCGTCATCGCCTTGCCGACCGTTCGGCTGGTTACGAATTCTGGTCCGAAAGTTGGGTCGGTTTGGGCACGCGAGGATCGCCGTTAGACACACATTGTCGTAGAGGCTACGCAGGTCGCCGGTGTGACGGTCTGTCGCGGCGATCGGCTTTAACAATCGCTTTAACAATGACATAGCTCATCTGGGCGGTGACTTTGGTCGCTGCATAAATTTGCGTCACATGGCGTTTCCTGACGCACACTGGCTTACCAACTCGAAGGTTAAAACACGGTAAATATCGCGTCGCATACCATTCTTGCGTCTTGTTGTGGCCGCACCGCACAGCGGCGAGGTCCGGGCGGTCGGCAAGGCCGCCGGCTGCACAACTCGCGCAGCTGATCCTGGCACCTCGGATGAACGAGGTCGCGGTCCATGACCGCCATCCGATCGAGCTTCACGATTGCCGGCGCGCTAGCCGGCGCCCTGGCCAGCGCGCTGGTCCTCGCGAGCTGTGCCTCTGCCGAACGCGAGGACAACGGAGATCGCCAGGCCGACGAGCTGGGGACGATCCAGCAGCAGCCGCAGCAGCGCGTCTGCGCCGGCCGATGGGGCTGCTTCGCGCGGGTCCGCACCGACGAGAACGCGCACATCAAGCCGTTTGCGGCGCCGCAGGGCTTCGGCCCGGCAGATCTTGCCAGCGCGTACAAGCTCACCGGCGCGCCGAGCCCGAAGGTCACGATCGCGATCGTCGACGCGTTCAACTACGCCAACGCCGAGACCGACCTGGCGACCTACCGCAGCCAGTTCGGCCTGCCGCCGTGCACCTCGGCCAACGGCTGCTTCAAGAAGGTGAACCAGAACGGCCAGACCTCGCCGCTGCCCGGCGCGCCTCCGCCCGGCGACGACTGGACCGTCGAGGCCGCGCTCGACCTCGACCTGGCGAGCGCCGCGTGCCCGAGCTGCAACCTCGTGCTCGTCGAGGCGCAGGACGACCAGGGCGACGGGCTGTTCCAGGCCCAGAACGGCGCGCTGACCATCCCCGGCGTCGTCGCGATCAGCAACAGCTGGGGCGGCCCCGAGTCCGGCAACGAGTCGTCGTTCGAGGCGTTCTTCACCCACACCACGGCCGTCGGCACGTTCGTGGCGACCGGCGACAGCGGCTTCAACGACGGCGGCCAGGGCCCCGACTATCCCGGCACGTCGCCGCACGTGACCGGCGTCGGCGGCACGAGCCTGGTCAAGTCGACGAGCAACGCGCGCGGCTGGACCGAGGGCGCATGGAGCTCGGGAGGCAGCGCGTGCAGCAACTCGCTCGCCAAGCCGAGCTGGCAGACCCAGACCGTGTGCGCGCACAAGGCGACCTCCGACGTGTCGGCGGTCGGCGACCCCAACACCGGCCTCGCCGTGTTCAACGCGGGCGCCGGCGGCTGGATCGTCGTCGGCGGCACCAGCGCCTCGACCCCGTTCGTCACCGGCGTCTACGCGCGCTTCGGCATCGCCGGTCAGCCGCCGAGCTACGCCTACCAGCACGCCTCGCAGTTCTTCGATGTCACCACCGGCAAGAACGGCTCGTGCGGCAACATCCTGTGCAACGCGGGCGCCGGCTGGGACGGCCCGACCGGGATCGGCACGCCCAACGGCACCGCGCTCGGCGGCGGCGGTACCTGCAGCCCGAGCTGCAGCGGCAAGACCTGCGGCGATGACGGCTGCGGCGGCAGCTGCGGCAGCTGCGGCAGCGGCACGACCTGCAGCCCGGGCGGCACCTGCACCGGCGGCGGCTCGTGCAGCCACCCGATCTGCTCGACGGGCGGCAAGCTCACCGCGTCGTGCGATCCGTGCGCCCAGCAGGTCTGCGCCGCCGACTCGTTCTGCTGCAACAGCTCGTGGGACTCGATCTGCGTCGGCGAGGTCGCCTCGGTCTGCCACCAGACCTGCGGCGGCGGTACCTGCGCCCACCCGATCTGCGCGACCGGCGGCAAGCTGACCTCGTCGTGCGACAGCTGCGCCCAGAAGATCTGCGCCGCCGATTCGTTCTGCTGCAACACCCAGTGGGACAACCAGTGCGTGGGCGAGGTGTCGTCGATCTGCAGCCAGTCGTGTAACTGAAGTATGCTGGCGGCGTGCGGCCGCTCCCGATCACGCTGTTCGTCGACGGCGATCGCTCGTCGGGGAGCTTCTGACAGCGAGATCCCGGTGCGCCGGTCGCGCTGCGGGCCTTCATATCTGCAGCGATGGCCGATTCGCTGGGTACGCATGCCCACCGCGGTGATCGTCGATGACTCTCCCCTCGTCCGGGTCCAGCTGCGCCAGATCCTGGGCCGCGTCGGCGTGACGGTGGCGGCGGAGGCGGCGTCCGGAGATCAGGTCCAGGCGCTGTACGAGCAGCACCGACCCGACCTGATGACGCTCGACATCGTCATGCCCGGCAAGGACGGCGTCACCGCGGCGATCGAGCTCTTGCGGATGTATCCGGCGGCGCGCGTCGTGATGTGCACGTCGCTGACCACGCGCGACAAGATCGTCGCGTGCCAGCGCGCCGGGGTCCGGCACTACCTGCTGAAGCCGTTCGACGCGGCCCGCGCCGAGCAGATCTTCCAGCTCGTGCTGAACGGCCCCGCCGGCCGGCCGGGCAGCGCGCCGTGATCTGCCCCGCGTGTCAGCGCGCCAACCAGCCGGCGCGCCGCTACTGCGGCGGCTGCGGCTGCAACTTCGATCCGGCGTGCCGGAGCTGTGGCTTTGCCAACGACCGCGGCGATCGGTTCTGCGGCGGCTGCGGCGCGCCGCTGCACGCCGGTGAGCTCCGGCCGCGGCTGGAGGTCGCCGCGTCACCGGCGGTGATGGCGGCGGCAGCGGCGACCGCGACGGCAACGGCGAGCTCGACGCCGTGGACGGTCGACGAGCTCGCCGGCCTGTTCGAGCCGTTCGCGACCAGCGCCGACGAGCCCGAGCTGCCCGAGGTCGGGATCAGCCAGGACCACCTCGATCGCCTGTTCGGAGCGGCGCCATGAAGGACCTGACGATGTCGATGCGCGCACCGCAGCGCGCCGCGGGCGCCGCACCCGACGACGCCGCAGCGCGGGTCCGTGTCCCGCTCGAGCTGCTGCGCGAGCGCAACCCCAAGCCCGCCGCGCTCGCCCGCGCCGGGTTCGGCACGATCGAGCAGCTCTACGACGCGGTCGCGGCGCAGTTCCAGCTCCCGCGGCTGGCGCTCGACACCGTCGAGCTCGCGCTCGATCTGGCGAACCTCTTGCCCCACACCGCCGCGGTCAAGCACCGCATCGTGCCGGTGTTCGCGACCGTCCAGGAGATCTCGATCGCGGCGTCGGATCCGACGCAGCTGGCGGTGTTCGACTGGCTCGCGCGCCAGCACCGCCGCGCGGTGACCGTCGTGATCGCGACGCCGGGCGAGATCGAGCGCGCGCAGGCCCGGCTCTACGAGACCCGCCGCGCGCCGACCGAGGACACGGTCGACGTCAGCCAGGAGGACCTGGCCGCGGCCTCGAGCATCGTCAACTCGATCATCGCGGGCGCGATCGAGCAGCGCGCGAGCGACATCCACATCGAGGCGACCGAGCGCGAGACCATCGTGCGGTTCCGCGTCGACGGCGCGCTGCGCCAGATCGAGAGCCGCCCGATCGAGCTCCACGCCGCGATCGTGTCGCGCATCAAGGTGCTGGGGAACCTCGACATCTCGCTGCACCACGTCCCGCAGGACGGCCGGATCAAGCTGCCGTCGGCCGCCGGCGACATCGACCTCCGCGTGTCCGTGCTGCCGACCTACTGGGGCGAAAAGGTCGTGTGCCGCCTGCTCGACAACCGCCGCGCCGTGCAGTCGCTCGACGCGCTCGGCTTCGAGCCCAAGCAGCGCGACGAGTTCCTGCGCATGGTGCGCGCGGCCTACGGCCTGGTGCTGGTCACCGGTCCGACCGGCTCGGGCAAGAGCACGACGCTGTACGCCGCGCTCAACGCCGTGCGCACCCCCGAGATCAACGTGGTGTCCGTCGAGGATCCCGTCGAATACCAGATCGGCGGCATCAGCCAGGTCCAGGTCGCGCCCAAGCGCGGCCTGACGTTCTCCAGCGCGCTGCGCTCGATCCTGCGCCAGGACCCCGACGTCATCCTCGTCGGCGAGGTCCGCGACCAGGAGACCGGCGTGCTCGCCGCCGAGGCCGCGCTGACCGGCCACCTCGTGCTGACCTCGCTGCACACCAACGATGCACCGAGCTCGATCATCCGGCTGCTCGAGCTCGGCGTCGAGCCGTACCTGGTGGCCCCGGCGCTGATCGGCGTGGTGTCGCAGCGCCTCGCGCGCTGCGTGTGCAAGACCTGCCGCGAGCTGTACAAGCCCGACGCCGCCGAGCTGTCCGCGCTCGGGCTGCCGCAGGTCCCGCCCGGCACGCAGGTCGCGCGCGGCCGCGGCTGCGCCGCCTGCCACGGCACCGGCTACCTCGGGCGCGTCGCGGTCCGCGAGCTGTTCTCGGTCGACGACGCCATGCGCGCGATGATCACACGGCGCGCCGCCGTCGACGAGATGCGCGCGGCCGCGGTCCAGAAGGGGTTTCGCACCATGCGCTACGAGGCGCTCCGGCTCTGGCTCGCCGGCATCACCACGACGCGGGAGCTGATCCGTGTCACCCGCGCCTGACCGCGACGCCACCACGAGCTTCCTGCTCCGCGTGATCGAGGTGCTCAGCACCTCGGGGATCACGCCGGAGCCGTCCGAGCTCGATCGCGCCGAGCCCGCCGCCGAGCAAGCCGAGCGCGGCGAGCCCGCCGAGCGCACCGCGAGCCGGACCGAGCCGCGGCCGATCCCGCGGTTTCCCGGCGCCACGCTCGAGCTCGATGCGACCGGCCAGATCGCGCATGCCTGGCTCGGCCCCGCGGCGCCTCCGCTCGCCGCCGACGGCGACGCCGTTCGCGCCCTCGACATCGACGACGACGCGCCGGACGCGGTGCGGGTCCAGCTGCTGCTGGCCTCGGCGATCGGCGGGCCGGTGGCGGCGTGGCCGGTGTTCGTGGCCGACGCGCCGAACGAGCTGCATCGCCGCGACGGCAAGACGCTGCTCGTGACCTGGAGCCCGATCGCCGACGGCGAGACCATCATCGGCGTCGCCGCCTTCGTGCTCGCGGCGGCCGCCGCGCCGCGCATCGAGCGCGAGGATCCCGTCGAGACCAACCGGATCTGCGTCGATGCGCTCGCGCTGCTCGACGAGTGCGAGGCCAGCCTGCACTACCTCGAGCGCGACCGCAGCGCGCGCCCGGCCGTCCACCGGATGTTCCGCGCGATGCACACCATCAAGGGCGCGACCCGCGGCACCCGCCTGCAGGCGATCGCCGATCTCGCGCACGACACGGAGGCCGCGATCGAGACCTTGCNNAGCTCCGCGCCGCGATCCTCGCCGCCCGGCCGCGCGGCGAGATCGATGACGCGATGACCGAGCTGCTCCGCGAGTGCCGGCCGGTGCTCGTCGATCTCCAGCTCTCGATCGTCCGGCTGCGCCGGGGCGACCGCAGCGCCACCGCCGTCGCGAGCCGCGCGATCGACGTGATCCGCGCCGCCAGCGAGCGCGCGAGCATGCGGGCGCTCCACGCGCAGTCCATCGTGGCGGCCGACGCGCTCGAGCTGCTCGCCTCCGGCGCCGACATCGCCCCGGACGCGCTCGACGAGATCGCGATGGTCGACCGCCAGATCGAGCTCTACGCTTCGGTCTACCGCGAGATCTCCGCGCTCGACGCCGGCCCCTCGCTCCTGGTCACGATGCGGTCGTGGCTGAACACCCCCGACGGCAGCGGCTCGATCGCCGGCTTCGTCGAGGTCATGTCGCAGGCCGGCGTGCCGAGCCTCGTCGCGGCGTTCGCCGACACCGACCCCCTGGCCACGCGGCGCGCCAGCGCGCTGTCGATCGACGCGCCCGTGATGTTCGAGCCCGGCCGCCCGCGCGACGATGCCGCGGTGTGCTTCCAGCGCGCCCAGCGCGACCTGCTGCGCGCGCTCGACCGGCTCTCGCCGCGGCTCGCCGACGACGAGCTCGCACCGCTGCGCGCCATCGTCAAGCGCCTCGCATGGGTGCCGCTCACCCCGCTCGCGCGCCGGCTCGAGCGGATGATCCGCACCCTCGCCGCCGATCTCGACAAGCGCGTCGGCGGCGAGGTCGAGCTCGGCAACGTCCTCGTCGCCCCCGAGATCGCGCGCGTCGTCGGCGAGATCCTGATCCACGCCGTGCGCAACGCGCTCGACCACGGCCTGGAGTCATCCGCCGACCGACTCGCCGCCGGCAAGCCGCCCGACGGTACGATCGAGGTCGCGGCGTACGCGACGGGCGAGCGCCTGCTCGTGACGGTGCGCGACGACGGGCGCGGCGTCGCCATCGAGCGGATCCGGCAGGTCGCCGTCGAGCGCGGCCTGCTATCGCCCGACGACGCGGCCGCCGCCGGCCCCCCCGCGCTGCTCGATCTCCTGTTCCATCCCGGCTTCTCCACCGCACGCACCGTCACCTCGGTGTCCGGCCGCGGCATCGGCATGGACGTGATCCGCTGCCTCGCCCAGGAGCACGGCGGCTCCGTCGTCATCACCTCGACACCGGGGAGCGGCACCGAGCTCACGATCGACCTGCCGCTGTCATCGACCGGCTGAGCTCAGTCCAGATCCGGAGGCCGCGCCCGCCGGATCACAGGCGCTGCTCGCGGAAGAACCCGAGCTTGTCCTGCGCGGCGCGCTCCGAGTACGAGAACAGGACGAGATCGTCGTCGGCGCGGATCGTGTAGGTCAGCCAGCCGGGGACGACCGCGACGTCGTGCGGCGCGAGGTCGAAGGCCGCGCCGGCGATGTCGATCACGCCGCGACCCTCGACGACGGCGAACACCATGCTGTCGCTCGAGCGGTACGGCGCCGAGGTGAAGCCGGCCGGGAGCAGGCGCATCATCGTCGCGATCGTCGGCATCACCCAGCTGCCGGTGGCCGGGTCGAGGTAGCGCACGACGCATCCGGCGTGCGAGTCGATCCGGCCACCCGTCCGCATCGCCTCGAGCGCTGCGCGGGTGTCGCGGTAGGGGAAGTGGATCGGCGGCAGGGGCGCGGGATCGTCGCCGGCGGTCGCGCGCTCGTGCGCCTCCTCGCGGAACGTCCCGCCGAAGTACTTCGCGAGCGGGATGTCGAGGCCGTCGAGCCAGACCATCGGGCCCGCGGTGTCGTTGCCGTGGCTGTGCCAGCGCCACGCGGGCGTGATCACGAGGTCGCCGGGCCGCATCACGACCTTCTGGTTGTCGACCATGGTGTACGCACCGTCGCCCTCGACGATGAAGCGCAGCGCCGACTGGGTGTGGCGGTGCGACGGCGCGGTCTCGCCCGGCATGATCAGCTGCAGGCCGGCGAACAGGTTGCCGGTGACCTGCGACGAGCCGCGCAGGCCGGGGTTCTCGAGGATGAGGACGCGGCGCTCGGCCTCCTCGGCGGTGATGTGCCGGGCGGACTCGAGCACGCGCGGCCGCACGTCGGCGTAGCGCCAGCGGTGGGCGACCGCGGTCGGCGTCGGTTCGCGGGGCACGAGCGTCTTGAGCCGCAGCCACAGCGGCGCCAGGCTCTCGGGCTCGATGCTGCGATAGAACTGGTCGCGCTGGGGGTTCGCGGTCATGGCGAGCCGAAGGATAGACCGTCCACGCGCCAGCCGTAGAGCCATTCGAGCGCGTCGTACCAGCGCGCCGGGGTGCGGTCCCTCCACAGGTCGTTGCGGACCAGGCGCTCGACGCCCCTGGCGTGGTAGATCCGCCCCATCTCGCGCGTCATCAGCACGACGCGCGCGGTGCGCGCCACGCGGCAGCGCTCGTAGCGCGCGAACCCGGCCGCCAGGTCCCCGCCCGAGGCGCGCACCGCCTCGCCGAGCGTGACCGCGTCCTCGAGCGCCATGCACGCGCCCTGGGCCATGTACTGCAGCATCGGGTGCGCGGCGTCGCCGAGCAGCGTGACGCGGCCGAAGCTCCAGCGCGCGATCGGCTCGCGGTCGGCGGTCGCCCAGCGCCGCCAGCTCCTGGGCAGGGCGAGCAGCTGGCGCGGCCGCGCGGCGACGCCGTCGAAGTACGACATCACCTCGTCGCGGCTGCCGTCGGTGACGCCCCACTCCTCCTGGCGGCGGCTGTGGAAGGTGACCACCACGTTCCACTGCTCGCCGCCCCGCAGCGGATAGTGGACCAGGTGGCAGTCGGGGCCGCCCCACACGCACGGCGCGTTCCACTTGAGGTCCGCGGGGAAGTCGCGATCGTCGACGACCGCGCGGTACACGACATGGCCCGACACGCGGACCGGATCGCCGACCAGCTGCTGCCGCACGGTGGACTTGACACCGTCGCAGGCGATCAGCGCCGCGCCGCGGTGACGGCCGCCGCCGGCGTCGACCGCCGTGACGCCGCCGGCGTCCTGCTCGACGCGCTCGACCTGCGTCGACGTCGCGAGCTCGATGCGCGCGCTCGCCTGCACGCCCTCGAGCAGCGACCGGTGCATGTCGGCGCGATGGCTCACCGCGTAGGGGTTGCCGAACCGCGCCCGGAACGGCTCGCCGGTCGGCACCTGGGCGACCTCGGACTCGTCGACGGCGTCCATCAGCACCAGCCGCTCGGTGTACACGGCGCGGCTGCGCGCCGGCTCGCCGACGCCGAGCGCGTCAAACGCCGAGAACGCGTTCGGCCCGAGCTGGATCCCGGCGCCGATCTCGCCGATCTCGCTGGCCTGCTCGAGGACCTTCACCGCGAAGCCCTGCCGCGCCAGCGCCAGCGCCGCCGCGAGCCCGCCGATGCCGCCGCCGGCGACCAGGATGGGGAGGGAAGCCGTCGCCGTGGCCATGATGGACCTGCCGGCAGCCTACCCGACCTGACGCGCCGGCGTGGCCAGCGCGCGGCCGATCAGCGCCGGTTCACCCAGAGCAGCGATGCCTGGAGCGACGTCCCGGGCACATGCATGACGCTCTCCACTATCCCTTCGTGGATGGAACTTCCCGGTACGAGATCGGAGGCCCGCCGCGCGTCCAGCCCACCCGCAGTAACCAGGTTCGCGGCTGGTAAACGATCAGCGGATCGTAGGTCTCAGGCCCACGCCACAGGAACGCCTCCTCTCCGTACTCGGCCCAGCCGGGGAACATCGCCGCGCTCGAGAACCAGTCGATCTTCCAGCCCGCCAGCTTCGGCGCGCGATCCTCCTTGTGCTTCCGCCAGTTCGAGAGCACGTAATTCAACGCGTGCCGCGCCTGCGTGGGCGAGGTGATGATCTCGGCATGGTAGCGGTCAGGAAACACGACGCCTCGCCGCCGCGGCCCGGGCTTGCCCTTGCTGATCGCCGCATTGAGGTGCTTGGCGGCCGAGATCTGGAAGCCCTGCATGCCGGATGCGAGCGCCCGCTTGTCGTCGGCCTCGACGAGCAGGTGGATATGGTTGCGCTGGATGCTGAGGTGCACGATCCGGAAGTTCTCTCGCCGTGCGCTCGTGAGCGTGGCTTCGCGGATCGCCCGGTAGACGCAGCGACGACGGAGGTTGCCGACCGCGCTGACGGCTCGCAGCACGACGTGCACCGGATACCGCTCGTGAAGAAACGGCCGCGCCTTGTGCGGTGAACCAGCCCGCTTACCTTTCGGCGGACGGCCGGCACCGCGGCGCTTGCCGCCACGCGGCTTGAACAGCACGAGCTGCTCCGGCGCTGTGCGCCGCTGCTGTTGCCGAGCTCTCGAACGTTTGTTGACCGTCACCCCGCCCGATTAGCTCGAGAATGTCCTCGAGTCAACTTGAAATCTCCTATATTTTTCTGGTTGCACATGTGACGATCTGAAGACAATGCCTATGCAAGGGGTACAGACCTGATAGGTCCCTCACAGTTTTGATCCAAGGACATCCCTGATACAGGGCACCGGATCCTGGAACACCTGAGCTCCGACCTAACTAACCGGTTCCGAAAATGCTGGCACCCCGCAACCACCGTCCGACGGTCGGGAACCTCCATTGCCGTGGCCACTACGGGTAGGTGCGGCAAGGCAAACGCGTGATCTCGCCGAGGTCATACAATGCGCATCCTCGCCGACGATGGCAGAGCGCATGACCTCGCCGAGGTGGCAGAACGCGTGACCTCGCTGAGGTTGGCAGAACGCGTGACCTCGCTGAGGATCCTGATGGACGACGCGAAGCGACGGCACGGTTGCAACGGCGCGTTGCCCACAGGCTCCTCAGCGCTAACGCCTGCGCGGATTCTCCGGGTCGAATTTTGATTCTTTCCGAAGACACCAGATCGCCCTGAACGGGTACTGCATGGCCCAGAGGTTGGCAGAACGCGTGACCTCGCTGAGGATCCTGATGGACAACGCGAAGCGACGGCACGGTTGGAACGGCGCGTTGCCCACAGGCTCCTCAGCGCTAACGCCTGCGCGGATTCTCCGGGCCGGATTTTGATTCTTTCCGAAGATACCAGATCGCCCTGAACGGGTACTGCGTGGCCCAGTCGTCTGTAGCCTGTCAAACGCCACGTTCTCCTCATAGCGCGATCGCCAGCCGTCAACGCGAGCTCGCCAGGGGCGACCGCGAGCGGATGGGGTCGGACGCCGCGACCGTGATTACGATTGGCCGGGCCTTGTGCCGCACATACCTCGCGGGGTCCGCGCAGGACGGGTGGTGATTCGGCGGGCGCGGCTCCGACTCCCAGCCGCGCAGCAGCCCCGGCGAGCTCGCGTGTAGGCGTTCTCCTGCGCGCTACGCCCTGCGGGCTCATACGGGCTCATGGCCGCGGCTAGCCGTAGCGCTGGGCGCTGCGCTCGCGCGCCTTGGCGGCCTCGATCTCGCGGTTCTTGGGGGGCGCGGTGGTCTCGAGGGAATCGACCAGCTTGCGCGTGGCCTCGGCGATCTCGGCGATCGCGCGCTCGAACGGATCGATGTTGTGGCTGCTCGGCTTGCGGGTGCCGCTCACCTTGCGGACGTACTGCAGCGCCGCGGCGTGGATCTCGTCGTCGGTCGCGGGCGGCTCGAAGTTGAACAGCGGGCGGATGTTGCGACACATGGGGCAAGGATAATCAGCGCGCGCGGGGTTTGCGAGCGCGGCGCTGGGCGGCGGCGGCGGGAGCGGCGGTGGCGTCGCGGCCGACGCGGACGGGGGCCTCGCGCACGACGTCGCGCGGCGACTTGTCGAGCCGCAGGCCCTGGAACGACGGGTGGCGGAGGCGGCCGTCGTCGGTCCACTCGCTGAACGCGACCTCGGCGACGAGCTCGGCGGCGACCCAGTGCCGGCCGCCGCCGGTCCATGCGCGCGGCGGCTCGGGCGAGAACGGTGAT
>VBLP01000058.1 GCA_005887925.1 Deltaproteobacteria bacterium | reverse complement strand
CTTTGCCTGGAGCGTGACGATCGTTTCGCGAGCGAGCTTGAGCTTCTTGGCCTTGATCATATCTCTCCTCCTGCCAGGGTTCGGCTCGCGCTCGGACCGCGCGCGGGCGCTCTACAAGATTGTGCGAGCTGCCGCTCGGCCGCACGAAGCCACAGACCGCACGTTCGATGCAGGTGACCTCTCTGTCAAGCTGTCGGACTGGCATTCCACGAACGGACTCATTCCTTGGTTACTGATCGAGCACGATTTTCATCAACTCGATCATTGCCAGTGTGCTCAGCTACGTTCGAGCCGCGATGGAATCGCCCGATCATGCATCCCCACAGCCGACAACGCGCGGCCTCGATCACCGTCGAGCAGTTCGCGACTTGAGCGCCGTTCGCCTGCCGCAACGCGCATGCCCGGCAGCGAACGGCGGTCATCGGTTATCGTGACATGCTGTTCTGTAGATCATGCGGATAGGAACTATCGAGTCTATACACAGCATGTGGATTGCCTGTGGTAGAAACTCCGCATGAAGAAGTCCAGCCTCAAGAAGCTGTCCAAGCTCACCCTCAGGCGAGAGACCGTGAAGCAGCTCAAGGACGACGCGCTCAAGATGGTCGAGGGCGGCGGCCCGGTAAAGACCCACGACCTCCCGTGCCCGATCGGGACGGCCCAGGTCGACTGCGGCTGATCGGTCACTTCGAGACGCCCGCGTCGGTCGGCGCCGATCTCCTGGCGCGCCCGGCACAGCGGACCTGGCCGCACCGCGTCGTCCGGGGGTTTGTATGGCAAGATGACCGCCATGCACCGCATCGTCGTCGACGCCATGGGAGGAGATCACGCTCCCGACGAGATCGTGCAGGGTGCGGCCGAGGCATCGCTCGCGCTCACCTCCTCCGAGATCATCCTGGTCGGCGATGCAGCCGCGCTCGGCCGCATCCTCCCACGCATGCGCCACGACGGCTCCCGCGTGCGGGTGCATCACGCCCCGACCTTCATCGAGATGGACGAGAAGCCGGCGGAGGCTCTCGCTGCCAAGCCCGAGGCCTCGATCGCCGTCGCCGCCGATCTGGTCGCCCGCGGCGAGGGCGATGCCCTGGTCTCGGCCGGCAACACCGGCGCGAGCGTCCTGGCCTGCGCCAGGCGCTGGACCTTGCTCCAGGGCGTGCGGCGCGCCGCGCTCGCCGCGGTCTATCCCACCGAGCTCCGGCGCGGCGAGAAGGACGATCCGTTCTCGCTGATCCTCGACGTCGGCGCCACGATCGACGCCGCCGCCGAGGACCTGGTCGGCTTCGCCGTCATGGGCTCGGCGTACGCCAAGCTCGTATCGCAGAACCGGCGGCCGCGCGTCGCCCTGCTGTCCAATGGCACCGAGTCCGGCAAGGGCCCGGCCTCGATCGTCGCCGCGCATGCCGCGCTGGTCGAGACCACCGAGCTCAACTTCATCGGCAACATCGAGGGCCTCGACATCCCGCGCGGCGTCGCCGATGTCGTCGTGACCTCCGGATTCGTCGGCAACGTCGTGCTCAAGATGCTCGAGGGCGTCTCGGAGACCGTCGTCCGCCTCGCGCGCTACGCTCACAAGGAGCGCCTCGCCTGGCGGCTCGGCCTGATCGCGCTGTCGTCGGCGATCGACCAGCTCAAGGCGATCACCGACTGGCAGCAGTATGGCGGCGCGCCGCTCCTGGGCTTCACCAACCCCTTCATCAAGGCGCACGGCCGGTCCAACGCCCACGCGGTGACCAACGCGATCAAGGTCGCGCACAAGGCGCTCGCCGGCAACCTGTGCGGCCACATCGCGCGCACGATGGCCGAGCTCGACGAGCGGGCCAACCGCCGGCCGCGGCCCGGCGACGCGGCGGGCGAATCCGGGACATGACGTCGCGCTCGCTGCTCGGCCGCCTGGCCCGGATGACCACGCTGCCGAGCCGGCTCGGCCAGCGCCTCGGCCTGCTCGACCACATCCCCGAGGGCCTGGCGCCCGGCGCCGCGCCGCCGCGCCACACCTTCCGCTGGGACCTCGACAAGACCTACCTGCGCACCGAGTTCGACTCGCTCGGCGATCTGGCGCGCAGCGCGATCGAGACGGCCACCGCATCTGCATCGTCTCGGGCAGCCCGACCCAGATGCGCCAGGTCCTCGCCGCCAAGCTCGCGCTCGACGGCGTCGCCTACGACGAGTTCGTCCTCAAGAATAACCTCAAGAACCTCCTGCGCGGCCGGTTCCGCTCGCTGCGCGCCCAGATCCCTTACAAGCTGCCCGCCATGCTGCAGTCGCGGATCGGCGCCGCCGCCACCGCCGAGACCCTGTTCGGCGACGACGCCGAGGCCGACGCGATCATCTACTGCCTGTACGCCGACCTGGTCGCCGAGCGCGTCACCCTCGCCGACCTCGAGCGCGTGCTGATCGCGTCGCGCGCCTACGACGACGACGCGGCCCGGATCCTCGATCTCGCCCGGCGCGTCCCCAAGCAGGACGCGGTCAACCGGCTGTTCATCCACCTCGATCGCCGCTCGGCGCCGGTCGGCTTCCGCCACTACGGCCCGCGCCTGGTGCCGGTGTTCAACTACTTCCAGGCCGCGCTGGTGCTCTACGCCGACCGCGTGCTGTCGGCGCGCCAGGTCATCTTCGTCGCGCTCGAGATGCTCGACTCCGGCCAGTTCGAGCTCGGCCACCTCGCGACCAGCGTCCAGGACGTCCTCCGGCGCGGCCGGATCACCCGCGACGTCGCGCTCGAGCTCGTCGCCGAGGCCCGCGAGGCCGCGCTGTCGGGCGCGCTGTCCGGCCGCGACGACCTGCCGCCGTTCGAGGACATCGCCGAGGCGTTCCGCGAGCGCGTCCGCGAGCTCGGCCCGATCGAGCCGCCCCAGCAGGAGCCGACCATGCCGCTCGACTACGTCCGCCTGGTCGACGAGGAGCACGACCACCGCCGCGTCCGCCGCCGCCACGGGCACTGACGCCGCGCCGTTTGGCCGTTCCGCCTGCAACCCGCCGCCGCCCGCGCTGTCTCGATCCCGGCAGCCATGGTCGCCCAGCGCAAGCCTTCGCCGCCGCCGGCCGTGCTAGAACCACTCGAGATGCCCCAGGAGCGCTCGGGATCCGTGCTCGTCGTCGAGGACGACCCGGCGATGCGCGACCTGCTCACCGAGGAGCTGTCCGACGCCGGCTTCACGGTCGAGGCAGCGCCGACCGCGGCGGCCGGCCTCGAGCTCGCGCGTGTCACCCGGTTCGACCTGATCATCACCGACCTGCGGATGCCCGAGATGGACGGCTTCGACCTGATCCGCGGCGTGATGCAGCTGCCCGAACCGCCTCACGTCGTGATGATCACCGCGTTCGCGTCGATCGAGACCGCGATCCGCGCCGTCAAGCTCGGCGCCTACGACTACATCGCCAAGCCGTTCGAGATCGAGGAGCTCCTCCTGGTCGCCGACAAGGCGCTCGGCGAGCGCGCGCTGCGCAACAAGGTCGCGCGGCTCCAGCGCGAGGTCGAGGAGCGCTACGGCCTGGCCAACATCATCGCCAAGAGCAGCGCGATGCGCGACATCGTCGCCCTGGTCCAGCGCATCGCCGGGTCGACCGCGTCGGTCCTGATCACCGGCGAGAGCGGCACCGGCAAGGAGCTGATCGCGCGCGCGATCCACTACAACTCGCCGCGCGCCTCCGGCCCGTTCGTCGGCGTCAACCTCGCCGCGGTCCCCGAGGGCCTGATCGAGAGCGAGCTGTTCGGCCACAAGCGCGGCGCGTTCACCGACGCGCGCGCCGACAAGCCCGGCCTGTTCGTCGAGGCCGACGCCGGCACGATCTTCCTCGACGAGATCGGCGAGCTCGCCCTGCCGCTGCAGGCCAAGCTGCTCCGCGTCCTCCAGGAGCATGAGGTCCGCCCGCTCGGCGCCACCCGCAACCAGCGGGTCGACGTCCGGATCGTCGCCGCGACCAACCGCAACCTCGAGACCATGCTCGCCGACGGCAGCTTCCGCGAGGACCTCTACTACCGGCTCAACGTCATCCACCTCGATCTCCCGCCGCTGCGCGGGCGGCCCGAGGACATCGTCCCGCTCGCCCAGCACGTCCTCGCCCAGCTCGGCGCCCGCCAGATCCCGCCGCGCCGGATGCGGCTCTCGCCCGAGGCCCAGCACCTCCTGCTCGCCTATCACTGGCCCGGCAACGTGCGCGAGCTGATGAACGTCCTCGAGCGCGGCGTCGCGCTCTGCCAGGGCGAGCTGATCGCCGACGACGACCTGCCGCCGCAGGTCCGCGAGAAGCGCTCCGCCGACTTCCTCGGCGCCGCCGTCGCCCGCCGGATGTCCCTCGCCGATCTCGAGCGCGAGTTCATCGAGCGCGTCCTCGAGGATGAAGGCGGCAACAAGACGCGCGCCGCCCAGCGCCTCGGCCTGGACCGCAAGACGCTCTACCGCAAGCTCGACGAGTACGCCCGGGCGCGCGGCGAGATCTCGGCCCCCGCGCCGCTCGCTCCGCCGCCCAGCGGCGATCCCGAGTAGCCGCCGGCCATCGTCAGCGCCGGTATCGCTTGGCCGCAGGCAGGATCTGCTCCCAGAACCCGAACGTCGCGGCCAGGATGTAATCGAGCTCGCGCGTCGCCTTCGAGCGCGACAGGCTCGGCCGCTCGGGCAAGCAGTACGCCGCCAGCCGCGACGCCTCGAGCTGGTGCAGCACGCCCTTGGACCATCCGCGGCCGGCGTAGACCAGACAGCCCGGCACCCACAGCGCCGCGAGGTCATCGAGCGCGTACGGGATCTTCTCGTCGGCCGTGCCCTGCACGTCCTGGTACTTGCACTCGATCGCGATCGCCTTCTGATCGACCGGCCGCATCACGAACACGTCGATCTGCCGGTCCTTGGCGATGATCGTCTTTCCCAGGTCGACCTCGCGATAGACCACGAGGCCTTGGTCACCGTACTGATGATGGATATACGCCGCGATCAGATCGCGGAAGCCATTGCCGCTCATCTCCGTGCGTGCCTGGCGCCCCATCGCCGATCACCCGAACATCGCCGCCATGATGCCCACCATCTTCGTCGGCGCACCTCGCCCGACGGACGCCGTTGCGCTGATCACGGTCGATCGCCCGACGAGCGCCGCCCGCACTCCGCCACTCGCCACGTATGTCCTAGCGTGCACCGCTGGCGCCTTCCGCCGTGTCGGGCCTGTCCTCCAGCCCCGACAGCCCGAGCTGCTCGCTCGGCCGCATGCGTCCTGCCCTGCCATGCTCCCCGGCCTCGGCCTCTTCTACCAGTGCAGCGAAGCTCCCGACCTCCGATCCACCCGCCTCGCACAGCCGCGCGCGCGTGGCATCGACCGCCTCCTTGCACAGGTCGTTGCCGGCAAACCGCCGGCCGCTGGTCAGCGCCGCGACGCCGACCGACCCCGAGCCCATGAAGGGATCGATCACCAGCAGCCCCGGCTCGGTGCTCTGCCGGATCAGCACCTCGCTCACCTTCGCCGGCTTCTCCGCCGGATAGCCCCCCGAGATCCGCGGCGCCTCGATGATATCGGCGATGCCGAGGTCGTTCAGCTTGCGCTTGCCCTTCTCGAAGAACAGGATGCACTCGTAACGCGCCCGGTAATGATATCCCATTCCAATTCTGACTTTATTCCATATCAATGGTTTCCAGAACTTGAACCCCGCCTGCTCGCCGGCCGGCTTGGCGACGAACATCGTCTCGGGATCGCAGAACAGGTAGAAGTGCGTGTTGCGCCGCAGCACGCGGTGGAGCTCCGCGAACAGCTCGGGGAACCGCGCGTTGGGAAAGATCGCGAACCAGTCGTTGCTCGACGACTTGCTGTGCTTGAGCCGCGTGGTCGTGCCGATCGCCCGGTGCTTCTCGAGCGACTCGTACGGCGGATCGGTGACCACCAGGTCCACCGACTCGGACGGCAGCGCGCGCAGCCACGCGACCGCGTCGTGCTGCGCGAGGTGAAACTTCTGAGAACCGGCTGGGCCGTCCATGCCCCGACCGTCGCACGGCGGTCTGACAATCCGTTCAGGTGCGCCGAAGGCTCGACGGCGATCTGGTCTCCACCCTCACGGGCGGTGGCGAGACGTTCGCGAACGTCGTTCGAGGCGGTGCAGGCGTCGCAGTCGCAGCGCGGTCACCAGCCGCGAGGCGTGCGCGGCCATGTACACCATGGGTGGCGAGACCGCGATCGGCGATCGCCCTCCCACGCCAGCACCGGGCCACGGGGGCAGGCAGCGTCAAGCGGAGCCGCTGGTGCCTGGTCATGGAAAATGGAAGTGTGAGACGCGGCCAACCGAGCGGCGGTCGATGCACGGAACCATGTGCACGCGACAGGTCTGCGGCAACCGCGGCTTGATCCGCAGTAACTGCGACTCTCCACGTCCGTGTCCACGATGCACGACGACGTGACTCACATATCAAGCTTGCCCACCGCTGACATCACCAGTAGCCCGCGTCCCGTCGAGCCGGGCTCGTTCATTCGCGGTGACAGACCCGATGTCTTGTGCGGCCCTGCGGCCGTTGGCGGCAGTCGAGCATGCTCGATGGATCAACATCGTGGTCATGGCATTCGAAATGCATTCATGCTGCGAGGGATGTGATGACGCGCGTCGCACATGCATCAGCGGAGCGCGCCCAGTATCACGATGCGCAGAAGGAACCAAGCCCATGCCAGCTGTAGGACTACCGGAGCCACATACGATCGACTCCGTCGTGGTTCAAATCGACAATGACAGGGCGATCCGTGCAAAGCTCTCGGTTGTTCCTGTTCCCGGCCGCAAGCTCACGAGGGTCGCGTTCAGCGCGACTGCCGAGGTGCAGGTCGGTCGAGATCTACACACCATCACGGCGACCGCGGCGAACGATATGGGCAAGACCAGCAGCTGTCGCGTACCCGTCTTCATTGCTACATCGCCGCCTGACATCACAGTCAACTCGCCACGATCGGTCCCCCTCGTTCGGCTCGCCTCACCCTCACGCATGGAACTGGAGTCGATCTTTCCGAACAATCTGGATGTTGCGGCGCACCGCTGGGCAGTCCAGGTTGGCTTTGTCGGCGGGATCTGGAATCACGAAAACGATGGCTCGCATCTTGGCGTGATCTGTCTTACCTCCAATGCTGTCGAGTGGCAAAGTCCATCGATCTCGGAGCTCGAGAAGATCTTTGCTGGAAACCCAGACGTCGCTGCGCATCGATGGGCAATGCAGCATGGCTATGCTGCCGGCAAGTGGAGTCACGAGAACGACGGTACGCACCTTGGGGTCATCTGCGTGAAGCGCGACGCAGCTCAGCTGGTCTCCCCGACGATCGCAGAGCTCGAAAAGATCTTTGCTGGGAACCCGGATGTCGCTGCACATCGCTGGGCAATGCAGCACGGGTACGTAGCCGGGGTGTGGATCCACGAGAATGATGGCACGCATCTCGGCCTCGCATGCTTCCCTGCAAACCAGACCGTTGCCGAACCCATGTTCCTCGACTACTCCTCTCCATCTCTTCCTGCAGTATACCCACTTCAGTTTGTTAGTAAACCATTCTTTGCTCAGCTTAGGGCATCTTACAGGACGAGGCCATACGGTCAATTATTTGTCATACGCCATGACAAGCGAATCGAAATCAAGCGCGTCCGGATCCAGCCTTTCGATGGGAACTTGGTAGACTGCAATATACTTCAAAGCTTGATCATTAATGACACAGTACACGAACTATATAGCCATACCGACTTGATCAATCTGGACGCATTCCTCATCCACAACACGAGCATACTCACTTATGGCGTCATCGCGGACTATGCTCTGAAGGGATCCTCTTCCTCCTACAAATTTCTATCATCGCAGCAACGCAAGCCACTATTCAGCTACGGAGGAATCTTTGCCTTTTCGCCGGGCCGCTTCGCGATCTCCGCGTTGACGCCCGACGTGCAGGCCTTGGTCGACCGCGGATCCGACATCCGTGTATACTTGTGCTCTCATGACCGCGAGTCGGTGACAATTACGCACATCGAAAAGGTCGGGAGCAGTGGATCATTTCGGGTCGCCGCATTGCCCGCGCTACCAGTCACGCTCAACTTCGGCGACTGTCTGTATGACTATTCAGGTGACGGCATAGTAACGAGGCTCCCGTCGTTCAAGATCGAGAGCGACAATTCGGGATTGAATCAGCCGGGCTCCATCCGGATCGCGCTCCAGCGCGCAAGTGACCACAAGGAGCTCGCGCCTCTGATCCTGCGTGTCCTGGTGGACCCGGGCTCGTGAATGAATGATCACGCCTACGTTCAGCTCCTCCAAGTGCACGCCGCGCCTGTGTCTGCGAACGCAACCGGCGGTCCGACGAACTCGCCTCGTGACGACCGCTCGAGCGCCCTCAGCCCAGCTCGCCGACGATCAGGTTGAGGGCGAGGGCCAGGATGACGGTGTTGTAGAGGAACGACAGCAGCGCCTGGCCCAGGACGGTGCGGCGGATCGGCCGGCTCGAGATCGTGGCGTCCGAGACCTGGAAGGTCATCCCGATCGTGAATGCGAAGTACGCGAAATCGGGGTCGTCGGGCGGTTCGCGTCCGGGGAAGTCGATGCCGCCCTCGCGATCGGCGTCGCGATAGTAGAGGTGCGCGTAGCGCAGCGTGAACGCCGACTGGGTCACCAGCCACGAGATCGCGACGGTCGCGATGCACAGCGCGACGTGGAGGCCTTGCAGGAACGGCGTGCCGGCATGGCCCTGGCGCAGCACGGCAGCCGCCGCGAACAGGCTGACGGCGCTGCCGGCGAGCACGATGAGCCACACCACGTGGCGGCCGGGATCGTACGCGGCGGCCCGGCGGCGGGTCTCGCGGCTGTCCGAGCGGGTGATCAGGAGCAGCGCGAAGCCGAGCAGGACGAGGCCGCCGACGTCCCAGGCCAGGAGCGCGCGGGTGACGAGCGAGACCTGCCACGGCGCGAGCAGCCATGCGACCAGCCCGACGGCGATCGCGAGGATTAGACGCATGCGCGCCGCACGCGGATCGAGCGGATGAAAGGCGTGTCCGTGCTTCATGACAGCAGGGTGGACCACCGGCCGCGAGGGGGCGCGCTCATGCGGCGAGCCTGACACCGCCGTCTGACACGGCGTCCGCGCCGGCGCCGGGCGCGCACCAGCTGGCCTCGCAGCGCGCGCCGGCACCGTGGGGTTGCGACCGCGCCGCGGCGACGTGGCCCATCGAGCGCGCCGGCGAGTCGTTTCGCCCGGCGGTGCGCTACTGCAGCGACGTGACGTAGAGGATCAGCGCGTCGAGGTCGGCCTGCGACAGCTGCGAGGTCTTGCCGTGCGTGTCCTTGATCACCTGGATGTGGTTGGTCGCCAGCGCGGGGTTGATCTGGCGGACGCCGTTGTTGACGACGATCAGCGGCGCGAGGTTGCCGGTGCCGAGCTGATCGACGAGCAGGCGGCCGTCGGGGTAGGCGACGTCGGGCGCGGCGATCCGGGTCGGCGCGTCGAGGCTGACCAGGATCGGGCCCTTGCCGTCGCCGCCGAGCGCGCCGCTCGAGTCGGCGATCGCGATCGGCACCTCGGTCGGCAGCACGATCGCCGCACCGCCGAGGAAGCTGCCGGCGACCTTGCGGGTGGCGTCGGTGCGCACGGTGCGGAAGTTGAAGCCGCGCTCGCCGGGCTGGAGCAGCGGCGAGTCCGGCGGCAGGAGGATCTCGCGGACGGTGTGGGCGAAGCCGTGGTGGAGCCATCGCGGCACGCCGTCCCAGAAGCTGCGCAGGTGCCGGGTGTTGCGGCTCGAGATGTTCTGCCGGCTGCCCTCGTCCTGCGGCTGGCCACCCTCGATGAAGAAGTAGTCGGCGTTGAGCCGCTTGAACGGGCCGTCGCCGTCGACGGTGGTCTCGCTGATCACGCCGGGCTCGTGGATGTTGTAGTCCTGGAACGTGTCGTTGACGCGGCCGTCGACGGTCTGGTCGCCGTTGTGGTGGCAGCTCGAGCAGCCGGCGCCGCCGCTGCTGACCTCGGTGCTGAACAGCTGCTTGCCGCGGGCGATCTGGGAGGCCTCGGCGGAGGTCGGGAACTGCGCGCGCGGATTGGGCAGCCGGCGGGTCTCGTTCTGGGTCCACAGGACCTGGTCGAAGGCCATCTTGTAGAAGTCGATCGACCGCGCGTCACCCGACAGCTCGGGGCGATTGATCGCGGCGGAGTTGGCGGCGGTCTGGTTCTGCACGAAGCTGTTGCGCGCGGCCAGCCGGTCGGTCAGGTTGGCCTGCGGGAACAGGGTCGTCTGGCGCTCGGCGTTGACCAGCTCGCCGTTGCACGCCGACGCGTAGGCCGTCATGTTGTTGTTGAGGCCCTCGAACCACTCGGGCCAGATGTCGGACAGGTCCTTGTTCTGCGGGACGGCCTTGACGCCGCCGAGCGCGTTGGCGCCGACATTCCACTGGCTGCCGTCGTGGCGGCTCTGCCAGTGGCAGTGGCCGCACGACTTCTGGCCGTCGTCGGAATACGACTGGGTGAAGAACCAGCGCAGGCCGACCTCCTCGTCGGTCGCGAACAGGTTCGAGCCGTTCGAGCCGGCGTGCGTCGGGTCCGGCGTGCTGCCGGTGACGCCGACGGTGACGAAGCCCTGGCGGGTCAGGTTGCCGCTGGCGTCGACGTGCAGGATCGACACGTCCTCGGTCTGCATGTTGGCGACGTACACGGTCTGGCCGTCGGGCGACACCGTGATGCCCTGCGGGGTGATGCCGCCGGTGAGCTCGAAGCCGCGCGCCGACAGGACGCCCGACGGCGACGCCGGGTTCTGGTTGATCGCGAACACCTCGACCTTGTCGGAGTGCATCTCCGCGACGAACAGGAAGTTGCCCCTGACCCAGAGCTGCTCGGGGCCGCTGCCGCGGATGATCTTCGACGCGGCCTCGTGGTCGCCGAGGTCGACGGTCTGGCCGGGCGTGACCAGCAGCGACTGATCGCGATCGACGTCGACGTAGCGGTAGACGAACTGGTTGGTCGCGGTATCGAAGATGCTGAGCGTGCTGCCGAGATCGTCGAACGTGGTCGCCTTGGTCGTGTCGGTCATCAGCGGCTGGTAGCCGAGCGGCTGGCCGTTGTTGCGGATCGGGACGCCGTTCTGCACCGTCGGCAGGCCGTGGCCGGTCTCGGGGCCGTTCATCACGTTGCTCGTGTCGTGGCCGGACACGATGCCCCAGCGGCCGGCGATCTTGACGTCGGTCGCCAGGCCGCCGACCGGCATCGTGCGGACCAGGGTATTGGCATCATTGGCAATGTTGATGACGGCGATGGTATGGCCGAGGGTGTTGGCAACGTAGAGGGTATTGCCGTCGGCGCTGATGTCGAGGTCGCGCGGGTGCGAGCGATCGAGCTCGGTCGCGCCGGTCGGGATCGTGCCGAGCGCGGTGAACGTCGGCCCGGGATCGATCCGGAACGCGTGGACCTGGTTCTTGAATCGATCCGTGGTGTAGAGCCGCGTGCCGGTGGCGTTGAACACCAGATCTTCGGCATAGAAGTCGGTCTCGAATTCGCCGAGCACGGTGTCGGTGCCGGTGTCGATCACCGACGCGAAGTTGCCGTACTCGTTGACCACGACCACGTACGGCTGGGCCGAGATCACGGCATTCTGCGGCGACACCCGCAGGCTGATCGGCCGCGTCGCGCGGGTCTGTCCCGACGGACGCAGATCGATCCAGCGGGTCACGATCCGGTTGGTGGTGTCGACGACGGCGACCCGGAAGTCGGGATAGCCCTCGCGGCCCGGCAGCGAGACGTAGAGCTTGGCACCGTTGGGAGTCACCGCCACGGCATCGGGCCAGCTGCGGAATGGCTGGCTGCGGAACGGCCAGTGCTCGCTCCCCGAGCTGAGCGACGGATGATTCGGATCGACGCGGTGCGAGTCATTGGGACGGCCGGTGTCGTACTGGGCACCGAACGTGATCTTGGTGAAGCGCTGGATCCCGGCGCGCACGCCGGCGGACTCGGCGCCGACCAGGGTCTTGACCGGATCGCTGGTCTGTCCGGTGATCACGCGGCCGCGCGAGTCGACCTTCACCGCGGTCGGGAACATGCGGAGCTCGAGCGGCGCTTCCGGACCCACCGGCGCGAGGATCTGCCGCGTGAAGCTCGCGGTCTGCGTCGCCGCGGTCGTGCCTGCTGCGAGTCCCCACACCAGCGCGCCTGCTGCCAGCGAGCCGATCGTGGGACGAAGCCACCTGCGAGATGCCGGTGCGTGAACTCTGTCCATGACGTGTGTTCTCCTGATTGGTTTGCGACCAAGCTCGCCGCGCCGCGGGCGCACATGGCCACGCGCCAGGAGCTCGGCGTGTGCAGGGAGGCGCCCCGCGCGCGAAACGTTACAGCTGTACGAAACGATCACAGACTCGTTCGCGATCGAGCGCCCCTGCTACATCGCCGCTGGACTGCGTGACGACTCCGTCGATCGCGTGCGTGATGATGCATACCGCGCAGATCTAGATTGTCGCCGCGCAAAATGCGCGCAAGGCGCACAGCGGTATCGGCCGCGCGATGCGCTCGAACCGGCGCATCGAGTTGCCAGCGGCAGCTCCCGTAGCCGGCGCTGCGGCGGCGCGGTCGCGACGAGACGCGATCAGATCGCGCA